>JAJFVB010000234.1 GCA_021372055.1 Desulfobacteraceae bacterium | reverse complement strand
GGCAACTGGGAGTGGCGGGTGGCGTATTCACAGCTCGGTCCGTCGCTTGCCCGAAAGATATCGGAGCTTACGAGGATCTACGGCCGGGCTTGAGAATGCTCGGCGCGGCCGCGGGCCAAATGAGCCGCGAAGCGACGTAGGGGGGGAGCAGGCTCCCCACGCTTTTGGGCTTTTTCGTTTTGCGTTCTTTACTGCCTGTGGAGTTCCCACCTGCTGCCGGCGGGCGTGTCGATGACGCGTATTCCGCACCGCAGAAGCTCATCCCTGATTCTGTCCGCCTCGGCCCAGTCCTTGTTCGATCTGGCTGTTTCGCGGTCCCGGATCAACCTCTCTTCCGCAGGGCTGAGGGGCCGGGAGCCCATGTCGAAGACGCCGAGAATGGAATCGGCTTTTCGAAAAATTTCAAGGATATTGGCTTTCTGGGAAGGGCCCGCCCCGTAGTTGTCGATCAACGGGTTTGCCTGCCGGATAAAGCGGAATATGGCGGCAAGCGCCCGGGGCACGTTGAGATCGTCGGCAAGCGATTGGAGGAACTCTTCCTCGAGGGAGAAGGCCAGCTGCGAGAGCTGGTTGTTGTTCCCGTCCATTCCCGACGATGCGCGGACCTTCATAATGAATTCATCGATCCGTTTCAGTCCCCCGACCGCATTGCGGATGTTTTCCGGAGTCGCCTGGATGGGCTTGCGGTAGTGGGTGCTCAGCAGCCAGTGACGGACCTCGCGGGCGGAGTAGCCCAGAGCGAAAAGGTCTCTGACCGGCATGCTCTCGTCCATGGACTCTTTGCCCTTGTCCTTCCTGGTTGACCAGACTCTTTCCGCGATCATCCAGGTATTGGCGAAGGGCTTTCCCGTCAGCGCCTCTCCGATCTCGCGGACATTTTCAAGGTGCGGGAAAAGATAATCCATGCCGCTCACGATGATGTCGATCTGCGGTCCGAAGTCGTGGATGGCGGCCGAGGCCGCGGAAATATGCCAGGTCGGGATCACATTGCCCCAATCGGTCTTTACGCAGGCGCCGCGCTTGAGCTCGGAGAGGGTTGCACGCTTGAGCAGGGCAAAGTCGGTCGGGTTCAATTTTTCATAGGCATTGAGGTCCACCGTTTTGCCCGCCCGGACCTTTTTGGGGTCGATTCCGGAGAGCGTCCCGTAGCCTCCGCTCTTGGAGAGGTCAAAGTAAACCGAGCGGAGCTTTTCATAAGCGAGCCCCTTGGAGATCAGGCTTTTCGTGAATTCGATTATGGTGTCCAGGTGCTCGGTCGTGCGCGGATACCGGTAGGCGCGATTTATGCCGAGCGAGTCCAGGTCGCCGAGAAAAGATTCAAACCTCTGCTGCGTATAGGGCCCCAGGCACATTCCAGCCGTGATGGAGCTGTTGATCGTCCGGCTGTCGAAATCCGGAATGAGAACGATTTCATCGACGGAAAAACCTTTGACCTGAAAGAACCGCGAAAGCAGATCGGCAACGAGGAACCGGCGGGAATCCTGCACGGAAAGGGACTGGTCGAGAGGGGGCCCGGTCACGCAGATGCGTGCCTTGCCTTCCCTGACCGGCCTGAATTCGATCTTCTGGCGGTCGAGGAGGTTGAAGAACTTGAAATCGGGTTCAAGCATCGTGGTGAAAAGATTCGTGCTCAAATACCGGTCGCCGCCGTCGGGAAGGACCGCGACGACAATGCCGCTTTCCATCCTGGATGCGACCTCCATCGCCACCGCCATTGCCGCCCCGGAACTCATCCCGGCAAAGATACCCTCCTCGCGGGCCAGCCTGCGGGCGGCCTCGAAGGCGTTTTCGTCTTGAATGGTGGCGACTTCATCCAGAGCGTGGCGATCGAAAATCTCGGGGACGTAGGACTCTTTCATATTCTTCAGTCCCTGGACCTTGTGCCCCGGATTCGGTTCGACCGCGATCACCCGGATTGCGGAGTCCCGCTCTCGCATGGCCTGCAGTATGCCCATGGCGGTTCCGGAGGTGCCGAGCGTTACCACCACGGCATTGACCTTGCCCTCGGTCTGGTCGTAGATCTCCGGGCCGGTGCCGTTGTAATGAGCGGCGGGGTTCGCGGGATTGTTGAACTGATCGGTCGAAAAATACCGGTCGGGGTTTTCCCTGACCAGGTTGTAGACCTCTTCGATCGCCCCGTCGGTGCCCAGAGCGCCCGGAGTCAAAAGAAGTTCGGCCCCGAGCGCCTTGAGGATCTTCTGACGCTCCAGGCTGGCCGTTTCCGGCATCGCCAGGAGAACGCGATAGCCCTTCACCGCCGCGACCATCGCAAGTCCGATACCCGTGTTGCCGCTTGTGGCTTCGATGATGATTTTCCCGGGCACCAGCTGTCCCGCTCGCTCGGCCGTCTCGACCATCGAAAGGGCGGCCCGGTCCTTGATCGAACCGGCGGGATTTTTCGCCTCGAACTTGACATAAAGCGTCACGTTCGGGTTGGGGTTCATCCTGTTTATGCGAACCAGAGGCGTGTTGCCGATGCACTCCAATACGTTGGAAAAAACATTTTTACACTTCACGGTCGTGTCCTGCTCGATTAGCGGGGTTCTGCGGAAATCAGGGACATTCTAGCTGAAAGTCTATAGTATATAGACCCTAATTGCTCTAAATGCTAGTTTCTCTTACCGCCGGGGGCGCATCTTCAGCGCAAATGGAAGGGCACGCACCATCGGGCGGTCGCGGGCGGATCCACCCCGGCCGGATGTCATACGCATTTGCGTTCAAGGATGCACCAAAGAAGGCTTTTGAAAAGCGCGGGGAATTTCGCGCCGCACACCCCCTCGCCGCTACGCGGCTCAATTTGGCGCTACGGCTGTGGGGGGAATCATTCCCCCGCTCTCTGGTGTCCTGAGTGGTATCAACTCGAACGCAATTGGCATCAGTTCATGCTTGTGCGGGCCTCGTCCAGGATCTGCCGCATCACGTTGGCGACAGTGCCCCACTCCAGCGGCTTTCGCATGAGCATCCGGACCCCGCTTTCGCGGATCTTCTCGTCGGGGATGTCTTCTTTTATGTCCGTGCAGAGGATAATGGGAATATCCGGCCGAATTTTGCTTATCTTTTCTGCGAGTTGGACGCCGCTGATCTGCGGCATCGAGTTGTCCGCCACGACGAGGTCGAAGAAGTAGGGGCCCACCCGGAAGATTTCCAGCGCCTCAAGCCCGTTTGATGTAGCCACGACATTGTAGCCAAGCCTAGCCAGAGAGTTCTTCCAGATATCGGCCAGCGGCGGTTCAGCATCCACCAGGAGCACCCGTTCGGATCCCTTCGGCATCGCGTCGAAAAGCGCGCCCATGGGCGGCGCCTCAATCCCCTGCAGGAAGATATGGAAGCTGGTCCCCTTGCCGACCTGGCTTTCCACCGTGATCGTTCCGTCATGGCCCTTGACTATGCCCTGAACGACGGCCAGTCCGATGCCGTTTCCCTTGTTCGGTCCCTTTGTGGTGAAATAGGGCTCGAAAATGCGTTCCATCGTGGCTGGGTCCATTCCGTGTCCGGTGTCTTTTACCGTCAGCCTCACAAAGGGTCCTGGCTTGCCGGTGGCGCGCATCGCCGCGCTGTATTCCGAAGGGCTTGCCTCGGCCAGTTCCACGGCGAGAACGCCCCCTGCGGTCTCCATGGCGTGGATCGCATTCGTGCAGAGATTCGTCACCACCTGATGAATCTGCGAGGGATTGCCGAGCACCGTGGCGGCTTCTTCCGACAGGTTTTGACGAATTTCGATCGCAGGTTTGCAGGTTGAGCGGAAATAATCTAGGACCTCTTCGATCGTCGGCCGCACATCGAAGGGTGATCTCTCCAGGTCGTTTGAGGACCGGCAGAACGCCAGGATCTGCCTTACGAGATCCATGGCCCTGTTGCACGCCTGGAGGGCACGCTCGATATTCTGCTTTTCCCTGGAGTTGTCCGGAAGGTCGGCTCTCACCAGGTCCGCATAACCCATGATGATTGCAAGAACGTTGTTGAAGTCGTGGGCGATTCCCCCGGCCAGAGTTCCTATCGTCTCAAGCCTTTGCGCCTTGTTCAGGAGAGACTCCAAATCGGCCCTTTCCGCCTCGAAAACCTTGCGCTCCGTGACGTCGCGGATGCGGCCCCGGATTTGAACCTCGTTCCCATTCGCATCGGGGACGGCCCGCAGGTCCACCTGTATCCACCCGAGGGTGCCGTCGCTGCGGAAGACTTTTATCTCGTGCCCCCTGAGGTCCTCTCCCTTTCGGGCCAGAAGTAAAATCTCAGAGAGCTGGTCCGGGGCCGCGCTTCCCTTTTTTGATGCCTCGGCGGCCGCATAAATGAGATCCGGCACCGAATCGAACGCCAAAAGCCGGGCAGCTGCGGGATTGGCCGCGATGAGGAAGCCGTCGCGGTTGGCCTGGAACAAGCCCTCCTCCACATTTTCGAAAATATCCCTGCGATCGGCCTGAACATGCGCGAGGGAATCGCTCACGCGCCTTCGTTCGGACACTTCAAGCTTCAACCTTACATTCGTTGCGCAGAGTTCGTGCCGCGTCTTCTTGTGCGCCTCAATCTCCCGTTCGAGCACTTCCTTCTGCAGCTTCAGCTCCGCGGCCCGCAACCGCGATCTGCGCGAGGAATCGCTAAGAGCTCCAAGAATGGCGCCGACGACAAAGGAACCGAGAATCCCGGGCCACATCTGCTGCGGGACGGCCCAAACGGGCGCGCCGGCGAGATAGAGCAAGCCTGCATTGATGGGCAGGTAAACAAGGGCGGCAAGCAGCCCTCCGCACCACCCCATGGCGAAAGCCGAAGCCGCGATAGGCAGCATGGTCAGAGCGGTGGCGGGGTTGCCTACCCGGGCGTAGGTGGGCACAAACAGAATTGCGTGAGTTAAAACCGCCCCGGCCCAAAGGATCAAATCCCAACGGACCTTGTGCTTCTCGGAAAGATTCATGAAACATTTTCCTCGTGAAGCCGCCTGCAACCGCCGCCGGGTTCCGGCATCCGGGCGGTGCGAGCGCAGGCCACCGCCCCGATCTCAACGGTCGTTCGAAAAACTCTAATGGATCAAATTGGGATATTGTGAGCGGAGCCGGACCCTTACGACTTCCTCCGGACGGAATCCCCGGCGGACGCTCCGTAAATACGACAATAGAGGAGTCTTGCCTCCGATGTCAACAGAATCAAGGCCGGGTTTGGCGGCGGGTGAGATCGTGGCATGCCGGGGGGTGACAGCCGGGCTGCGGTCATGCTCTTTCAATACAGGTCCCTCCAATGATAGGGAAAATCAATGACAGATATAGATAATAACATGACGAATCTATTGGACACCATGTGTCGGCAACTGTTATCAAAAGGGTGGAACGTTGAGTAGCCCAAATCTATCGTCAGGGGAGTACCGCGTTGAGAATCTTCCAGGATGCCAGGCTGATCAAACAGCTCAGAATCCTCCTGAGGTCGGGAGGCACCGCGGCCATGGCCGCCAGGCATGCTCGGTCGATCATCGACCAGCTGATCCAGCAGGGAGTCGGAAGTCCGAAGCAAATGGGACGGCTGACAAAATACGGAGAGGCCCGCATAAAGAACTGCATAAAGTTCGACTTGGTGCGGGCATACAGGCTGGTTGGAATTATGCAGGACGAGGATATCAAGTTCTACTTCGTCGGGAGCCATGATGAGTGCGACCGCTGGGTCAGGCACAATGCCGGAATCGAGCCCATGCTCAAGAAGAAAGACGAGGTGGCTATCGCAGGAAACGAGCCGGAGGAATCGGTGAGCGAGGCGGGAGACGGTCCCGAAGGGGACTATGACCCATGGCTCCACAAGGATTTGTCGGATCAGGATTTGCGAAGTATATTCAGTGGCTTGTGCGTAAAGAGGGCTACAGCCCGGCCCTGAATGCCAACAGTATGACCCTGCAGGTCCGTTAGGAAGCTGCGCAAATTCTTCTCCGGAAAACTCAATTTTTTAAGTTCACGCCCACACGGCTTTTTCGATCAATTTGCGTAAAGTCTCTACCCAATGGAAGGGCTCGTGCGGGGCGGATCGCTTATTGATTGAATCTCGCTTAAGGTTTACATTGCGCATCGCATGAGGGTCCTCCGAGGAAATATGGCAGGACGGAGTGTGAGCAAGCCAGCATGCCGAAATAGATCAGGGGTTTGCCAGATGTTATCCAAGATTTCGTCTCGCCGCGATCTGTTGAAGACGGCCGGGGCGGTCGCTACGGGAATCATCCTGTCCGCGGTCCCCGGTGTCTCGTTTGCGGTGAAAGAAAAAGCCGAAACAATTCCCGCGGAGATTCTTATGCGGGACCACGGAGTCCTGCACCGGCTGATTCTGGTTTTCGAGGAGTGCCTGCGGAGGATCGAGGCGGGTAAAGAGCTGCCGAACGGAACTCTGGGCAATTCGGCGGAAATCGTACGCCGTTTTGTCGAAGGGTATCATAACAAGTTCGAAGAAGAGGAGCTGTTCCCGCGTTTCGAAAGCGCCGGGAAATTGGGCGATCTTGTAAAGATGCTTTTCGTCCAGCACCAGGCAGGGCGGCGGCTTACGATAGCCATCCTCGACAACGCCAATGGCGCATCCGACGAAAGAAAGCAGAGACTCATCCGCAACATGCGCGAATTTGTCCGCATGTACCAGCCTCACATGGCGCGGGAAGAAACCGTTATTTTTCCCTCTTTGCGCATGTTTGTATCCCAGCGGGAACTGGAAGATCTTCAGAAAAGATTTGATGCCAGTGAACAGGAATTTCTGGCCAGGCAGGGATATGCGAAGCTGGTGGATCAAGTCGCGAAAATAGAAAAGCAGTTATCCATCCTCGAACTCTCGCAGTTTACGCCTCCGGTTTGATTGCGCGCCGCAGAGCCATCCTGTATCGATACCTTTGACGGGGGAGGCCACGGCATCCCGGCCGCCGGGCGGTTCGCTTCGGGGGAGTATCCTTCCGGAGTCCGTCAGACTCTGCATTCCTTGCCCAGGTATGCCTGCGTTACGCTCTTGTTCAGCAGCAGATCCCGGGCGGGGCCTTCGATGGCGATCGTTCCGTTTTCGATGACGTAGCCCCGGTCTGCCGCCCCGAGAGCCGCGCGCGCGTTCTGTTCCACGAGCAGGATCGTGATTCCGCGCGCCCTGAGCTGTGCCAGGGTCTCCAGGATCACCAGAACCAGCAGAGGCGCCAACCCCATGCAGGGCTCATCCAGGAGGAGCAGTCGCGGGCGCGCCATGAGAGCGCGGCCGATGGCAAGCATCTGCTGCTCTCCGCCCGAAAGGGTCCCCGCCGGTTGTTTCGCGCGCTGTTTGAGGATCGGAAAAAGGTCCAGCACCGTTTCGAGATCTTCCGCAACTTCCTTGTGCTCGCGGCGCCTGTAGCGCACGTAGGCGCCGAGTTCGAGGTTTTCCTTCACGCTGAGCGGCGGGAAAAGAAGACGGCCTTCGGGGACGAGGCTGATTCCTTTCCGGACGATTTGAGCCGGCCGCAGGGAGTAGAGCGACTCCTTTTCAAAGGCGATGTCGCCCTCCCAATCGGGTACAAACCCGCAGACCGCCTGGAGGAGGGTGCTCTTTCCGGCTCCGTTGGCTCCGACCAGCGCGACCAGTTCCCCTGCATTGATCTCCAGGCTGATCCCGTTGATCGCCGGGACCGTCCCGTAGCGGCATTTCAGATCGCGCACGCGGAGCATTTTCCTCCCATCCGTTCCCGCCCGAGGTAGGCTGAAATCACGGCTTCGTTTGCCTGGATCTCGCAAGGGGTGCCATCCGCAAGTTTCATTCCGTGGTTAAGAACGAACACGCGATCGGAAATCTCCATCACGAGGTTCATATCGTGCTCGACGAGGAGAAGGGTCACGCCGTTTTCGCGGATCTTTCGCAGGAGGTCGCACAGGGTCGAGGTCTCGACCGGGTTGAGCCCCGATGCGGGCTCATCGAGCAGGAGGACCTTCGGTCCCGTTGCCAGCGCGCGGGCGATTTCCAGGAAACGCTGCCAGCCGAAAGGCAGGTCTGTGCTGCGCCAGTCGGCCGCTTCCGACAACCCGACGAAATCGAGCAGTTCGTGCGCCCTCTGCCGTGCCTTCCTCTCCTCCAGCGAGCATCCGGGCAGTCCGGCCATCGCGCCGAAAAAGCCGCAACGGGTCTTTACGTGCCTGCCTACGAGCACGTTTTCCAGCACCGTCATGCTGCCGAAGAGCTCGATATTCTGAAAGGTCCTCGCGATGCCCAGCGAGACCCGTTCGTGCGGTTTCCTGCCGTTCAGTCGGCAATCGCCGAGGAAGGCCGCCCCCGTATCGGGCGGACAGCTCCCGGTGATCACGTTGAGAAGCGTGGTCTTCCCTGCGCCGTTCGGTCCGATCAATGCGTGAATGGCCCCCGGCGCAACTTCGAAGCTGACATCGTTTAAGGCCTGGATCCCCCCGAAGGAGCGGGAGATCTCCTCAAGCCTGAGGACCGGCAGGAATGCTTCCTGTCCTGAACCTTGCGCGTTCATAAATGTCGAGTATCCCTCTGAAGAGTCCTTGCGGTATAACGATCATGATCGTGATCATGATAAGCCCGTAGACTATCATCTCGTATTCGGTGAAGACCGTCAGCGTCTCGGGCAGAATGGTCATGACAGAGGCTCCCAGCAGTGCGCCCCAGACGCTTGCCATGCCGCCGATGACCACCATGGTGACTATCCGGATGGAGACGAGAAAATCAAAAGAGCCCGGGCTGATGAAGCTCACGAGATGCGCGTAGAGAAACCCCGCGATTGCGGCCATAACGGCGCTGAGAACGAAAATGTGCACCTTCAGGCGGCCCGTGTCGATGCCCATTGAAGAGGCCGCCCGCTCACTGTCGTGAATCGCTCTCAAGGCCCGTCCGATCCGCGAGTGGATGAGCCGGTCGCACAGAAAGATGCAGAGCAGCGCCACGGCCCACACCAGAAATAGATAATTCTTCGCGTCGGCAAACGAGAGCGGGCCCAGTTCGAGCGAAGGTATTCCGACAAGCCCGGAATCCCCCCCCGTGAGACTGCTCCACTGGCGAAAGACGACATATCCGATCATCCCGAACCCCAGGGTGCCCATCCCGAGATAAAACCCACTCAGTTCGAGCAACGGCAGGGCGATCAGAAACGCCGCCGCCGCGGTCAGAAGGATGGCGACCGGCAGCGCGAGCCAGGGCGACCAGTGAAAATGCGCGGTGAGCACCCCCGTGACGTAAGCGCCGAGCCCGAAGAAGGCCGCGTGCCCCAGGGATATCTGCCCGGCATAGCCCATCAGCATGTTCAACCCCAGGGCGAGCAGGGAATTGATGCCGATGAAGGTGAGCAACTGGATCTGGTAGGGACTCGACAGGCCGAACCCCGCCGCGAGAACCCCCGCCATGAGAATCAGATACCGCATGGATTTTCCTCTTGCGCCAAACGGTGAGCGACCGAAAAGCGCGGTGAGCGCGTCCCCCCGCTTTTCCCGGCTAAAATCTCTGCACGGAAGCCGTGCCCAGGAGTCCGGACGGACGGAAGTAGAGGATCAGAAGCAGCAGGACGAACGCGGCGGCATCCTTCAGGCCTGAGGAGAGAAATCCCACTCCGAGGGCTTCGAGAACTCCCAGCAGCAACCCGCCGACAACGGCCCCCCACGAGCTTCCAAGCCCGCCTATCATCGCGGCGCAAAAGCCTTTGAGCCCGAGGTTCATGCCCATGTCAAAGCTGCTCATGCTGAGGGGGGCGATCAGCACGCCGCCGATACCGCCCATAGCGGCGCTCATGGAAAAAGCCAGGAGCACCATTTTTTCGGTCGGAATCCCGACAATCCCCGCCGCTTTCGTGCTGATGGCGCATGCCAGCATGGCCCGGCCAGTGAGAAACCGCTTGTGGAAGATGTGCAGGCCCAGGACCACCCCGAGCGTCAGGACCAGGATCCAGAGGCTCTGGGGGAGCAGGGTCGCCCCGAGAATGTCGTAAGGCGCATGGTCGGAGAATGAAGGCGAGCCGTGCGAGTCCTTGCCCCAGACGAGCATCCCCACGCCGCGCAGCAGGATGGAAGCTCCCACCGTAATGATGACGAGAACGATGGGGTGCGGCTTCTTAACGCTCCTGATCGCGAACCGCTCAAGCATCGCCCCGGCTATCGCCGTTATAGCCACCGCGCCGGCAAAGGCCAGCGGAAGGGGCAGGTTTACCCCTTTCCACAGCGATATGAGGCTGAGCGCTCCTATCATGACGAACTCGCCCTGGGCGAAGTTGATGAGCCCCGTGCTGCCGTAGAGCATGGAGAAGCCCAGAGCGATCACCGCGTAAACGGCCCCGTTCGTTATGCCGGAGAAGATGTACTGAAGGAATTCCTGCATGGCCCGCCTACTTGAGCAAGTGCCACTTGCCGCCCCTGATTTCCACCATCACGAAAGCATCCGCCCCGAGTCCGTTGTGATCCTGAGGGGAGAAGGCGAATGTGCCGGTGACGCCGGCATGGCCTTTGATCTTTTCCATGTTTTCGGCGATTTTTTTCTTATCGCCTTCGGTGCCCTTAAGGGCTGCGGCAAGCAGGTATGTCCCATCGTAGGCGTAGCCGCCGAAACCGCCGACCGGCATCGAGAAGCGTTTCTCGAACTCGGCGATGTAGCTTTTCAGGACGTTCTTCTGAGGATCCGATTCGGGAAGCTGCTCGGCAACGAGAATCTTTCCCGTGGGGAGCAAAACGCCCTCGGAGGCCGGGCCGGCCAGTTCGATGTACTTGGGCGATGCGACGCCATGGCTCTGATAGAGCGGTATCTTCATATTCATCTGGACAACGTTTTTGGTGATCACCGCCGGACCGGGGTTGGTGCCCCAGCACACGATCGCCTCGGGCTGCGCCGCCCGCAGCTTTGCGAGCTGAGCCGTCATGTCCGTGTCCTTGGCTCCGTAGGTTTCGGCCTGAACGATGTTGATGCCGAACTTGGGCGCAAGCGCCTTGAGCTGGTCGCGGCCGCTTTCGCCGTAAGCGTTTTCCACGGTAATGATGCCGATCTTCTTGATGTTCCTTCCCTGGATATGGCGGTAGATGGCCGATACGGCGAGAACGTCGTTTTGAGCCGTTTTAAAGACCAGGGGTTTTACGGGTTCCGTGATCTTGATGCCCGCGGCGCAGGATATGAGCGGTATTCCGGCCTTTTCGACCACGGGAACAATCGCCAGGGTGGTCGGCGTGAGGCTGGGCCCAACGATCGCGATCACTTTATCCTTGCTGATGAGCTTGTTGGCGGCAAGAACTGCTTTGGTGGGATCTCCTTCCGAATCGAGGATGACCGCCTCGAGCGGGTGCCCGTCGATTCCTCCGCGGGAATTGATCTCTTCGACGGCCATCTCCATGCTCTTCTTTTCCGGGTCTCCCAGGAAAGAGCTTGAGCCGGTTATGGCATATATCCCGCCGATCCGGTAGGGTTCCTTGCCCCAGCTTTGGCCGGGCGCGATCATGACAAGCATGACCGCCGCAGCCGCGAGCACGCCGATTGAAGCAATTCCTGCCGCTTTCATGTCTCCGCTCCCCGGGCTTGCAGGGCCGGATGTGTCAACCGGCCCTCAGCCCTCAAATTGTGTACAGTTTTTCGCCGGGTATGACTTTGACGTTGTTCTCCTTCAGGACTTTCACCGCATCGTCCAGGTTGTCGAAGCGGAATATGAGCACGGCGTTGTGTCCGCTCTGCTGCACGAACGCGTACATGTACTCGACGTTGACGTTCGCTTTTTGCAGAATTTTCAGAATATGGTGGAGTCCTCCCGGCTGGTCGTTCACCTCGCATGCGACCACATCCGTCTTGCCGACGGTGAAGCCGTTTTTCCGGAGCTCTTCTTTTGCCTTCGCATTGTCGTTGACGATGAGCCGGAGAATTCCGAAATCGGAGGTATCCGCCAGCGAAAGCGCGCGGATATTGATTTTGGCATCCGCGAGAATCCTAGTCACTTCAGCAAGCCGTCCGGCCTTGTTCTCCAGAAAAACGGAAATCTGCTCCACACGGTCCATGAACATCCTCCTTTTGATCTCGCGCTGTTAGAATTTCCGATTGTCGATAACCCGCTGGGCTTTCCCTTCGCTCCGCGCAATGGACTTCGGCTCGACAAGCTTGACGTTGGCCGAAACTCCCAGGAGCTCTTTAATGTTCTTCGCGATCTTCTTCTCGATTGCCTGCAGATACCGGACTTCGTCCGAAAAGACGGACTCCCCGACCTCGACCAGCACGGTCAGAGTGTCGAGGGTGCCCTCGCGGTTGACCACGAGCTGGTAGTGAGGCTCGACTTCCTTCATCTCCATCAGGACGCTCTCGATCTGCGAGGGGAAGACGTTGACCCCGCGGATGATGAGCATATCGTCCGAGCGCCCGCTCACTTTCCGCATGCGCACGAAGGTGCGGCCGCATATGCAGGGCCTGCGGTCAAGCGAGGTGATGTCCCTGGTGCGGTAACGGATCAGCGGACAGGCTTCCTTGGTGATGGAGGTGAAGACGAGTTCGCCCTGCGCACCGTTGGGGAGCACTTCTTGGGTCACGGGATTGATGATCTCGGGTATGAAGTGGTCTTCGAAGACGTGAAGCCCCTGCTTGGCTTCCCTGCACTCGACGGAAACGCCGGGGCCCATGACTTCGCTGAGACCGTATATGTCGACCGCGCTGAGGTTGAGCTTTGCCTCGATCTCCTTGCGCATCTCTTCGGTCCAGGGCTCTCCGCCGAACACCCCGTACTTGAGACTAAGCTCTCCGGGCTTGATCCCGGCCTCCGCGGCCGCTTCGGCGAGGTGAAGCGCGTAGGACGGCGTGCAGGTCAGCGCCGTCGGACCGAAATCCTTCATAATGAGAATCTGGCGCTTGGTATTGCCGCCCGATACGGGTATCAGGGATGCGCCCAGCAGTTCCGCTCCCTGATGAATCCCGAGGCCGCCCGTGAACAGGCCGTACCCGTAAGAGTTATGAACGATATCCCCGCTTGTCACCCCGGCGGCCGAGAGCGACCGTGCGATCAGTTCGGCCCAGGTCTGGAGGTCTCTGGCCGTGTAACCCACAACCGTGGGTTTCCCGGTGGTGCCGGAAGAGGCGTGAATGCGGACGACGTTTTCCATGGGGACGGCAAACATCCCGTAAGGGTAGTTGTCCCGCAGGTCCTGTTTGGTTGTGAACGGCAAGCGCTTCAGGTCCTGAAGGCTCCTGATGTCCGAAGGCTTGATCCCGGCTTCGTCCAACTTGCGCTTGTAGAAGGGTACCGTGGCATATACCCGCTCCACCGTCTCCTGCAAACGGCGCAGTTGGACGGCCTCCAGAGCTTCCCGCGGCAGCGTTTCGTATTCGATGTTGTAGATCATTTGGCGCTGACTCCTCCAGTGTTTTGAGAACGGTAAGGTGACAAAAAAGAGGCTGTGGATGCCAAAATCCACAGCCTCTTAAAATACAAAAACCATGGGTTCCGGCTCGCTTCGCCCGCCCATGGCCTTGATTTCTCTTAGTTCAGGTTTTGTCCACTTTGCTCCAGGGGCAGGCTCTCAAAAGGAGAAGCTGCTAAAAAAGAAGAAGCTGAAGCAGGCAAACCGGTTTTCCATTTTTCCCTCAGATTTCTGGTAAACTCACATTCCGCTCAATATCGGATTCAAAAGGGCTTGTCAATAGAAAAAGGCTTCGCACTCCCCCCCCCGAGAAGAACAATAGAGCCGATCACGGGCATGTCTCCAAAAAGTTCCGGGCCGCGACGGCTTCTTAAGTCGTTTCCCTCGCGCCGTTTTGCTGCTAAAATCGGCCCAATCTCAAGAAAAGGACATGGTAAATTGCTGGAAGAACTGGCCGTTCATAATTTTGCGATCATCCGCAATCTTCAGATTCGCTTTCGTGCCGGGTTCAACGTGCTTTCCGGAGAAACCGGCGCGGGCAAGTCCATCCTGGTGGGCGCTCTCAATCTAATCCTCGGCAGCCGCGCATCTCAGGAGATGATCAGGACCGGCGCAACCGAGGCAAGCGTTGAGGCTGCGTTGTCCCTTCCGGAGGCAGGCGCGTGCCGGAGTCTTCTCGATCAATGGGGGATCGAGACGGCCCCTGAGCTCTCGATCAGGAGGAGCATCAACCGCAGCGGCCGCAACCGCGTTTTCATAAACGATCAGACCGCCTCCCTGCAGCAAATTCAGCAGCTCTCGCCCCTGCTGATCTCCATTTCGGGCCAGCACGAGCATCAACTCCTGCTGAATCCCGACACGCACCTCCTGCTGCTCGATGCCTACGGCGGCCTGGAGGCTGCCGTAGCGGAGGTGGAGGCGGTCTTTTCCGCCTGGCAGGCAAAGAGGGAAGAACTTGCCCGTTTGAAACGCACTCGGGAGCAAAGAGCCGCAGAGCTCGACTTCGTACGGTTCCAGATCGGCGAACTCCAAGCCGCGAAGATACGACCCGATGAAGACGAAGAATTGGGCCGGGAGCGGGACATCCTGAAGCATGCATCCGTTTTGGCCGAAGCCTCGCAAAGGGCGCTCGGCGCGCTCTACTCGGACCGCGGTGCGATACTCGACCGGTTCCAGGATATCGAAAAGGACCTCGCCGCCATCTTCCGGGTCGACACCTCGCAGCAGCATTTGGCCGAATACCTCGAACAGGGCCGGATCCAGCTGAGCGAACTGGCGCACCTCCTCCAGCAATACGCCGGGAGGATCGTTTTCGACCCCGCGAGGTTGGCCCATGTCGAGGAAAGGTTGGCGCTGCTCGGCAGGCTTGGCAAAAAGTACGGAACGAGCGCAAATGAGATGCTCGCGCGACTGGCCGAGCTGAAATCGCTCGCCGGGGACGAGGGCGAATCGGAACTGCTGGAAAAGGAAGCGGAAAAGGAACTTGGCAGGCTGCGGGCGGCATATCTGGAAAAGGCCCGCGAGCTCTCGCGGGCGCGGAGCGAGGCTGCCGGAAAGCTCTCCGCCGATGTCGGGTCCAATCTTGCCGAGCTTGACATGGCCAAAGCCCGATTTGCGGTCCGCTTTGCGGAAAACGGTGGGGAGCCGCTCTTTTCCCCGTCCGGAATGGACAGGGTGGAGTTCCTCCTGTCCGCCAATCCGGGGGAAGAACTCAAGCCGCTAGCCAGGGTGGCTTCCGGCGGCGAGCTTTCGCGGATACTCCTCGCGCTCAAGAGCCTTCTCGGACGCCGGGGCGAGGCGGAAACCCTCATATTCGACGAGGTCGATGCCGGCATCGGGGGGCGCACGGCCGAACTGGTCGGTCTTCAACTAAAGAGGCTGGCTTCCCGCCACCAGGTTATCTGCATAACCCATCTTCCCCAGATCGCATGCTACGGGAACTGGCACTACCTCGTGAGAAAGCAGACCGAGGGAAACGAAACGATGACCGGCATCAGGGTTCTCTCCGAAGAAGAACGCTCCGAGGAACTGGCCCGGATGCTCGGGGGGGTATCCATCTCGCAGAAGGCGCGGGACCACGCGCGGGAACTGCTCGATCTCGCCGCCGGCAGGAAATGATCCAGGGGGCTCATTGGCCGGACACTCTGCCGCTAGCGGGATCTCACCGGCGACCGGCTTCACGCACTACTTCGCAATCGGCTATGAAAGGAGTCCCCTGTGTCGAAAAGACTCTTTGCCCTCTCCTGTTTCACCTTGCTCTCGATTTTTTGCGGTACTGCCGTCGCGCAGATCTTCGATCTGGCGGAGACCACGGTCGCTCCGTCCCCGGCTGAGGAAAGATTCCTGCAGGTTCCCCGGGCGGAGAAGGTGCTGGATTTCGACGTCGCAAAGGATGGGCCGAGGGTTGCGATTCTGCTGCAGAAATCGGGAGCATCCGCAAACGTCGCCTTCTGGGACATGACGAAATCGGAAGAGCCCTCCAGATGGGAACCGCCGAAAGGGTTCAGCCCCCGCGCTCTTTCCTGGCATCCCTCCGGGAAAAGTATCTTTCTCGCCGGCAAACAGGGCGCGGAATACGTAATCCTGCGGGCCGACTTTGATTCCGGCAAATGGAATGCAAAACGCATCTACCGGAGCAGCCGGGAAATCCGGCGCCTGGTTCCGGCCCCGAGGCCCTTTGAGGTCGAAAGGGACTTCAGCGGCGAGGAAATGAAGGTCAAGGCAGCCTACCGGGTTTTCTTCGGACTCAAGAACCCGGATGGCACATGGGCGGTCAAATCGGTCACGGAGGAGGGCGGCCGCGAATATCAGGCAATAGGGCAGGAACGGGGATTTACGAAGTTCAAGGATGCGGAGGCCGAGCCGAGCCTCGTCGCGGCGAAATCTGCGCTTCCCCTCGCCTTCCATCCGGCCGGGCACATTCTCCTCTGGGAAGACGAGAAGCGTGATTTCCAGTATGCCCTCTATGCGCGCGATCACTGGGAAGAGACGGTAAAGCTCTCCTGTCCGGGAGTCTCGGGAGGCACTCTGACTCCCACCCCCAACGGCCTTGGCCTGCTGCACTGGCTGCCGGGAAAACCCGGGGTGACCTTCGTTAGCGGGCAGGGAAACAAAAAAGATCAACTCGCCTCCGGGTTCACCTTCCTTTCAACTCCTTCGTCCGTTCCCGACGGCGGGGGCATCGTGGGGCTGACCTCAAAAGACGGTGCTCAGGTCCTGGCCTACGTGCCGGTCCGTGTTCCCCTGGCCGATGTCGCCAATGCCTGGATGTTCGCCGAAGATCAAGGGGACAGCGGGCTTTTTGTCCGAAACGGCGGGCTTTTCAGGGACCTTCCCGATGATCAGCTCTACGCGATGTACGAATCGGAAAGCTATCAATGCGGCGCATACGATCCGTCCACACCGACAAGGCCGTACCTCGTAACGACGGATGTCTTCTGGGAACTCCTTGGAGCGGCCTACGAGGGCCTATTCATCGTGCAGGAGAAGCAGCAGGCGATTCCCGCCTTCTGGGAATTCGTCAAAGAAGCCGAGGGCTACTTCAGGCAATCGAAGCCCGAGTCCGGATGGCTGCGCGTGTTTGCGGTTCTGCGCGCGATGCGGGAGGGGCCGGGGGATGATGAAGGCGTGCGCTCGGAGCTGGAGAAAATCAAAGCCGCGAGCGGCATCGAACCTTCCGCCATTCTGGGTGAGGATGCCCGGGCCGATTTCGCGGAGCTGAAGCCTCGCGGACATTACAATTCCAGCGAAGACATGAGCGTGTATTTCAAGGCGTTCAAGTACCTGACCGAGCTTGCACCCGAGTCTTTGAAGCTCGAGGACCTGGAGCAGGCTCCCCCGGAACTGAAAGCCCGGGCGCGCGCGTGGGCGGACTCCTACGCCTTTTTCATCGCACCTCCGCGCGGGCCCGTGGTTTGGAACGAGGAAGCCCGCGTTCCGGACTATACGAAACATCCCCACGAGGGGCGGCGGTTGTTCCCGCTGTCCTGGGGCAGGGACAACGAGGTTCTGCTGGCAACCGTCTATCATGAAACCTGGCCGGAACCCGAGCAGATCAAGGGACCCGGCGGGGTGCGGCTGACGGCTTCGGGGCTGGACATCGCCTCGGCTTTCGGCAGCAATTTCGCCTCGGCGCTTCTTGCGACCGAATTCGAGAAGTATCCTCCCTTAAAGAGGGCAATTGAGGATCTCCGGCTTCGATTGGCGGAAAAGCGGGGCGGTGACGGTGTCTACAATCAGTGGATGTCGGCTCTTGCCCTGCAATGGGCGGATGAGGTCGCATCGCCCGGCGGGCGGGGCGACAGGGATTTGTGGCTGACCAAGAGACTCCAGACGGGCCTTGCGTCCTGGGCGACGCTGCGCCATGCAACGGTGCTCGTAAACGAGCGCACGGCCGCGGAGTGCGGGGAGGGGGCGTTTGAACCCGTCCTGTTGAGCCCGCCCAGGGGATACGTCGAGCCCGACCCGAGGACGTTCGAGGCAATCGCGAAGCTCTTTGAATCCTTGAAGGACCGGGTCTTATCCGGCTCCCTTTCGACAAACGATACGATCCAGGTCGATGATTCGATGGAGCGGGAAGCCCTGAGGGAGGGCATCGTCCGCCGGTTGTCGGAAACGGCTGAAAAGGCCCGAATGTTCGGACGGATGGCGGAGAAGCAGATAAACGGCGAACCCCTGCCCGATGCGGAATACGAGGAAATACTGCTGGTCGGCAGGGTGGCCGAGCACCACCTGCTGATCTTCAAAAGTCTGGCAAGCGAGGACCACGCATTGTCCAATCCGGACCCCATGCCCAAGATCGCCGACGTGGCGGGCGGAGGCCCGTATAAGCTCCCGTTCGTAATGGCTGCCGTGGGACGGCCGATGGAATGGGACCACATCGTGCCGCATTTCGGGCGCAGGCAGATAGTGAAGGGCGCGGTGTACTCGTACTACGAGTTCATCTCGGATAATCTTATGTCGGACGCAGAATGGCTGCAATTGCTTCCATCAAAGGAGCACCCCTCCTGGGTCGCGCCTTTCGTCTCGAGGAGCCTTCCCGCGTGTCCGCCGAAAAATCCCTTTTGAAGGCTTTCCTCACGGCGCTTGCGGTCGGATTCTTTACCTTTTGGGGAGCCTCTGTCCCCGTTCGTGCGGAGGACCTCCCGCGGGGTGAGGCACGCTTCCTGTTTACCGGGGATGTACTGCTCTCGCGGGGAGTCGAACGCCGGCTGGCGGGCGATCCCGAGGCGTTCGTCCGCGCATTGCGGCCGATTTTGTCCGGTGCGGACTTTTGCGCCGGGAATCTGGAAGGTGCGGCGGGACCTGCCGGGAGCTGCCGGGACAACCCACTGGCCGCGCCCTGTTTCCCGATCCGGGAAGAGTTTTTGGCTTTGCTCCGGGATGCCGGATTCAAGGCGATCGGCCTTGCAAACAATCACAGCGGCGATCTGGGTCCAGTGCGGCGCGAAGCGACGCAAGAGTTGCTTGCCGGAGCGGGTCTCAGGCCGCTCACTTATGAAAACTCACCGCAGTTTGTGCGGATTGCCGATCTCGTCGTCGCAGTCGTGAGCTTTTCGATGGTGCCCGGACGGGATGGTCCCGGCGTCCGTGTCCCTTCCGTCGACCTCAGGCAAAAGCTGCGGCTCGCAAGAAATCTCGCAAACGTTGTCTTCGTGTACGTCCACTGGGGGAGCGAATTTCTCGACTGGCCGGATAGGAAACAACGCCGCGCGGCTGTCTGGCTCGTCCAAAACGGGGCCGATGTCATCGTCGGCCACCATCCCCATCTCATCCAAAAGCCGGAATGCGTTCGCGGCAAGCCCGTCTTCTATTCGCTGGGCAATCTCGTTTTCGACCAGAAATACCCGTCAACGCGTCTGGGGCTGCTGGCGGATTGCCGCATTCGCGCGGGTGCGGTTGCGTGCTCGGCCTATCGGACCGGCACGCTGCCGGGATCCGTACTGCCCGTGCTCGCCGGAGGCGCGGACGAGGTTTCGGAAAAAATCCTGCGGATGTGCGATTGCAGGATTTCGCCTCCGCTGGTTACAGCCGGGATCACCGTGCGGCCGGAAAATCCGAAGGGGGATGACGGCACGGGGTTTCAGCTCGAGGGGGAGCGTAGCGGCAGAGTCCTCTGGAAGACGCGCCACGCAAAAATAGTCTCGCTTGAACCCATGGTTGTCGAAGGAGAAAGACCGCTCGAATACCTTCTTAGCCTCGAGCGCCATCTCTCTCCGATCGACGGGGAAGAGGGTTTGCGCCCCTGCGTCTACGAGGCGCTTCCCGAAGGGCTGGTTGCGCGCTGGAAAGGGACCGCTCTTGCCTGGCCGCTCATCGATGCCGCCTTTCTCCCGGGCAACAAGGCAATATTGTGCGCGCAGCACCGTGAGGATTCCTTTCTCATGCCTCGGCCCGGATCGGGCGACCGTCGTTTTGCCGCTTACAGGTGGAAAGGGTTCGGTTTCGAGGGAGTCCGCGACGCGGAGGTTGTCGAAAGCTGCAGGGAATATCTTCTGTCCGAGGAATAGTCCGGATGTCTTGACCGGTAAGCGCGGCCGCACCGCCTACCGGATGGAACTAATGGAAAAGAGCGGGGGAATGGCTCCCCCGCCAGCGAAAAAATGAGCCGCGTAGCGGCGTGGGGTGCGGGGGGCGCAGCTCCCCGCGCTTTTCAAAAGCGTTTTCCTATTTCGGAATCGGTCAGATAGCATGCCGGATCGGGGCTCCACAGATCGCCGGTGGCAGCTTCGGCGCGCACGCGAAAATTGCCTCCGCAAATTCCAAGCCACTTGCATTCGGCACAACGGCCTTTGACATGGAGCTTCTTGTCCTTGAGCTGTTTCATGAGAGGATTGGAAAGGTCCGTCCAGATCTCGCTGAACTTACGATTCCGCACGTTTCCGAACGAGTAGTGCCGCCAGAACTGGTCCGCATGCACGCTTCCGTCCCAGCTCACGCACCCGATGCCCCGGCCGGAGTTGTTGCCTTCGTTCATCTGGAGCAGCTTGAGCACCTCAGGGGCCCTGGGATTGTTTTCCCGAAGCATCCTCAGGTAGAGATAGGGGCCGTCCGCGTGGTTGTCGACCGTGAGCACTTCCTTGG
>JAJFVB010000222.1 GCA_021372055.1 Desulfobacteraceae bacterium | reverse complement strand
CCGACTCGAGGTGCTCGGGCGAGAGACTCTTGACGGTTCCGGCCGTTCCGACCGGCATGAAAATGGGTGTTTCGACCGTTCCGTGCGCCGTTTCAAAGCGTCCCGTGCGCGCGTCGCAGCATGGGTCTTTCGCGAGAACATGGAAATTCATTGGCAAGTCTGCATCCGATAGGAAAGAGAAAGTCAGCCGGTCGGAAAAACTCCCCCGGCTCCCCCACTAGAATATCAGCATCGCATCCCCGTAGCTGAAAAAACGGTATCGCTCCTTTACCGCTTCGGCGTATGCGGCCATGATTCCGGACCTTCCGGCGAAAGCCGAGACGAGGATGATAAGGCTCGATTTTGGGAGATGAAAATTCGTCACCAGGCAGTCCACAATCCCGAACCTGTAACCCGGATAGATGTAATGGTCGCACATGCCGGTGAAGGCGGCGACTCTGCCGAACCGGGCATGAATCCATTCCAGCGTGCGCACCACGGTGGTCCCGACCGCAACGATCCTTCTCCCTTCGCTCTTTGCCCTGTTTACGGCATCGGCTGTCGCACCGTCCACCGATACGAACTCGGAGTGAATCCGGTGTTCCCGGATGTCTTCGCACCGGACGGGGGCAAACGTACCGTAGCCCACGTGCAGCGTAATCGCCGCAACCCGGACGCCTCGGCCCTCGAGTTCGGCCAGGAGCGGCTTGCTGAAGTGCAGACCCGCGGTAGGCGCGGCAACCGCTCCGGGGCACCGGGCATACTCGGTCTGATAGCAGG
The DNA here is from genome assembly GCA_021372055.1 of Desulfobacteraceae bacterium. Classification (GTDB taxonomy): domain Bacteria; phylum Desulfobacterota; class Syntrophobacteria; order Syntrophobacterales; family Syntrophobacteraceae; genus SbD1. The sequence goes on along the minus strand of JAJFVB010000222.1, from coordinate 10,162 downwards.
CATGATCGTCCACGGGGGCGGGAGCGGCGTTGCGGGTGATGTAGGGAGGCAGGGGAACCTCGCCGATCTTTTCGAGAATTCCGAGCAGCGGCAACGGTCCGGCGAACTTCACCAACGCCTTTCCATCCCCCAGGGGAGTTGAAATCTCAGCCGAAAAACCCGCGTTCAAGCTCACCGACTGGCCCGACTTCACGCCCTTCGATGCTTTGACCAGGCAGCAGTACCCTTCGGCATCTCCCGCTTCGGCGGGCTTGTACGGGTCCAGGACGAGGAGTTCGATTCTGCCGCCGCTTTGCTTTTTCCCGAGCAGCCGGGCCGGAACAACGCGCGTGTCGTTTACCACCAGCAGATCGCCCGGCCTCAAGTATTCGCCGATTTCACGAAAACGGGAATGGACAAGGCTTTCCCCGCTCCGATCAAAGATCAGCAGGCGGCAGTCTTCGCGCCTGGATGCGGGATGCTGCGCTATCAGTTCGGGGGGGAGGCGATAGTCGTAGTCGTCCAGAAGAAACGAACAGTCCCGGCTACCCTCCATGCCCGCGGCCCCAATACACGAAAAGCAGGCCCACCACCATCAGGCCCGCGCCGATGAGTCTCATATCGCGGGAGGAAACCGTCAGGAGCCACTCAAGCCATTTTTTGACCCGGTTCGGGTCGGCAAGGTAGGGAACGCCCTCAACGAAGAAAATGAGGCCAAGTACCGTAAACATATAGCCGTACGTCATAGCTGTCCCTGCGATGTTTTTCTTTCCATTGAAACGCGAATGGCCTAACATAATTTTGGAGTCTTGAAAAGCGGGATTCCGTTTGCATTAAGTATATCGTCCCGTGCTCACATGGGGAGTTTTAATCAACACCCATCATCGAATTCCCGGCATTTCACGCCGCGCCGTAGTCGGCAACCCGGACAGCACCCAGTTTTCGCTCATTTTAGTCCGAAACCGCCAATGCCCGCATGGAGGCAATCCGAATCGGAAGGAGGTCCGATGAGTGTTTTTACCTTTTCAACAAAGGGAGATCAGGGAACGACAAGTCTTCTTAACGGAGAACGTGTATCAAAGTCAAGCCTCAGGCCCGAGGCCTATGGGACTCTGGACGAAGCGAGTTCGGCGCTCGGACTCGCCAAGGTCTTTACCCAGAACTCCTCTATACGGGACATGATCCAGAAGGTGCAGGAGGACCTGCTCATCCTTGGCGCGCAACTCTCCGACCCCTGCTCCGAACCGCAATACGTCATCGGCAAGGAACAGATCGGGAGGCTTGAAGTCTGGATAATAGAACTCCAGAAGGAAGTTCCGCTGCCCCGGAAGTTCATCTACCCCGGAGTGAACGCCGCGAGCGCATCGATTGATCTGGCGCGGACGATCATCCGCAGAGCGGAACGCCGCGCCATGGCTCTGAAGGAAGCCGGGGAGCTCGATAGTCCCGATGCCCATATCTATTTGAACCGCCTTGCGGATTTCCTTTTCACCCTTGCCCGATACGCCGAGCGGAAGGCCTGATATCAAGACTCAGGAAAAGAGCGGGGGGGATGATTTCCCCCGCGCCCCCTCAGGATTAAGGAGGCTGAATATGGAAACGTCACTCCCGGTGACGGCCAGGGCTCTTACGCCAGGAGCTTTGCAATGGATTTCTTCTGGACGGGATCGAGGGGCGCCGATTCAATTATCGAACGGGTTTCAGAAAGGATTTTGTTAAACTCTTTCAGCCTGCGTTCATCACTCAGTTCAAGCGATGCAATCAAGAGCATCTCCTCCATCTTTATCGACAGCTGTCCGTCCAGATAAGCCATGGTGGTCATTTCCCTTCCTCCTGATTTCTCCCGATTCAGGCTGTTTGCAAAGGCGCCGCTTCGAGCGGCCCGGCTGTCGACTTCCCATCGCGAGCTATAATCCCACGATGGGATCAGGCATCAAAACTCTCTTGCCATATTCAAGCGGTCCGTTCCGTTTTGTTTCCGCAGACCGAGCACTGCGATGTCTTTTTTTCTTCCTGAACGCCCCCGACTTCCACCGTCTGGCAGGTGACGGTCATTTCGGCTTCGTTCCCACACTTTTCACACATGCATACTTCACGCTTTGCCATGATGTGTCTCCTTATATTGGCTAATCTCCAATCCGAATTGCAGGTCCTGATCGTCAGGCCGCATCCGGGTTATCCGATGTGCCCGGGCAACCCGAGCCCGCCAGGGGGCGGAAAACCTTCCTCGTTGCTCCGCAGACCGGGCATCTCCACGAATCGGGAAGATCCTCGAAACAGGTGCCCTTGGAAATCTTCCCTCGGCGATCCCCCTTTTCGGGGTCGTACATGAATCCGCAAGTTGCGGTCTGACACTGATGTATTTTCTCCGGGTTCATCATATTTCTCGCTCCTGCGGCAATGGGCTGTTGTCGTCAAACTTGCCCCGATACATTCTCAAAATACATGCCAGGCAACTTGCATTCATGAAAAATGAATTATCCCGAGGCCTTATACTTGCATGCCCGCAGGACCCAGGCTCATCCGGCTGTCTCACAGACGACCCGCAATTCATGGCATTTGCTCTACATGATGACATAATCACAGTATTCCCGTGGCCTTACGAATCTCGATATGATTTCGAGACACATTTTGTATCTTGAGACACAATTTGCCGCGTTATGCGAGCGGTCATCGGCCGGAGTGGCAGTCGTAGGAAGAATGATTATTCTATGAGACAAGAGTGACCGATTTCGGACAAGGGGATCAGTTACTTGGGAAAATCAACAGTAGCACGAAGAGAGGAGAACGAACATGGAAAAAGATATGTGCCTCCACGAAGGCCGGGAGTTCTCCAGGGGTGCTCAGATGTGCGATGATAAGAAATGTTTCGTATGCGAGAACGGCTCCTGGGAAGAAAGATTCATTGACCGTGTATTCGGAGTCGGCCCCTAACAGGGCGCAAGGGCAGGCAAACTCCCCGGTTTAACGATATGGGTCTCGGAAGCGGGGGAAGAAATTCCCCCGCGCTGCTTTTTCAGCCGCGCATCCTAGATGACAATTTATTGATTTTACTAAATAAATATCAATACACAGCCAATCAAAGAATATGCATCATATTTGAAAGACTGCGAGCGGCGGGATGTCGCCAGGCAGGAAGGATGGTCCCTATGAACAGAGACTCTTGCCGACGCGCGGATCTGTCGCGGCCTCACGCGCATGCGCGTAAGGCCGCGACATAAATCTTGAGGGACCGCGGGGGAAATCATTTCCCCCGCTCTTTTCCATGAGTTCCATTTTGAGCGCAATCCGGCATCAAGCCTTTCTTTCAGGCGGCTTGGTGATGAAGAGAATCACGACTCCGATTGCGCACACCACTGCGGCAACGATGAACGGAATCAGGTAGACTTTGTAGATATCCAGCAGGTATCCGGCCGCATAAGGTCCGGCGAAACCGGCAAGGCCCCAGGCGGTAAACAGCAGGCCATAGTTGGACCCCTGCGCCGTCGGCCCGAAATACTGCAGGCAGGTCGCCGGGAAAAGGGTGAACATGGCCCCGTAGTTCCAGCCGATTATGGCAGCCATCAGAAGCAGGAAAACGTAGGTTCCGCCCAGCGGATAGAGCAGTAGCAGGATAAGGGTCTGAACGGAGAAGGTGGCCAGGAAGCATACCCGCGTCCCCACCTTGTCCACGATGGCCCCGATGAGAACCCGGACAAGAGCGTTGAAGGCAGCCAGGGAGCTCACGGCAAAACTGGCGTTCATTGCGACCTGCTTGATGTCCGCCGAATCCTTCGGGAGCGAACCTGCCGCAACGCCTTTGGCCGCCTCCAGGACCTTTGTCATCTCCATTGTCCCGTGAAAGGCAAGATGGCCGATGACCATCAGACCCGCGAAGGAACCGCAGAAATAAGCGATATAGAGCATCCAGAACTGAGAAGTTCCTTTTGCCTCCTCGTAGGTGAAGTCACGCCCCACCTTGGGTGCTCCGGCCTTGGGAGCGGGGGGGCTCCAACCGGCAGGCTTCCAGCCCGCAGGAGGAACGCTCAAGCACATGGCCGCGGCAATGCCCATGATACCCATGGCGATCCCGACGTATTTGAAAACGGGCAGCGCCCCGCCGAAAACCTCGATCAGCTTCGTGGCCAGAGGTCCCATGATAAACGAACCCAGGCCCAGTCCCACGACTGCAAAACCGGTAGCCAGGGCCCTTCTGTCAGGCCACCATTTGGGCGCGGTGGCAATGGGGGGCAGATAGATCATGCCGCCGCCGAATGCGGCAACAATCCCGTACCACAGATACAGCTCCCACTTTGTGGAGATGGTGGAAACCAGGAAGAAGCCGACCGCCAAAATGATGCTCCCGACCAGCACGACCTTTCTCGGGCCGTACTTATCGCTCAACCGCCCGGCGGGAAAAGTCATCAACCCGAACACCAGGCAGCAAATGGCGTACGCAAGGGCCACCTCGCTGGCGCTCCAGCCGAACTGCGCTCTCAGGGGCCGGATGAAAACGCTGAATGCATACAAAAGCAAACCGCAGCATGTACTCCCTAAAACGCCTCCCAACAACGGAACCCATCTTGGCATAGTTACTTCACCGACTTGATTTGCCATAGGTTTAGTCCTTTCGTATGAATGTCAGTCGCAATAAGATGATTCCAAAACAACTCCGGGTGGAATCCAGCGAGGAAAGGTCGTTTCTGGCTGATTCGCCATTCCAAGATCCTTTCGTATGATCGCCAGTCTTCAATTGATTGATCAGAATAATGATTTCTGCAAACCCCTGACCTCAGTGGCAGGATGAGATCACCTCCTTTCCCGATTTTCCGGCCGGATGGGTATTCCACAGCGGTTTCTCGGGTCAGAGAAAAAATGAGAATAATGGATTTCAGACCGGTTGAATCCGCTAGTGCGGGGGCAGCGTTTTCATGTACGAAAAATGCAGAAGGAAGGAATGGGACCCGCCGCCCCTGACCCGCTCTGTTCAGTGCACCCCGAAGACATTTCGAAACAGGGTTCGGTTCCTAGAGTAATGAGATTTATTCGAACGCAGAGGAAGAGGAACGGGAGCCGAAAATCAGCAAAAGAACAGGATCGAATAAGTAGCTGTTAAACAAAGACAAGGGGGATATTACACAAGAAGATGAATGTTGTAAACCGAATTGTTCCTTTCTTCACGTGTACCAATCCGCAATTCTCGTATTGCATAAAAGGCCCGCGATTGTCAAGCAAATTGGCGGGAATACAAGCGGCACCGCGCAAGAAATCACTTGAACCGGTTTTTCCGATTTGATTGGAGAAAAATACGGCGCTATATTTCTAATGGTTCATATGAATTATCTTTAATATTCATAATGGGTTATATTAAAGATGTTATCTGTTGCCCCATTCGCTCGGGGCGTCTTGATTGCAGGCCTCGCCGGACGCACAAAAGTCGAGAAACAAGATCTTCCGCACCTCGTCATGGAATGAGAATGTTTCCTGCCGCGCTCCCGGTAAGACGAATGGTGAAAATATCCGTGCGCATGCTTATATCTCCCGAGTATGGAAATATTGCCTGAGTGCAATGCAAACGGAAGTCCCGTGCGTGCGCCCGGCAGGCGGGCACGATTCCAATTCTCATCAGGACAGGATCTGAAATGCTTCCACTGAATTTTCCAGAAAGACTCGACCGGTTTCGTCAAAAACTCCGGGAACGGGATCTCGACACGTTTCTCGTATCCGTCCCGGAAAATCGATATTACCTGAGCGGGTTCGAAGCGGAAGACCTCCAGTTGACGGAAAGCTCGGGGTACCTCCTCATAAACGGGGAAGAAAAGTACCTGCTGACAGACTCGAGATACGAGGAAATCGCAAAGCGGGAAGCCCCCGACTTCAAGCTCGTGATCTACGGCAACGGGCTGCCCCAGGTCCTGCCCGAGCTATTCTCGGAGCTTGGGACACAACGGCTTGGGGTCGAGTCCCACTTCCTCACGGCGAAACGGTACCGCGAAATACGCGATGCACTCACAAAAGCAAGGCCGAGAGCCGAAGTCGTCGAGGTGGAGGATCTCATCGAGGGGCTCAGGGTCATAAAGGAGGAGGCCGAAGTCGAGCTCATCGTCAAGTCCATCCGGCTCACGGAATCGGCCCTCCTCGCGGTGTGGCATTTTCTGGCCCCGGGAATGACGGAAAAGCAGGGGGCTTGGGCCATAGAAAAAGCCATCCGCGAAGGCGGCGGGCAGGCGGTTTCGTTTCCCCCGATCGTGGCGGGAGGTCCGAACGCTGCTCTCCCTCACGCGGTTCCCACCGACAGGATCATCGAGGCGGGGGAATCGGTGGTCATGGACCTCGGGTCAAAGCTCAACCTCTACTGCTCCGATATGACGAGGACCTGGGTGGCGGGCGATCCGCATCCGAAGCTGAGGGAAATCTACAAGATCGTGCGCGAGGCTCAACTGGCGGCACAGGCGGCGATTCGGGCGGGAGCCGAATCGGCCGCGGTCGACTCGACCGCGCGCGGGCTCATCGCAAAAGCCGGATACGGCGATCGGTTCGGGCACGGCCTGGGGCACGGAGTGGGGCTCGCGGTTCACGAAAAACCCGGACTGAGGCGGGTCGATTCGGTCGTTCTCGAAGAAAACATGATCGTGACGGTCGAGCCGGGGATTTATCTGCCCGGTTTTGGCGGAGTTCGCCTGGAGAACATGGTGCGGGTCACCGGTTCGGGGTGCGAACTGCTCACTCGGGAAGACTTCTTCTATCCCTGGTAAAAAGGAAATTTGCATAGGAATTCCCCGGTGGTCCCGGGTCGCGGCAATGGAGCGGCCCGGACTGCCCGGAGTCTTTTCCTCCCGCTTCAGATCGCCTTGCGGCTCCGGCTGCTTTCGCCTGTGCGGCGGTTCTTCCTCCCCTCCTGAAGCTTGCCCGCCTTTGCGCTCGTGAACGGCGCTCTTGCCGGCAAGGCCCCTTCCGTCTTTTTCCCTCGAATGGAAATCGGAGAACTGATTGAAAGCTTCGCTATTTTTTTAGTCCATCCGGGCTACAATTGCGGTAAATAGCGATGTAAGCTTCGCTATCTCGCGAGGCTTCAATTCATCGAGAGCGTGAGTACTGTGGAAAAGATCGCAAAGGGACAAGAAACGGAGCTCTACGTAGACAAGCTCGCCTTCGGGGGCATGGCTGTCGCCAGAGTGGACGGGTTCGTGTTTTTTCTGGACCGGGCGGTCCCGGGTCAGATTGTAAGGGCTCGGATAACCAAGAAAAAGAAGAATTACGCCGAAGCCAGGGTGCTGGAGGTCGTTTCGGAGTCTCCACACCAGGTTAAGGCTCCGTGCCCGCATTTCGGGATTTGCGGCGGATGCCACTGGCAGGACATCTCCTATCCGGTGCAGCTTCACTGGAAAAAGAGCCACGTGCTCGAAAGCCTTGGCCATATCGCCGGTATCGGCGAAGCCGAAGTCCTGCCGATCATCGCCTCTCCGGAACCCTTTCGCTATCGCAACAAGATGGAATTCACCTTTTCGGCGAGGCGATGGCTGAGCCCGGAAGAATTCAGCCGGGAAGAGCCGCCGCCCGCGGAATCGCTTTTTGCCCTCGGCCTCCACGTGCGGGGCCTTTTTGATAAGGTATTTACGATAGACAGCTGCTGCCTTCAGTCCGAAACGGCGAATGCAATTCTCCGAGACGTGCGCGACTGGGCGCGGAACAGCGGGCTGCCGGCCTACACCATCCGCTCCCACGAGGGATTCTGGCGGTTTTTGGTCATCCGTGAGGCCAGGCGGACGGGGGAAATGCTCGTCCACCTGATCACCTCCGGCACGCCGAAGGCGGACAGCGCGGTCGAGGACCTCGGTGCGCGCCTCGGATCGCTCTATCCGCAGATAACAACCCTCGTTCACTCCATCAGCGACAAGAAGTCGCAGGTGGCGGCGGGGGATTCGAGCCGCGTGCTCTTCGGGACGGGCCGCATCGAGGAACGCCTGGGGGATCTGCGGTTCCGGATTTCCTCGCATTCCTTCTTCCAGACGAATTCGCTCGGCGCGGAAATGCTCTACGACACTGTTGCCGAACTCGGAGAATTCGACGGTTCGGAGAAGGTCTGGGACCTCTATTGCGGAACGGGAAGCATAGGAATATATATCGCTTCGCGTGTGAAGGAGGTTTTCGGCATCGAGCTGATCGAAGACGCTGTCGAGGATGCCCGGGAGAACTGCAGAATCAACTCCATCCGGAACTGTTCCTTCCTGGCCGGCGACCTCAAGGACGTCATCCGGGAAGCATCCCAGGAAGGCCGGCCGGATGTCGTCATAACGGACCCGCCGCGGGCCGGGATGCATCCGAAGGTGGTAAAGACTCTGCTGGAAGTGGCGCCCAGGAAGATCATCGCGGTTTCCTGCAATCCTGCGAGCCTCGCCCGCGATGCGGCGCTGCTTACGGAGGCGTACGAGATAGGGGCGGTGCAGCCGTTCGATCTGTTCCCTCACACTCCGCACCTCGAGTGCGTGGTGAGGTTCGACAGGAAAGAGTGAAAAGATCCCCGGAATTCGGGGAAAAATGGTGCGGGCCACTGACCCGACGGAATGGTACGGCCGCTCGTGTCGCGCGTTCAGCCGCTATGAGTGGGCCTAATAATAAGTTTGATTTGGAATCATCGAATTTGCGGGAGCGCAGAGAGTGCCGATAGTTTGGCGTGGCCCGGCTTCCCCTGCCCGGGAAGCCTGAGAGTATGAAACTTTTCTCAAAAGAAAAGTCCATGCGCCGAAAAGCGATCTGGTGGACCGTCTTTGTCGTCCTGACGCTGGCCGGTCTGTTTGCCGCCAGCTTCTCCTACTACCTCTACAACGAGGTAAAAAACCGCTTTTCCAGTCGCAGATGGAGCGTTCCGGCCCGGGTCCATTCCTCTACCGTTCCGGTATACGCGGGCCAGCACCTCTCGCTCAGCCAGTTGAGGAAAGTCTTTGAAGAGCGCCGGTACAAGGAGGCGGCCAAGGAACCGGTGCTCTCCGGTGAATTCAAGACGGCCGGGAGCAGCCTTATCGTTCATCTCAGAGACTTTCAGTTTCCCGGTCATTTCCTTCCTGCCCAGAGGATACAGTTCGATTTTCACCAGTCCCGGATCTCGCGCATACGCGGGCCAAGCGGCGAAATCACCTTCCTGGAACTTGAACCGCTGGAGATCGCGCGACTGTTCGGGCCCGAACGCGAGAGCCGGCTTCTCATAAACATCAGGCAGGTCCCCCAGAGCTTGATCGATGCCGTTGTCGCGATCGAAGACCACCGTTTCTTCGAACACAGCGGAATCGACGTCTACGGGATCGTCCGGGCGATGATCGCCGATTTCAGGGCCCGGAAGGTGGTCCAGGGCGGCTCGACCATAACGCAGCAGCTTGTGAAGAACTATTTCCTCGAATCCGAGCGCAGTTTCCGCCGCAAAACGCTCGAACTCTCCATGGCCTTCATCCTCGAAAATCTCTACAAGAAGGATGAGATCCTGGAGATGTACCTCAACGAGATTTACATGGGGCAGCGGGGAGGGGTCGCGATTCACGGAATCGGTGAAGCCGCCGGTTACTTCTTCGGACGCAATGTGGACGACCTTACGCTCTCCGAGTCGGCAACGCTCGCCGGGATTATCAGGGGGCCGAACAGTTATTCACCCATAACCCACCCCCACGCCGCCATCGAGCGCAGGAACGTCGTCCTGAAGCGCATGCTGGATCTGAGAAAGATTACGCCCGCGGATTACGATTCCGCGCGCACCGAACCGCTGAAACTCGCAAGCGCCCCGGCCTCCGGCCTGGCCCCCTACTTCATCGACTACGTTCGCAAGCAGGCTCAGGAACTCTATGCCCCCGAGGCGCTGGCCTCGGAAGGCCTGAACATCTATACGACGCTTCACCCCGAGATGGCGATCGCGGCCGAGACGGCGATACGCGACGGACTTCAGGAACTCGAGGGGGAGATCCCGGGAGTGGACAAAAACGAGCGGCTTCAGGGAGCGTTGATTGCGCTGAATCCCAAAACGGGTGCGATCTACGCGCTGGTCGGCGGCAGGGATTATAGCGAGAGCAGCTTCAACCGGGCGCTCATGGCCCACAGGCAGCCCGGATCACTCCTGAAGCCTTTCGTCTATCTCAGCGCCCTGGACCGGTTCAAGCCCTCGGACATTCTCGCGGACGTTCCCGTAAGCTACGAACTGGACGGGGTTGCCTGGGCTCCA
>JAJFVB010000216.1 GCA_021372055.1 Desulfobacteraceae bacterium | reverse complement strand
TAAATAAAACCTTTGCGCTCGCATCCGGCTTTTTGCCTGCTTCGACCGCTCCTCAATCGCAAAATCCTCGACGTAGCCCAACTACACCTGCGGTTTTGCTCAATCGTTGCAGCCAAATCAGACTCAAAATCCGGCGCGAATTCCCTAAAGGCCTGTTTACGGACAAGCCCTTATTCATCCTTGCGAAACTGTTCGGAACGGATCCCGTATTTGCGCATAAGGTGCTGGAACGATTGACGTTCGAGGCCGCTCGCGATCGCGGCCGCACTGACGCTCCCCTTGCTTCTGGTCAACAGTTCCGTGATGTACCGGGTCGTGAAGCTCCGGAGAAGCTGTTCGCGCGCCTGGCTGTAAGGCATCTCGCAATAGTGTTTTTCCCGGACGTTGAAAAAGCCCCCCGAAGCCGGCCCGTCAAGCTCAAGCTGTTCCGGCCGGATCACTTCTCCGCTGGTAAGCGCGGCAGCCCTCTTCACAGCGTTTTGAAGCTGCCGGACGTTTCCCTTCCAGGTGCTTTCCATGAGTGCGCAGATGGCCTCCGGCGAAAAGGTCTTGGGAGGCAGACCGGCTTCCTCGACATACCGGTTCAGGAAGTGGACCGCCAGAACGGGGATGTCGTCACGCATCTCGCAAAGGGATGGCATCTGAATTGAGACGACGTTTATCCTGTAGTAGAGGTCCTCACGGAATTCCCCGCGCTCGATTTTTTCCTGAAGATTCTGATTGGTCGAGGAGATTACCCGAACGTCCACGGTTTTTGTTCGCGTATCGCCGAGGGGCTTGATCTCACCTTCCTGGAGAACGCGCAGGAGCTTTGTCTGAAGCGTTTTCGGAAGGTCCCCGATTTCATCGAGAAAAAGCGTGCTCCCGTGTGCGATCTCGATCAGCCCCTTTTTGTCCTGCGCGGCGTGCGTGAATGCCCCCTTCTTGTGCCCGAAAAGCTCGCTTTCGAGCAGCGCTTCCGGAATGGCCGGGCAGTTCACCGCGACCATCTTTCTTTTCGACCGGTTGCTCAAGGCATGAATCGTATTGCTGGCAAGTTCCTTGCCTGAGCCGCTTTCGCCCGTAAGCAACACCGAGAGATCGGTTTTGGCTATCCTCCGGATGGTTTCCAGAACCTTCTGGAGCGCGGGGCTGGTCCCCTGGAACAGAGCCATGTGTTCCTTTTCGACCAGCTTTTCTTCCAGGGTCGCAGCCTTGCGCATGATGCGCTGACGTTCCAGGCAATTGCAGAGTATGTGGAGGAGGCGGCTCATATCCAGGGGCTTGGTGACAAAATCGTAGGCGCCCGTTTTCAGGGCCTCCACCGCCTGATTGATGGTCCCATGCGCCGTCATCAAAATGATGCTCGTTTCCGGGTAGGTCACCTTGACGCGCTCCATCAACTCGATGCCGTCCATATCCGGCATGCGGATGTCGGTAAGGACGATGGAAACATCCTGTTCGGCAAGAACCTGCAGCGCCTTCGCGGCAGACTCGGCCACGAGGACCCGACAGTCGATCTCCGGTTCGATAAGGCGCTTGAGACCGCCCAGCCAATCAACGTTGTCGTCGACTATGAGCAATGTATCAGTGGAATTCTTCATCGTATGCATCTACCGGAAGGTTGACTATGAAGGTGGATCCGACGCCGGGCGTTGATTCAACCGAAATCTCGCCCCCGTGTTCCTTGACTATTCCGAAAGAAACCGAAAGCCCCAGCCCGGTGCCCCGGCCCGGCTGCTTCGTGGTGAAAAAAGGATCGAATATCCTGTCCAGGTTCTCGGGGCTGATTCCCGCGCCGGTATCCCGCACCCGAATCTCCACGCACCGCCGTTCGGGATGGTAACTGGTCGTGATGGCGATACTCCCCTTTTGAGGCATGGCCTGCCGGGCGTTCATCAGCAGATTCATGAAAACCTGCTTTATCCGCTCGGGATCGAAGAAGAACTCGGGAGTCCTCCCGTCGGAATCGGTCTGGAGCCGGATGCCCTCCTGGCTGAACTGTTTTTCAACCATTGCCTTTACGCTGGACAGGCAATCGTCAAGGCGGCCTTTTTCCTTCCGTGTGGCTCCGTGCCGCGCAAAGGAGAGAAGGCCGTCTATAATCTGGGTGCACGCTTCGGCATTGCGCTCGATCACCCGCACGTCGTCGACGGCCGGATGGTCCGCCGGCAGGTCCCGCTCAAGCAGTTTCGCATAGCACCGTATGATCCCCATCGGATTGTTGATTTCGTGCGCCACCCCGGCCGAAAGCTGACCGATGGCGGCCATTTTCTCCATGTGCATCATCTGGCTTTCGGCGCGCTTCTCGGCGGTAATGTCCCGGACATAGTGGACTACCTGGGACACGCGTCCCGATTCGTTGAAGACGGGATAGAAGTTCATGAAATAGCAGCGTTCATTCGGAGCCGTCCACTCGCCATTGACAGGTTTGCCGGTTTCGAAAACCTTTTGCAGCATGGATTCCGGAGCATGGCCCCCACCCTCGCCGCGCCCTTCGGACCCGCATCCGAGCACGGCCGGGCAAGACTTGGCGATCCACACCTGGTAGGCATGATTGATCACCGTCAGCGATCCGTCATCGTTCACCAGGGCCAGAGGATCGCTTATGCCGTCCACTATCGACTGGAGGATCTCGGCGTTGGTCTGGAGAGTCTTCTGCGCTTCCGCCAGATGATGAGCCATTGTGTTGAAAGCGCTCGTCATTTCGCCTATTTCGTCCATTGCGTGGATCGGCAGCTCTTTTGCAAGACTGGTGTTGCCGCTTGCTATGCTCTCGAAGCGCATCGCCATCCGGCGCAGCGGCTTTCCGATCAGACGGAGGAATGTCCCGTCGATGGCGATAAACAGGAGGAACATGCCCAAAAAACCTATGGAGAAGATCTGCATCGCCAGATCCCCTATCTGCTCCATTGCCGGAGAAAGCGATATGGCAATGGATTCCACGCCCATGAGCTGCCCTTCCCGATAGGCGAATCCGCTCTCCTTGCCATAGATTTTGATCAGGCCCGGGGGAGCGTCCTCCGGAACGCCGTGGCATTTCAGACATTCGGCTTTGACGTACACGGGGACAATTATATAGAACGTGTGCGCGCCGTCTTTCTGAGAGATGCCGTGCCATTCCTGCTGCGGGTTGGCCTTGAAATGCTCTATCATCCCGAGATGAAATGCATCCGCCTTGTTTACGGGGTTGCGGGGGGCCTCGGTTACTCGGTAGTATTGGAATTCCGGGTTTCTA
>JAJFVB010000213.1 GCA_021372055.1 Desulfobacteraceae bacterium | reverse complement strand
GTTCTCCGTCCCCGAACAGGATTTGGCGGAAATAAAGAAATACATGGCCGCCCGGAAGCTCCAGGTGAGGGCCTCGGTGTCCCATTCCGAGGATTATGCGGCAACCGGCGAGCTTACCTTCATCGACAACACGGTCGACGTCACCACCGGGACAATCCAGCTCAAGGCGGAATTCCCGAACAAGGACAGGAACCTCTGGCCCGGGCAGTTCTCCAACGTGGTAATGACCCTGACTCAGCAGCCGGGCGCCGTGGTCGTTCCCTTCGAAGCCGTTCAGACGGGCCAGCAGGGCCAGTACGTTTTTGTCCTCCGGCCCGATTCCACGGTCGAGTATCGCCTCGTGACTGCGGGGCGCACCGTCGATAACGAAATGGTCATAGTAAATGGGCTCGCGCCCGGCGAGGCCGTGGTCACGGACGGCCACCTGCGGCTGGGCAACGACTCCAGGGTCAAAGTGATCCAGAACGGCAATTCGCAATGACATCACCGAGGCGCATCAGACGATGAAAACCGAACTGTTTATAACGCGCCCGGTAATGACCACTCTGGTCATGATGGCCATCCTGCTTTTCGGGGCAATGGGCTACCAGGCTCTGCCGGTGAGCGAACTGCCCAACGTGGACTACCCCACGCTCGAAGTCACGGGACTTCTGTCCGGATCGAATCCCGAGAACATGGCGGCCTCGGTCGCAACCCCGCTGGAACGGGAACTCTCAACGATCGCCGGCCTCGATTCCATGACTTCGATAAGCGCACAGGGGCAAACGCGCATCACGCTTCAGTTTTCTCTCGACAGGACGCTCGACGGAGCTGCCCAGGACGTCCAGACGGCCATCTCCAAAGTAACCCGGCTCCTGCCCAAGGAGATGACCACCCCTCCCTATTACCGCAAGGTCAACCCGGCGGACCAGCCCGTGCTGTACCTCGCGCTGAGTTCCCCGATCCTGCCGCTTTCGATGGTCGACGAATACGCGCAGACACTTCTCGCCCAGCGCATATCCATGGTGAACGGGGTTGCGCAGGTAATGGTTTTCGGCGCCCAGAAATACGCGGTGCGCGTGCAGGTCAACCCCGACGCCCTGCGTTCCATGCAGATCGGACTCGACGAAGTGGAAGAAGCCATCTCCAAGGCAAACGTGAATCTTCCGGTCGGCATTCTGCAGGGAAAGGAAAAATCCCTTACCATCCAGGCATCCGGTCAGCTGATGCGGGCCGCGGCCTACAGGGACCTGATCGTCGCCTACCGCAACGGTTCTCCCGTCCGGCTGCAGGATATCGGGACCGCCGTCGACGGCGTGGAGAATGACAAGATCGCGGGCTGGTACAATACCCCCGCAGGGAGCACGCGCGCGATAACGCTCGCCGTCCAGAAACAGCCCGGCACCAACACGGTTGCGGTCGTCGAGACGGTCAAGGAGCTTCTCCCCTATTTCCGCGCTCAAATACCCGAATCCATCCGCCTGGATATACTCTACGACAGATCGGAGACGATCCGCGAATCCATCCAGGACGTGAAATTCACCCTCTATCTCAGCATGTTCCTGGTCGTGCTGGTCATCTTTCTGTTTCTGCGCAACGTCTCGGCGACCATCATCCCGAGCCTGGCCCTCCCCATGTCCATCATGGGCACCTTTGCCGTGATGTATCTTCTCGGGTACAGCCTGAACAACCTCTCGCTCATGGCGCTGACGCTTTGCGTCGGGTTCGTCGTGGACGATGCCATCGTTATGCTCGAAAACATCTTCCGGCATCTGGAGATGGGCAAGAGCAAGCTCCAGGCCGCCCTGGACGGAGCCAGGGAGATCAGCTTCACCATCCTTTCGATGACCCTCTCCCTTGCCGCCGTCTTCATACCGCTGCTTTTCATGGGCGGAATTCTCGGAAGGCTTTTCAAGGAATTCGCCGTAACGATCGGCGTTGCCATCCTCGTTTCGGGCTTCGTCTCCCTTACGCTTTCCCCGATGCTGTGCAGCCGCTTCCTGAAGACGAACGGAAAGAACCAGACACGGCTTTTCGCCCTTTCCGAACGCGTCTTCCAGGCCATGCTCCACGGGTACGAGCGGACCCTCGGCTGGGCAATCAAAGCCAGGCGCTTTGTCCTCGCGATTTCGATCGCACTCATTTTCGTTACCCTTTTTCTCTTCTACCACATTCCGAAAGACTTCGTTCCGAGCCAGGACACCGGGCAGATAGCCGTTTCGACCGAAGCGGTCCAGGGAACTTCCTTCGACGCCATGGTCAAGCGCCAGCTTGCGGCCGTGGACATCGTGCGCAAAGACCCCGCCGTCGAAAACTTCATGTCCGCGGCCGGGGCGACCGGCAGCAGCCCGACCGGCAACTCCGGCCGGATGTTCATACACCTCAGGCCGAGGGACCAGCGCGATCACGTTACCGACGTAATTCAGCGGCTTCGCAAGCAAGTGGCCGAAATACCCGGCATGTCCATTTACATGCAAAATCCCCCCACCATCCAGATCGGGGGCCGACAAACCAAGAGCCAGTACCAGTACACGCTGCAGGGCACGGACAGTCAGGACCTCTACAAGTATGCGCCGCTTCTTGAGGAAAAGCTCGCCGCCCTGCCCGATCTGCAGGATGTCACCACGGACCTCCAGATCAAAAATCCCGAAATCATGGTCGAAATAGACCGCGACAAGGCCCAGTCGCTCGGCATTTCGGCCGAGCAGATCGAGAGCACCCTCTATAACGCTTACGGCGCGCACCAGATCTCGACCATCTATACCTCGATCAACCAGTATCAGGTAATCCTCGAGGTCCTGCGGCCTTTCCAGACCGACCCGAACATGCTGGCCTCGCTCTACATACGTTCGAGCAGCGGCAAGCTGGTGCCCTGCGCCGGGATAGCGAAACTGATCCACAGAGCCGGACCGCTCACGGTCAATCACACCGGACAGTTCGCATCGGTCACCATTTCGTTTAACCTGAGGCCCGGCGTCGCCCTCGGAGACGCGGTCTCCAAGATCGAAAAGATCACCCGCGACCTCCGTCTCCCCCAGACCCTTTCCGCCAATTTCCAGGGCACGGCGCGCCAGTTCCAGTCTTCCATGAAGGGCCTGTGGGTCCTGCTTATCCTGGCGATTCTCGTCATTTACATGGTCCTGGGGATTCTCTACGAAAGCTTTATTCACCCGATCACGATTCTTTCCGGACTTCCTTCGGCAGGCGTCGGCGCACTGCTGACTCTCATGATTTTCCGGGTGGATCTCAGCGTCTATGCTTTCGTCGGGATCATCATGCTGGTCGGAATCGTCAAGAAGAACGCGATCATGATGATCGATTTCGCCCTCAATGCACAAAGGAACGAAGGAAAGACCCCGACCGAGGCCATCTTCGAAGGGTGTATCCTGAGGTTTCGGCCCATCATGATGACCACCATGGCGGCCCTTATGGGGACTCTTCCCATCGCGCTCGGAATTGGCGCGGGGGCGGAATCGAGAAGACCGCTGGGCTTGGCGGTCGTGGGCGGGCTGCTCCTTTCCCAGGTCCTGACGCTCTATATTACGCCCGTCATCTACATTTACATGGAATCCCTTGTCGCAAGGCTGAAAGCGCTTTTCGGCAGGCCGCACGCGGCACCCGGCCGCAAACCCGCGGAACACGTCGTTTTGGAACGATAACGGAGACATACATTGCCGGAACTTCAGGACCTTCTTCGTCGGATCGGAGAGAAATACAGCGTCGAGATCGCTCCACTGAAACTCGGAGACCGCGAGTTGAAAGTCCTTCAGTTCACGGACCTCGAATCCTATATCGAAAAGCTGATTGCGACCGAACCGGTCGGAGCCATGGATCTCCCATACTGGGCCAAAATCTGGGAATCGGACTTCCTCCTGGCGCTCTTTATCGGGAATCAACCGGTTGTGCCGTGGCGGCGCATGCTTGAAATCGGGGCCGGAATGGGCATAGTCGGCCTGTACGGTTCTCTTTGCGGGCACAATGTAACGATTGCGGACACCGACGACGAAGCGCTCATGTTTGCCAGGGCAAACGTCCTGCTAAACGATTCAAAGGCCGAGGTGCGCAGGCTCCGGCTGGATACGGCGGAGATCGGCGAGCGCTATGAAGTCATCTTCGGCTCGGAAGTCATCTACGACAGGGCCACCTATCCTCTGCTCGTTTCTTTCCTTCGCAGGGCGCTCGCCCCGAACGGCACCATCTTCCTGTCGAAAGGGACGAGCCTCCATGCGCCGAGGTTTTTCGAGGAATTGACGAAGTACTTCAAATTCAAACGCTCGGTCCGTAAGGTGCGTTCGGAAGGCGAAGCCGTCGAAGTCAGCCTTTACGCCATACGGTTCAAAGACGCTCCGGAGGAATGATCATGGACAAGCAGCATAGAGTGTCCATCGATGGCGGGGCAATAGCGATCGCGGCGGTCGTCCACCTGCCCGCGACCACTCCCGCACCCGTGGTCGTGTGCTGCCACGGGTTGCTGAGCCTGAAGGAGAGTCCCAAGTTCGTCGCCCTCGGGGAAGCGCTTGCCGGTGCGGGGTTCTGCGTTCTGCGCTTCGATTTCTGCGGCTGCGGCGAGAGTCCCCGCAGGCCCGGCACGGACCTGATCGAAGGAAGGCGCCGCGATCTGAGTTCCGTCCTCGCCTATGCCGTATCTCAGCCCTGGGCGGGAAGACCGCTCGGCCTGATCGGGTCGAGCATGGGAGGGTTTCTTGCCCTTCTCGCGGCGGACGCCGATCCCGGACGGGTGCATGCCGTGGCGACATGGGCGGCCCCGTTCGACATAAGCGGAATTCACCCCGGCGCCGAGGGAATGTCCGGCCTTGCCGGCCTCTTCCCGGAAGGCTTCCGCCTGGGCGAACCGCAAATCCTCGACCATCTCGGAAATGTCAAAAGAGCTCTCGTAATACACGGCCAGGAAGACGAAGTCGTGCCGTGGAGCCACGCGGTCCGGATATACGACCGGGTCGGGGACCCGAAGAATCTGATGCTGCTGCGGACGGCCGATCACCAGATAACAAATGAAGATTGGCGCAAAGCCGCGGTGCGCGCCAGCGTCGAATGGTTCGTCCGGCACATGAAGTAAACTTCCGCTGTTCCCTGATACCGATTCGTAATATATATATTGAAAGCCAATGCAGACGGATGCCCCCCGCGAAAACCGGGGCCCGAACCGTCGCCGGACTCGCGGGATGCGTCTTTTTCGCGTCCTTTTTCCGTATCCGCCAGGCTTTTTTTGCCCACCTTTTCGACTGCGGAGAAAGCTCATCCATGACCAGCAACAGCAGCCCGAAACGAAACCGGTCAATTCCTGCAGCGCTTTTCATCGCCTGCGTGCTCTTTGCACTCTCGCTTTGCCTCCCCCCCGCTCCGGCGGTTGCAGCCGAGGCGCGGCTCACTTTTCTTCACATGAACGACACGCACGGCCATATTCTTCCCTACATCGACAAATCCGTCGATCCCAGGAACAATGTCAGCGGCGCAGAGTACTTCTCCAAGCTGATCGAGGCCGAACGGACCGAGAATCCTTCCGGCACGGTCCTTCTTTCCGCCGGAGACATGTTCCAGGGCACCCCCATCTCCAACCTCTTTCGCGGCGAACCCGTGATCGAGGTAATGAACTACCTCAAGTTTGACGCCATGGCCCTTGGAAACCACGAATTCGATTGGGGCCAGGACGCGCTCGGCGCCATCATCTCGCACGCCCGGTTTCCCATACTCTCATCCAATGTCTTCCGAAAAGGCGGAGGCCACATCGAAGGCGTCAAGCCCTGGATCATGATCAAGAGGCAGAATGTCCGGATTGCCGTGATAGGGGCAACCACCCCGTCAACGCCTTACGCGTCCAATCCCCGAAACCTCAAGGGCCTTTCCTTCGCGAGTCCCGAGAAGGTCCTCCCGGCGCTCATCAGGAAGGCGCGCGCGAAGGGGGCCGACATGATCGTCGTGCTCTCCCATCTGGGGCTTGATGCGGACCGGAAGCTGGCGGAACGGGTCGGCGGGATAGACATCATCGTCGGAGGGCACAGTCACACGGCGGTACACGAACCCGTGCTCGCATCGGGAACCATTATCGTCCAGGCGGGCTGCAACGGCGTGTACCTGGGACGTCTGGCCATTTCGTTCGACACGGCCAAACGCAAGATCACATCCTATTCCCAGAGGGACGTGCTCAGGCTTGTGTCGGAGGCATCGGGAGCCTCTTTCGACCCCGTTGTCGCCAAGATCGTGGAGAAATACGAGTCCCAGGTCAGAACCGAATTCTCCAGGGTTGTCGGCACGGCCTCGGTTGACCTCTCCCGCAGCGCCGCCAAGGAGTCCAATCTCGGGGACCTTATCACGGATGCCATGCGTGACGCATCCGGCGCGCAGATCGCTTTTCACAACGGTGGAGGCATCCGCACGGACATAGCCAAAGGGCCGATCACGCTCGAGCAGATCTATACCGTCCTGCCATTCGACAATGTGCTCGTCAGCATGGAAATAACGGGCGGACAGATCATGGAGGTGCTTGAAAAGAGCATCCTCGGGGAGAAGATTCTCCAGGTTTCCGGAATCCAGGTCGAATACGACCTCGCCAAACCGGCCGGGGCCAGGGTTGTCTCCGTTCAGGTGGAGGGACGGCCGCTTGATGCGGGTGTATCCTACAGGATAGCGACAAACGATTTCCTCGCCGCCGGAGGGGATCAGTACAACCCGTTTAAGCTGGGCCGCGGCGTTCTTTTCGGCGAAACGATACGCGAAGTGGTGAGCGATTATATCAGCAAGCACTCACCGGTAGCCACCGCAACCCAGGGAAGGATTATTTTCAGGAAATAGTCGCACGGCTCGTCAATCGCGTTTGCAGGCCGTCTGATACGAAATTGCGTTCAAGATAAAACTAATGGAAAAGAGCGGGGGAAATGATTTCCCCCGCGCCCCTCCGGGATTTCTGTCGCAGCCTTACGCGCACGCGCGTAAGGCCCGCCGCAAGCGCCAAAATGAGCAGCGCAACTGCGTGTGGGGCGTGGGGAGCAGGCTCCCCACGGTCTGAAAGCCTGGCATCATCTTGAACGCTCACCGGAATCCCCCGCGTAATTCATCAAGCCTCCGTCCACGATTGCGGCCAGGGCATCCATATTGAGCTTCATCCTCTGGGCAAGCGTGTTCATTTCGCTGGCCACGCCCGCGGACTGCTCCGTAGTGGCGGCGTTGCTCTGGATCAGCTTGTCCACCTCCGATACGGCGGTGTTTATCTGCGAAATACCCTGCGCCTGTTCCTGCGAGGCAGCCGCGATCTCTTTTACAAATTCCACGGATTTTTTGACAATTTCAGCCACCCCCGCAAACTCTTCATTGGCGCGGTGGACGATTTCAACGCCGTCCTGGATTCGATGAACCGTGCCGTCTATGAGCGAGGCGGTATTCTTCGCGGCATCCGCGGCCCTCAGCGCGAGATTGCGGACCTCGTCGGCAACTACCGCGAACCCGGCGCCGGCCTCTCCGGCCCTTGCCGCTTCGACCGCGGCGTTAAGGGCCAGAAGATTCGTCTGGAAGGCGATCTCGTCGATTGTTTTGACGATTTTTTGCGTCTGCTCGCTCGCCCTCGACGTCTCATCCATGGAACCGATGAGCAGGCTCATGGAGTCCCGGGCCTTTTCCGTTATCCTGTCGGCATCCGACATCAACTGGTGCGCCTGAGTGGAATTCTGCGCGTTCTGGGCCGTCATGGAGGACATTTCTTCCAGAGAGGAGGAAGTCTCTTCGATGGCAGCGGCCTGTCTCGTCGCTCCTTCCGCGAGATTTTCGCTGGCAGACGAAACCTGATTCGAAGCGGATGCGACCTCTTCGGCTTCCAGGTTGAGCAAATCCATCACTTTCTTCATCGGCCGGGTAATGCTTCGGACGAAAAATACCGCTATGAGGCAGATCACGATGCCGCACGCAAGAGCAACGATGACGCCGGCCTGGAGAATGCCGCGTACGTTCATGACCTCACCCGGCAGCGCCTCGATCACAACAATCCAATCCCATGGAGCGAAGTACTTGAAGAATGCAACCTTCTCCACTCCCGCTTCGACGTAGAAAATCTCACCATCCTTTTTGGAAACGATCTGCTTCGAGACTGCCTGGTCCGGGAGCGTCTTGTTTTCCAGCCGGGGATGGCCGGCCAGGGTCCCGTCGGGACGTATAAAATAGATGAAACCGGAAGTCCCCATGCGGATGGCCTTGGAAAGATCCCTGGTGCCGTCGGGTTGCTTCGGGCCCATGACTTTCGTCCGTATCTTCTCCTTGTACTCCTCGGCCTTTACGACCCGCACGGTCTGCTGGATCTTTTTTTCGAGATCCTGCCCCACCACCGGGAGCTCGCCCATGTCGGCGAGCTGGCCCTTGGTGAATTTTTCGAAAACCGCTTCATACCTCTTCAGGCTTTCCGGGACTTCGCCGGTATATGCGGACGATTGCTTGATCTTGCCCATCAGTTCATGCCAGGCGCGGACGCTCTTCTCGTCCTCCCTTATGATGAAATTCTTCTCCTGTTGACGCGCCTGGTGGACCCAGAGTATCTCATCGCCCACTTCGGCTTCCTTCACAAGCATCACGTGGTCTTCGAGAATGTCATCGACAAGCCCGAGCATGTTCTCGAAGTCCTGCCGGACCAGCTTTTCAAGTTCCCCTTTCGAGTTTCTCAGATTGAGAGCGGTGGCGATTACGAGCGGGATAAGGGAGAGAACCAGTATTTGAAAGATTATTTTAGCGCCAAGGCTAAAGCGCCTTTTCATATGCGACTCCTTTCTTCAGCCGTCCCACGGGGAGCATCAGACAGCTTTTCGAACGCGTTTGCTATTTTGCCGATAAAAGACCTGCCTTCTGAATTGCCTCCTTGCCGCTCCCCGTGAGAAAAAAGTCGATGTACTTGGCCACATCCCCCGAAGGCTTTCCGATCGTGGCGAAATACATGTCCTGGGCAAGCGGATAGCCCTCCGAACCGGCGCTCTTGCCGTCGATCTTGATTACCTTGAAATCGGGCTTTCCCGCTACGGCGCCATAGGAAATGAACGATATGGCACGCTTGCCCCTGGCCGCGTCAAGAACACCCCCGGCCGTGTCCGTGATAACGCTGTCTTTCGAAAAATTCGCCTCACCCATCGCCATGCTCGCGAAATTGTTATTGGAGGCGGTCTTCGTCTGGGGAATCACGACCTGAACGGGCCCCGGTTCGTCGCCAAGATCCTTCCAGTCGGCGATCTCTCCGGAAAAGGCCTTTTTCACCTGATCGAGCGTGAGCGAGTCGATCTTGCTGTCCTTGGACACGAATACGGCCATGTGGTCCTTTGCTATGAGTGTTTCAAAGAGATCCTGATTCTGGGCCTTTTCCGAGAGTTTCATTTTCCTGGCCAGCCCGCCGACATTGCAGCGGCCGGAGACGAGGGAAGGAATCGCGTCCTGAGTCTTGCGGTCCTCCGCCGTAACCTTGATCCCGGTCTCCTTGGTGAAAAGCTCGCTCGAATCTTTTACAATCGCCCAATAAATCTGAGAGGACCCATCGTAGTGAATGCCTTCTATAGCCGATGCGCTGCCGGCCGCCATTGAACAGAAAAGGAATGCCAGAGCGAAGACAAGATACGACATCCTGGGGGAATTTGAATTCATACAGTTCTCCTTTCACACATCTCACGTGCACAACGAGTTCAAAGCGCTTTGTGTCTATGACTTACGCGGATTTCCGGAAGTTTGGAAAAAAAGCTTGGCATAGTTGCCTGGAACTTAGAGTGTGAATCGGCAGGGCTTCAGGCAAACTTGAAGGGATTATGAATCCGCCTGTCGCCGGCCGGAAGCAACGGGAATGGGGAGGATTGTATACGCATTCGCGTTCGAGTTGATACCTCTCGGGACACCAAAAAGCGGGAGAATGATTCCCCCGCACCCCGCGAGCGCTCGGCACCAACGGCCGCAGCCGTAGCGCCAAAATAAGCCGCATGCGGGCGTGGGGGTGTGGGGAGCGCGGCTCCCCACGCTTTTCAAAAGCGTTCTAAAGAGCATTTCCCGGACGTGCTGCGCCGAACACGGGTCCAGCGGTGCCCCAGGGGCTGGAAAAAACGTGTTACGGCTTCACGCCATCCAGCGCCTTTCGCACCGTCTCGGCCAGATGGTTCATCCTGAACGGCTTCATCATGAACCTGACCCCCAGTTCGGAGGCGCTCTTCGAGGTAACCTTCTCGGTGAACCCCGTGCACAGGATCATCGGAATGCCGGGCCGGATTTTGGTGATTCTTTCGATAAGGTCCATGCCGGTCAATTTCGGCATCGTGTAGTCGGTGACAACCAGATCGAACTGATCCGGCGCCTTCTGAAATATCTCAAGAGCTTGAACCGGGTCCCGGCTGGCCGTCACCTTGTAGCCCAGCCGGGTCAGGATTGCCGTTCCAATCTCGACAACGCTCGCCTCATCATCGATAAAAAGAATCTTTTCCGTTCCGGTCGGAAGCTGCGGCGCGTCCTGGCTGCCCGAATCGACCATCTCCTCCGTGGACGGAATATAGACGTTGAACGTGGTTCCCATCCCCAATTCACTCTGCACCGTAATGGCACCGCTGTATTTTTTGACGATGCCGTGCACGACGGACAATCCGAGCCCGCTGCCCTTGCCGACGGCCTTCGTCGTGAAGTATGGATCGAAGATTCGCTCGATCACGGCCGCATCCATTCCACAGCCGGAATCCGAGACGCAAAGCTTCAGGTAGCGTCCGGGCTTCATGTCGACAATGGACAGGCTCGCCAAGTCAACGGAATTCAAAGACACACTCGTGAGGCTGATACTCAGCACGCCCTTATCGCTCATGGCGTGAGCCGCGTTGGTGCACAGGTTCATAAGGACCTGATGGATCTGAGTGGGATCCACCATGGCGGTTCCCCTCTCGATTCGCTGAACGACTTCGATGGAACTCGGGAGCGACGCCCTCAGAAGCTTCAGGGCCTCTTTCACCACGGAGCCCACTTCCGTCGGCACTCTGTCCTGTTCCCTGGTGGAACGCCCGAAGGACAGAATCTGTTTTACCAGCTCCTTGGCCCGATCCGCGGCTTTGAGTATCTGCTGGAGGCTACGCCCGCGCGGGGAATCCGGCGGCGTGTCGTTGAGGACCATTTCCGCATAGCCGATGATCGGCGCAAGGATATTGTTGAAATCATGCGCTATGCCGCCCGCCAGAGTGCCGATCGCTTCCATTTTCTGTGCCTGGCGGAGTTTGCCTTCGAGCATTTCGCGTTCCTTGTCCGCGAGCTTTTTTTCTGTGAGATCCTTTACGAACAGAAGGCCGAGGTCGTGTCCATCAACCGCGAGGTGGCTCGCCCTGACCTCCACCGGAAATGTCGTGCCGTCCTTGCGCTTATGCAGGGACTCGAAGGAAGTGAATCCGGCCCTGCGAAATTCCGTATAGAACTCGCCCCACTTTCTCGGATCGAAGTAAGGGTCGATATCCGGCACGCTCAGGGCGAGCAGTTCGTCGTTCGAATATCCGAGGCTGCGGCAGGCCGCCCCGTTGGCGTAAAGGATCCGGGCATTGGACCCGGTCCAGTAAATCGGGTCCGCGGCCGTTTCGACCGAGAACTGAGTCAGCCGAAGGACTTCGTCGGCCTTCCGCCTCTCGGTGATATCGGTGAGAAGGCCATGCCAGAGGCAGCTTCCATCCGGCTCCAGGGTCGGCATCGCATACCCCTCGACCCACATTTCCCCCTTCCCGGGATGCATCACCCGGAATTCGCACCGCCATAGGGACAGAGTGCGGCGTGACTCCACAATGGCCATCTTGACGCGCTCACGGTCGGCATCATGCAAGTGCGGGAGGACGATTCTCCCATTCTCGGCAAGTTCTTCCGGTTTAAAGCAGAAAATCTTTTGAATGTTCGGGCTGGAGTAGGGAAACCGGCACCTGCCGTCCGGCTGCATGCAAAAGGAGTAAATGACCCCCGGGGAAACGCTCGCTATCTGGGCAAACCTCTCCTGTTCTCGGTAGAGCAATTCTTCGGTGGTTTTGCGCACCGTGATATCGTGCAATGTAATGAATATGCGATATGGCCTCGACTCGTTCGGGCGCACCAGGGGAATCGCATTGACAACCGCCCAGACACGAGCCCCGGTCCGCCGGTTGGGAATCCCCGCGACGACATTGCTGATCGTATCCCCCGAAAATGCGCCCCGGATGGAAGAAATCTCCTCATCCAGAAACGCGGAACCGTCTTCGTGAACCAGTAACCGGAACGGACCATTGTCGCTCATCGAAGCAACAAACTCTTCGCGGCTCAGCCCGTACATCCTGAGAGCCGCCGGATTGACGTCGATGACCGCGCCGTCCCCGTTGAGGGAAAACACGCCCTGGCTCATGCTCTCAAACAGAGTCCGGTAAGTCTCCTCGCTCTGGGTGAGGGCTTCTTCCATTCGCTTTCGTTCGGTGATGTCGTTCAATATGCAAAAGGACCCTTCCAAATTCTCTTTTTCGTCCATCAATGGGCTGGAGGATACAATTACCCACAGATCCCCGCCGTTTTTGCGCCGTAATTTGCACTCGTACCTCTCGCTCAGGGCTTCATGGCGGGGAGTGGTTTTGGCCAAGTGTTCGTCGCGGTGATCGGAGGCGACAAAAGAAACGGTCAGGCGCCCCAGGATTTCTTCCTCGCCGTAGCCGAGCATTTCACAGATGACATGGTTTACATAGCTGATGCGTTGTTCGGTGTTTACCACCCAGACACCTTCCGAAACCGTCTCCACGTAAAGCCTATAGCGCCTCTCGCTTTCCCGCAGCAGGTCCTCGGCTCTCCTGCGCTCGGAGATGTCCCGCACTATGCTGGCCATCCCGTATGGCGTCCCGGCTTCATCCTTCAGAAGAAAAACCCGCAGTTCAACCGGAAAGACAGTGCCGTCCCTGTGCCGGTATTCCTTTTCGTATACGTCCGAGTACCCTCTGGTCGAAACCTGCTCTTTGAGGATTTCTTCCTCAAGGGCGTGCCATTTCTCGGGAGTGAGATCCCGGGAGCTGAGACAATGGAGCTCATCGGCCCCGTAGCCGGTCATCTTGCGGAAAGTTTCGTTGCATTCCCTGATTTGCCCGTGGACGTCGGACAGGAAAAACGCGTCCGTTATGCTCTCGTAGAGCCGGCGGAACTTGCCTTCCGACTCTTTTAGAGCGACCTCCGCCGCGCGCCGCCGCAGGACGGTCAGCGTCAGAGCTCCGACCGCAAGGGACAGGATGAATATGACAATCCCCGAGAACAGAATGGGCTTGTAATGCCGTTCAAGCACGGACACCGGGCGATTGATGATGAAAGAATCCGCCGGAAGCAGACCGAGGGGGATGTGGAACCGCGCAAGCTGTTTGTAATCGAACATGGGCCTGCATGAACACGAAGTTTCGATCGCAATGGAGGATGCGGGCTCACCTGCGAGAATGCGCAGGGCGATATCGCCAGCCAGCCTGCCGTGCGCTCTTCCCGCGAGCAGGCTTCCGCCCACAATACCGAAGCCCAACCGTGATTCATGGGTGGCATAGACCGGAACGTCGGTCGAAGCAATCAGCCGGGTGCTCTCGGACAGGGGGAGGCTCAGGCCCGCCCTGTCGGTGGTTACAGATGCGATCAGCGCAATTGAATCCGGCGGCAGGGCACGAAGCCGATCGGGAACCTCATTGAAAGACTCGGGATGGAGGAATTCGACCTCGATTCGATCCCGGAGCCTGGGCAGCGCATGTTCGACCTCCCTCCGCACCGCAATTCCGGAGAGGGTATCGTCGTTGATCACCAGCAATCTGCGAGCGCGAGGATGAAGCGCGAGCGCGATCTCCAGCGTCCCTGAAAAATCCAGCAGTTCCGCCACGCCGGTCACCTCGGCGCGGCCGGACACCATCTTGGGGTTGAAATCGTTGATTCCGGCAAAGACAATCGGCGTTCCCGGGAATATCTCCTCCCGGTGCAGCATTGCCAGATCGAACGCAGGATTGTCCAGGACAACAACCAGGTCGAGCTTCCGGTCCCGGTATTTCGAGGTGAGATACTTTTCCTGGATTGCGGCGTTTTCACCTCCGGGAAAGCGTTTCATGTCGAGAAATTCGATCCCCGGTTCAAGTTCGGGATAGACCTCCTTCAACCGGTCGACAACCCCCTCGAGTTCGTTGTCGGACCAGAGATACCCATGATGGTAGGAATTGAGAATGAGCACCTTCGGTTCGGAACCGTCGGCGCAGGCGGGACTGAAATGCGCTCCATGGCAGAGGGTTACAAGCAGAGCAAGAAAAACGAACAAAATGCCCGGAGTGAAAGCCCTCGATACCTTCGGACGGGGGTGGACTTTCACGGGACCTGACAAGGGCCGGGGGAAATCGCACCGCCGGAAGCGCTTCCCCGCGCCGCAAATCGAGACATGCTGCTCCGCTGCCACACACTCTCCTTCGGCCTGAATACCCGGGCAGGTCCGGTGCGGCCCTGTACCTCGCCAGCAATGTTTTGCCGTAAGCCACGCACGACCCCGGCCGCCGCGAGAACGGCAATACGGGACATCAATGAGGCGATAGAAACACGCGAACGATTCCGTGCCTGGTGACGTTCGTCATGAAAGATCGTGATTTGGATTGATTTGGATATGGCCAATTGAGCGGTAGTTTACACAACATTGTATCCGCAGGCAAATATTCCCGAACAAAAATTCGTTCCGAGTCATTCCTGGAAGGATCTCAATATCCAAATGGCCGCAGGGAGTGGGTTCGCGGGGGGATCCGGCCCCCCCGCATCTTGCACGAGGACTTGCTGAAGAGGTTAAAATCCGGCCAACCGGCCGGATCCGAGTATTCTCCGGGACCCGCTACAGCATGCTGGAAATGTAGCTCTGCATCGATTGCATCTGCGCAACCGCGGTATCCATGTTCTGAAATTGCTTCGTGAGGGCGGCCATTTTGGCCGCGATCCTGGTCTCCATGTCGGAGACTTTATTATAGAGCTTGGAGATCGATGTCTGCATGCCCTCTTCCATCGTGGAAACCGATCCGCTGATGGAATCGGTCATGTTGTACAGGGCGGTTTCGAGCAGGCTGGCGAGACCTCGCGTCACGGTTATGGTGGCGGTGGCCGGCACGGTGCTTCCGGTGTAGCATACCTGGAGGCCGTTAGCCCCGCTTTCCGAGTTCTTGAGGGTGATCAGGTTGCTGTACCCCGTCGCGTCATATCCGTCGATGGTCCCGGAGATATAATTCGATCCGGAAGTGAGCTGATTGATGGTGACGCTGTATGTCCCGGAGAGTGTGTCACGCGTGCTGTAGCTGTAGGAGAAATTGTCGTCGCTCGATTTGGCCGTATCCGAAAAAAGGGCTACGATATCCTCGAAATTGCTGGCGATTGCATCCTCGAATTCATCCGTGTCCATAACGAGCTGATTGTTCTCGTCCTGCGTGATTCCGATTTCCGCAAGGTACTGGATCGTTCGGTCGCCGACGCAACTCTGCAAAATGGACTGGATCTGCGATTTTACGGACGTCAGCGTGGTGTCGCCGAAAAGCACGCCGCCGGTTGTCTTCGAGTCTTCGTTGTACTCCATCTGCTGGTTGATGTAGGACATCAGGCTGTTGTAGGCGTCCAACATCGTATTGACCTTCTCTTCAATACCGTCCGTGTCGCGCTGAATATTTACGGTGACGGTCGTACCCGCCTCGGCGCCAAGGAGTTTGAGCGTGACGCCCTGGATCGCGGTCGTGACCGTGTTGCTCGAGCTTGTCATGCTCATGC
Organism: Desulfobacteraceae bacterium; assembly: GCA_021372055.1. GTDB lineage: Bacteria > Desulfobacterota > Syntrophobacteria > Syntrophobacterales > Syntrophobacteraceae > SbD1. The sequence goes on along the minus strand of JAJFVB010000213.1, from coordinate 5,185 downwards.
CGTCAACCGAGAAGATCGCATCCTGCCCTGCCTGGAGCACCGTCTTGCGAACGGCCCCGGCCGTGCTGAACGTCCCGAAATCCAGCAAACCGCCACTCGTGCTGTTGAGCGTGGAACCGATGGTTACGGAAAGCGAACTGGTGCCGGTTTGCTTGTCGACTACCTGAATCTTTCCTTCCGCGGTTATGGATGCCGTGACATTCCCGAAAAGGGACTCGACCTGAGTGAGCAGATCCTGAACGGTCGTGGTGGAGGTTATCGTCAGATCGGTTGCGGCAACGGCCGTTCCGTCGTGCTTGGTCCCGGAAATGGTGAGCTTGTCCCCCGACTGAGGGTCGGTGTAGCCGTATATGTCGACGATATTGGTGGATGCGGTGATCGCCGTCGAACCGTCGGTCGTGTTGCCGAGTTTGCTCGAGACCCCTATCTCGTCTGCGCGGGAACCTTCGATGAGTCCAAGAGATTGAAGGACGTTATTTTGATCCGTCCAGGTCGACATACCTTCAATCTCGAGCGTGTACCAGTAATCGCCTTCGTCATCCATTTCGGAGCTGATCGTCGCCCCGAGGCCCGCCGCCACGAGGTTGCTCTTTATCGTCTCGAGGGAATCGGACAAGTCTATGTTGACGCTCACGCCGTTTATGGTCACCGTTCCCGAAAGGTTCTGGCCATCATTGCCGAGCAAGGTTTCGACCGCCGTGGTGGAACTCAAAAGGGCATCGCTCTGAGCCGCGCCCGCCACGCTGTTTTTGACAACCGTCCCCGAGCCGTTGAATCCGAGGCTCGCAAGGATATCGTTTGACGAACCATTCTGGAGAGCGATTCCCGACTCCCCCGTCTCTCCGCTCGTGAGCACCAGCCTGTATGTCGAGTCCGAATCCTTAATGATGCTTGCGGTGACGCCCGTGGGGTAATCGCCCGAATTGAGGGCGTTTATCTTGGTCTTGAGAGTGGAGAGGGTGTCGGAGGTTTCCACATCCATCGCATGACCGTTTACCAGGACCGTCCCGGAGAGATTGAGCGCGCTGCTGGACGAAGTGACGGAAATCGACGCCAGCTTTTCGGCCTGCGCCCTCTGATCCACCACAACCGAGTAGCTGCCCTCGCTCGCCTCTCCATCATCCGAAGCCGTGGCCGAAAGAATGGTGCTGGCATCCGTGTCGCTGCTCGAGGAAAGATTCGTCGTATAGAGCTCCAGGCTCTTTGAGTCCGACAGGTCGTCCGCGGCGCTCTGCAGGGTGCTTAGAGAAGACTTTACGGACGCCCAGGCTTCCAGCTTGTCCTCGTAAGCCGTGATCTGGTCCTGGTACGGGGTGACTGTCGCCTCTTCGACCTTCTGCAACTTCTCGATAACGCTCTGCCAGTCATAACCGCTCCCGATTCCGCTTAGAGCCAGACCGGATGAGCCGGTGCTCGACGTGCTGGATGTACTGGAGGCCACGTATTTTCTCCTTCGCCTTGAATTTAGGTCGGCCATGGAATATCAGCTGACGCCGATACACCCACGCAATCCTCTGATCGGAAGAACTTCATCAAAAGATAAGGGAAAAATGCTTTTATTATCGAAAAGTTTTCTTAAGAGGCGAGGTCCGCGGCACAGCGGGCGACGAGCCTGACCGGTCCCGCCGCGCACCGGCGGCTCATTTTGCGGAGGAGCGGGGGAACCATTCCCCCGCTCGTTGGTGTCCTGAAAGGTATCAACTTGAACGCAATTTGCGTATTACTTCTTCCCGTGATGCATCTTCCCTTTTTGCTCCATCCGCTTCTCGTGCATCGATTCCATCCTGGCTCTCTGCTCCGGCGTCAGGACCGCATTAATTCGGGAATGAAGCCGCTCTCTCGCAACGATCATTTCGACCATGTTGTCCGATTGTGCCCTTGCAGCAGCCCGGACTTTTTCCTCATCGAATTTTCCTTCCCTGCCAAGTTCACGGAGTTGCTGATGCCCTTCTTTCATTTTCTGAAAGAGCGGTTCGCTAAGGGCGCGCTCCTCCTCAAAAATCGTCCGCACCTGCTTCCTCTGTGCTTCCGTGAGATTCAGCTTCTTGGCCAGGTACTCCTCGTCCATCATCGGCATGTGACGCATATCTCCATGATGCTCACCCCGCGGTCCCGAAGGCGCACCGGCAGCCATCTGCGAGCCCGATTCCTGAGCGCCCATGGCAATGGAATTCATAAAAAGCCAGGATCCGAAGAACCACCCCGCGGTAAAGAGAACCCCCACAATGCCCAAAAACACTTTCTTCATGCAAAACCCTCCTGCTGAATGGGATCTTTTCAATAAGGTATACACTAATTATAAGAAATCTAAGAAAAAACAGCCGCAACGTCCACTGATCAAATGCAACGGAGAGGCAAATTCTCCCAAGGGCGCATTCAAAATCATCGGAGCGACGATCCAGCCATACTGTCAAATCGCGGCCTGGACGAACACTGCCGGCCGCGACCTTATTCGCCGGACTGTTTGCGCGACTTGCCCGGCTTCGTGACGGGCAAGAGCGAAGCGGCCTCCTGGGCGTTCGCGCCTCCGAATTTTCCGATCGGTTCGGGCGAAATATGGCATTCGGGTGACTCCCTGCATGTTGCATCCAAGATCACGCTGTTCGAGATCGCTCGGCAGGCTTCCTTCTCGGAATACGAAGTAATGTCGGAGCAGACTCCCGGGTCTTTGAAACAGCATTCCTGCGCAAAGGATACCGACGGGAGGAACAACAGCAAGAACAGAAAAATCTTCATCTACCTGCCTTTCAGTACAGTCCGGGACATCGGGCCCATTGAATCCGAACCGGCCGATCCGAGGATGGAGCAGGCGCTACGCGAACTTTTCAGCATCGCCTCTCCAAATCGGACCGGTATCATGCTACTTCTTCTGACTTCACAAGAAAAAGCATTTCAGCCGCGTTTCGCAAGAGCAAAGGAAAAGAACACAGTTCGCGGTTTAGAGCCTGTCCGTAAATAAAACCTTTGCGCTCGCATCCGGCTTTTTGCCTGCTTCGACCGCTCATCAATCGCAAAATCCTCGACGTAGCCCAACTACACCTGCGGTTTTGCTCAATCGTTGCAGCCAAGTCAGACTCAAAATCCGGCGCGAATTCCCTAAAGGCCTATCTACGGACAAGCCCTTATTCCACGACCCGGTATCCGGCGGATTTCAGCGAAGGTCTCGTGTACGCGAAGAGCATCTCCACGGGCTCCGGAAACGGGTTGTAGAACCAGTGGACCGCCCCCCGGGGAACAAACATCGTATCCCCCCGCTTCATTTCAACCTCTTTATCGACAAGGCCGCTTATCCCCCGGCCCGCGAGGATGTAGATCACCTCTTCCGCATCCTTATGGACATGCTTCTTGTGGGAGGACGTCCCGGAGTCGAACCGGCAATAGGCAAAAGTGATATCTTCGGCCCCCACCGTGTCCTTATCCACCAGCACCACCCTCTTGGCATTATCGAGATCCTTGATCGGCTCATCCCTTCCATCTTCGACACTCAGAACATACTTCATACAAACGCCTCATTATTTAAGGATCAACATTCGCGAATCGAAATCCGTCCATTTGCGATCGCGGATCTTATACCAAGTCGCAACCAATAGGGAGCCGAAAACAAAAAACGCGGAGGAAGGCACCCCCCGCGCATGAGACGAACCGCCGTCGAGCGGACCGGACTTCTTAGGGCGCGCTCATCGGGAGGACGCGAATACCTTCGGCTTCGACGCTCTCGCGAACCGTTTTCGCCAGTTCCCAGGCGCCCGGCGTATCCCCGTGGAAACACAAAGTCCCGGCGTCCAGGCTGATTTCCAGGCCGTCGATGCTCGTCACCTTCCCCGTGGAAACGAGTTTCAGAACGCGCTCCTTCACCTTCGTCACGTCGTCTATGACGGAACCCTCCATCGTCCGGGGGGCGAGGTTCCCGCTGCCGAGGTAGGCACGGTCCGGGAAAAACTCCTTCACAACGCGCAGTCCGCTTGAGTCGGCCATTTCAGCGCACAGCGACCCCGCCAGAGTCACCAGGATGAGGTCGGGGTCATAAGCCTTCACCGCCGCAATCACCTCACCCGCGGCGCGTTCATCCCTCGCGGCGAGGTTATAGAGCGCACCGTGCGGCTTGACGTGCTGCAGCGATCCTCCCGCGGCCCTCGCAAACGCCGCCAGGGCTCCCACCTGATAGAGAATGTAGTTTTTGATCTCCCCCTTGAAGGTCTCCATATTCCTGCGCCCGAACCCGAGCAGGTCCGGGTATCCCGGATGCGCCCCGATCCCCACGCCTTTCTCTTGTGCCATCCGGACCGTTTCGGCCATCACCGTCGCATCGCCCGCGTGCCAGCCGCAGGCGATGTTGGCCGAAGTGATGAACTCCATCATCTTCCCGTCGTTGCCCAAACGGTAGATTCCGAAGCTCTCGCCCATATCGCTGTTTATGTCCACCCGCATGTTCGCCTCCACCGGGGAAACAGGATCAAATCGCAGCCAGCGTTTCGTTCAAAACGTCCGTAATGAACATGTGCCCCGGGGCGTGGGTGATGCACAATTCGGGCTTTGCGGAAATGGCCGCAACCGATGACGTCACCCCGCAAGCCCAAAACACTGGAGTCTCGCCTTCCTTTATCTCCACCGCTTCGCCGAATTCAGGCCGGGACAGGTCTTTTATGCCTATGCGGGCGGGGTCACCGATGTGTACCGGGGCGCCGTGTACCGATACGTACCGGCTGGTGATCTGCGCCGCCCTGACGACCTGCTCGTCCGGAATCGGCCTCATGCTCACGACAAGAGGCGTGGAAAAGGGCCCGGCGGGAATGCACGTTCGGTTTGTGACGTACATCGAAACGTTCTTTCCCTCTTCGATGTTGCGAATCGGAATCCTCGCGGCCAGGAGTGCGCTTTCAAAACTGAAACTGCATCCGAGCAGAAACGAAACCATGTCGCTGTTCCAGTACGGGGTGATATCCGTCACCTCCTTTTCCAGTTCTCCATGCCTCCAGATGCGGTACCGCGGGAGTTCGGAGCGGATATCGCCGCCCGGGGCCGTGAGCATCGGCTCGAAGCAACCCGGTTCGAGAACATCCAGGATCGGGCAGGGTTTGGGATTCCTGGTGCAGAAAAGCAAAAAATCGAAGGCGTGCCTGCGGTCCAAAATTACCAGATTGGCCTGGGCGTAGGCGGGAGCAAACCCGCTCGTGGGCTCGCTCCA
>JAJFVB010000150.1 GCA_021372055.1 Desulfobacteraceae bacterium | reverse complement strand
CGATGGTCACACCGTCAAAATACCCACTGCCGGGTCCCTGTTTGCCGGTGTCAAATTAATGTCTTCCGGCTACAGAACCTCTTCGACCATTCTCGAGGCAATTTCATCCGGTCTGATTTCGTAATCCCCGCTGCCAATCAGATCTCTGACCTCCTCGACTCTTTCCGTCCTGACATCGAGAGTGTTGCTGGCCGCCAAATCCCGATAGTCTCTGGAGAGTTGAAGACGGTCCGAAGATACGGATCCGGTCCCGCCCTTTTCCTCACCATTGGATTTAACGGTCGCCCGCCCCGGATTCCGCACGGCGTCCGTCAAATATGTCGAAATCTTTTTAATATCCATTGACTTCCTTCCGTAACCGGTCCGTTTTTAGACCTGGGTCGTATCTTCGGCAGTTCCGGTGCTTTCATTCTGTTTTGTATTAAGTCTATCGAGGACTTGGTTCGTCATCCGGTCCATCATGAGTCTGCGTTTTCCTTCGGCAGAAATAGACACCTTCTCGGCGCTCTGCTCGCCTCCGGACTCCTTCCCGTTCTTGCTCGCCAGCTTCGAACGCTGCAACTGTCGCGTATAGGTCCGAAGAACGCTTTGAACTCTATAGTCTGTAATTATCATTGGGTACTCCCATCCGTCTTTTATATCGGAACGAAAGTGGAGAGACTTTAGAAAATAATTCGGGGTTGGAAAAAAAACTCAATCGCCGCGCACTTTGGCTACGGTTTGAGGCACTTCGTCCAAAGCTTAAGCTGGCACGGAAATTGATACTACTCGGAGGCAACGAAGCGAAAAGATACTGGGAGAACAGACGGTGGAAAAGGTCAGATGCGCTCAATGCGAGCACTTCTTCATCACCTGGATAGCAGGCGCCCCTTACGGATGCACGGCGTGGGGAGTGAAATCGCGCCGCCATCCTTTCCTGGCCGTCCGCACCGCGTCCGGCTTTGAGTGCCAGCTGTTCAAGCCCAAGCCGCGTGGCAATGCGCCCGCGCATGGGGCCGGAAAGTAGCAAATAGACCTGAATACAAAGGCGGGGTTTGGAAAATGAGTCAATCAGAGCGGCCCTCAAGCGGCCAGGAAAATCTGTCCCCCTCAACGGACACACCCGGAAGAGATGGACCTCCTGACCCGGCAAAAATTGCCGACTCGGCTAAAGCCTTAAGACTTGCCGTGGAGGAGCAGGAACAGTCGATGAGGATCGCAGCCCTTCTGAAGCGCTCCGTCACGACCTTCACGGCACTGACGAGGAGCGAGAACGGAGAGGTCGGCGGGTGTATTGAAGGGTTCAAAAGAGCGGTGCTGGCCAATGCGGCTGTTGAAGAAATGGAACAGCAGCTCGATGCGCTCAAGGCCGCAATCGCGCGAAAAGAAACCACCGAGCCTGAACCCACCCCCACAACAAGCAGCATCTGGGATAAATTCCGCAAACCGCGCGGCAACAGTGCCAGGCAAAAGGCAAACGTGGCCCCGCAGGAACTCCAGGAGCTCTTTCTCGGTATTATTTCCGAGTTCGACCACGACACCGAGGAAGACTACACGGGGCAGGTCACCAGGCTGCGCAAGGAAATACTGGCGAGTTCCCAACCCGAGGACATCCTTGCCCTCCGGGACGACCTTCTGAATATCATCCGGGCCTATGGCCGAATTGTTAACGAAGAGCGCAGCCAGATCTCGGACTTCATCTCCGAGATAGGACACGGCCTCATGGAGGTCGAACGGCAATATCTCCAGTCCATGAGCCATAGCGGGCAGACTCAGAACGAGAACCTGTCGTTTAGCAAGGTCGTCGAGACACACCTCGAAGAAATGAAGCGATCAGCCCAGATAAGCACGACGCTGGCTGAATTCAAAAATCTGGTCGTATCGCGCCTGGCTTCGATCCGGGCCGCGCTTGAGGAAAAGAACCGCACCGACGCCCGTCGCCAGGAAACCTTGAACGAAGAAATGCAGGCCCTGCAGCAGAACCTCAGCAGGATGAAAAAAGAAGTGGACCAGGTACACGAGAGGCGCAAGGCGCTGGAGAAGGAAATCCTCATCGATCCGCTCACAGGAGTCGCCAACAAGCGCGGCTTCAGAGACCGGCTCAAAGATGAGCTCCAACGCTACACGCGCTATCAGCACAACTTCTCGATGCTTCTGTTCGATATCGACCATTTTAAGTCCATTAACGATCAATTCGGCCACTGGGCAGGCGACAAGTGCCTCAAAGAGATCATGAAGCGCATCAAACCGATCCTGCGTGAAACGGATTTCGTGGCGCGGTGGGGCGGTGACGAGTTCGTCATACTGTTCCCCGGAACCGATCGGGAAAGCGCCGCCATGGTGGCGGAACGAATTCGGAAATCGATCGAAAACACCAGGTTCATCTATCGTGGACAGGAAATAAGTCTCACGGCCAGTATCGGTCTGACGGAAGTGCAACCGGCCGATCAGAGCCAGGAGATGCTTTTCAACCGCGTTGACAAGGCGATGTACAAAGCGAAGGAAAACGGCAGAAACACTGTGGGCTTGGCCTAAAAACGAAACATAAGGAGGAAATATACACCAGAAGATGATTGGGTACTCCCAGAGTTAAGCCGCTGGGCGAGAAATGCGCGAACGGCTCCGGGCAGTCGCCACTCCCATCCAAGAGTTGACTGCCCGGCGGCATACTTCGCGTATCCCAGCCGAATCGAAGCCTTTCGAACCGCGCGGGGGCAGGGTCCGTTGAATCGGCTCCCGCGCGATTTCCGGCTTGGACGGCGCACCGGGCAAACTATTTCCGTTTCGGATCTCGGGTGATCCCACGGGGAATTCCGGCCAGGGACAGGGTCTTATCATATACGACCACTCCGTCCTTGATGACCCTTTCCACCGCGCTCACGCCGATGTGGTATGGAATAAACCTGTAGGAGGGATATTCGAGGATCAATAAATCTCCCTTTTTCCCGGGATCGATGCTGCCGACCGTCCCCGCGCGCCCGAGCGCAGCGGCGCCGTTGATTGTCAGGGCCGTGACGGTTTCCTCTACGGTAAGCCCCGTATGGAGAACCGAGAGGGCCGCTATCAGAGGTATCGATTCCGTGTAGCAGCTACCCGGATTGAGGTCCGAGGCCAGAGCCACGGCGCAACCACTATCGATCATCGATCGACCGTCGGCGTAGGGTTGCTTCAGGCTGAAAGCCGTGCCGGGCAGGAGTGTTGCAATCACTCCCGCACGAGCCATGGCCCGAATGCCTTCCCGCGTCGCATGCAGCAGGTGATCCGCGGATATTGTTCCCAGCTCGGCCGCGAGTTCGGCGCCCCCGAAGGGAACGATCTCGTCGGCATGGATCTTGAGCCCGAGTCCCGCCTCGCGCGCCCCGGTCAGGAGCCTGGCGGACTGCTCCACGGTGAACACCCCCCTTTCGCAGAAGACGTCGCAAAACGCGGCCAGATTGCGCTCCGCGACTTCGGGCAAAACCTCCTTTACCATATGATCGATGTATGCGTCCCCACGCCCCTCGTATTCCACGGGAACGGCATGAGCGCCCAGGAATGTCCGGACAACGTCCATGGGATGGACGGAATCGAGTTCCGCCATGGCTTCGAGCTGTCGTATTTCCGTGTCGGAATCGAGACCGTAACCGCTCTTGCCCTCCACCGTGGTAACGCCGAAGGAGAGCATGGAATCGAGTCTTTTCAGTCCCGACCGGACCAGATCATCCATCGACGCCGCGCGCGTGGCGGCTACCGTGCTCGCAATCCCTCCCCCCCTCCGCATGATCTCCATGTAGGAAAGTCCCTGCAGCCTCCAGGAAAACTCCTCTTCGCGGTATCCGCCGAACACAAAATGCGTGTGGGAATCCACAAAGCCGGGCAGAACGGATTTGCCCGCTGCATCAATTATCGTAAAATCACCCTCGTCGAGGCCCGAGAGGACTTCGCGCGTCGGCCCTCTCGACTCGATTACTCCCCGGCGCACGACGACAGCACCGTCACGGATTACGTGAAGCTCCCCCATTTCGCTTCCGCGCTTTGCTTTATACCCGCTGCAGGTCACCAGTTCGGAAGCGTTCTTTATGATCAGATCACCGTTCATGCCGACAACTCTCCGCTGCTTTAAAACCGTGGGGAGCCTGCTCCCCACACCCCACACGCAGCTGCGCTGCTCATTTTGGCGCGCGGGGGAAATCATTTCCCCCGCAACAGGCGAATCTTACCTTTCGCCGGTCCCCTTTGCCTTTTCGAATGCCTTTTCCACCAATGCATGCACGAGCGATTCGTCTGCAAAAAAGGGGAGCGTTATGTGATCCGACCCGGCCCTTTGCCGGTTGAAATTCATGCTCGTGAGCATGGAGTTTTCGTTTCGCGCCCAGGCCCGCCGCGCCACTCCGCCCATGACATCCCAGACTATGGCGTTCCGGATCACGTCGTCAACCCTGCCGCTGCCGTCGAGCACGAGCCCGAACCCGCCGTTTATCGCATTCCCGATACCCACTCCGCCACCGTTATGAAGCGCCACCATGCTCATGCCCCTTGCGCTGTTTCCCGCAAAGCACTGGGTCGCCATATCGGCCATGATGTTGCTGCCGTCCCGGATATTGGCCGTCTCCCTGAAGGGGGAATCCGTGCCTCCCGCGTCGTGGTGGTCGCGGCCGATCATCACCGGGCCGATTTCGCCCTTCCGGACAAGCTTGTTGAACGCCAGCGCGATTTTCATCCGCCCCTCGGCATCCTGATAAAGGATGCGCGCCTGCGTTCCGACAACCAGATTGTTTTGACGGGCATTTTTCACCCAGAAATAGTTGTCCCTGTCCTGGAATCGACGTTCCGGATCGATGCACGACATGGCGGCCGCGTCGGTTTTCTCCAGATCATCGGAACTGCCGCTCAGGCAGACCCAGCGAAACGGGCCGTAGCCGAAATCGAACAGAAGCGGCCCCATGATGTCTTCCACATAGGAGGGAAGCACGAAGCCGTCACGGGGGTTTTCCCCGTTTCTGCAGATTTCCTTTACTCCCGCGTCGTAAACCGCCTTGAGGAAGCTGTTGCCGTAGTCGAAAAAGTAGGTCCCCCGCGCGACAAGGGTCTTTATCAGCTCATAGTGCCCTGTCAGGGAACGGTCCACGAGCTTTCTGAAAAGAACCGGATCGTCTCTTAGCAGTTCGGTGCGCTGCGCGAACGTGAGCCCCCGGGGACAGTAGCCCCCGGCGTAGACGGCGTGACAGGACGTCTGGTCTGAGAGAAGATCGATTGCGACCCCGTTTTCGGCGGCATGGGCCAGCAAATCGACCACGTTTCCATGGAAGGCCAGAGAACCGGCTTCTCCTTTTTCCGCTTTCGCCCGTGCGATGCGGAAGGCTTCGCCCGGGTCTTCGAAAACTTCGCGCACCCATCCCTGATCCAGGCGCGTTCGGATGCGCGAATCGTCGACCTCAGCGATGAGCCCGACCCCGTTCGCGATTTGTGCCGACCTGCCCTGCGCCCCGCTCATTCCCCCAAGGCCGGAGGAAACGAAAAGGACTCCGCGCATGTCTCCCGAATCGGCTCCACGCCTGATCCGGGCAGCGTTCAGAATGGTGTTGTATGTCCCGTGGACAATTCCCTGAGGGCCGATGTACATCCATCCGCCCGCAGTCATCTGCCCGTAGTTGGCAACCCCTATCGCAGCCGCCCTGTGCCAGTTCTCCTGATCGTCGAAAAAACCCACCATGAGCGCGTTTGTGATGATGACCCTGGGCGCTTCGGGACCGGAACGGAAAAGCCCGAGCGGGTGACCCGATTCAACGACGAGGGTCTGCTCCCGGGTAAGGATTTCGAGATAGCGCTTGATCAGCCTGTACTGCATCCAGTTCTGGCACACCTGGCCCGTTTCTCCGTAGGTCACCAGCTCGTAAGGGTAGAGCGCCACCTCGAAATCGAGGTTATTGTCGATCATTACCTGAAAGGCTTTGCCTTCGATGCAGTTGCCCGCGTACCGGTCAATCGGCATCCCCCGGATTCGACCCGGGGGCCGGAACCGGTAGCCGTAGATCCTCCCGGTCGTCAGAAGCTCGTCCAGAAATTCCGTGGCCAGATCCGGCTGCCATTTTTCCGGCACGTAACGCAGCGCGTTTTTCAGGGCAAGCTCCGTATCCTGCCTGCCCAGTCGGAAATCCCTCTTCGGAGCCCTTCGAATCGAGCCCTCGAAGGACGGATTCTGCGGCAATCCATCAAAGAGGTCTTCGATCCTGACCGACATCGAGCGGGAAATATCGGCATTATCAATCATCTCCGACTCCTCGGGCGGTTGCCGCCTTCGCGCGGCATCAGCGCGGGTTGATCGCGGGGCCATCCGGGTTCGGGCGAAAGCCCGTTTCTCCGGACATCTCCGTTCTATTCCATGGGGCCGATCCTCTCCTCGACCCGGCGGAGGATCTCACCATTACGGATAAGCGCCCTCACGACTTCGATCTCCGGCGCGAGAAAACGGTCGTGATGGAGCGCGGGAACCATTTCCCGGATTGTCCTGTAGGCCTCATGCGTGCCGGGTCCGGGCGGGCCCTTTGTAAGCAGGTCCAGGCCCTGGCAGGCGCACATCAATTCGATGGCGAGGACGTATTCGGCGTTTTCGAGCACGGCCCTGCACTTCCTCGCGGCGATGGTCCCCATGCTGACATGGTCCTCCCTGTTTCCGGAAGTCGGGATGGAGTCCACGCTGGCTGGATGGCAGAGAGTCTTGTTCTCGCTGACCAGGGCCGCGGCCGTGTACTGCGGTATCATAAAGCCGGTGTTCAGTCCGGTGTCTTTTACCAGAAAGGCTGGCAGGCCGCTTAACTGCGGGTTGACCAGCCGTTCCGTTCTGCGTTCCGAAACATTGGCAAGTTCGGAAACGGCCATGGACATAGAATCCGTACAGAGGGCAATCGGCTGGCCGTGGAAGTTCCCGCCGTTGAGCACCTCATCGGTATCCGAAAAGATAAGAGGGTTGGTTGTCGTGGAGTTCATCTCGATTTCAACGGTGCACCGGACATGGGCGAAAGTGTCCCTCGATGCGCCGTGAATCTGGGGAGAACACCTCAGGGTGTAGGCATCCTGTATCCGGGAACAGTCCTTGTGGGAGGAAATGATCTCGCTGTTTTCCGTCACGCGAGCCATATTCCGGGCCGCGGCCATCTGTCCGGGGTGCGGCCTCAGCTCGTGGATCCGCGGTGAAAACCCCTTATTGGTCCCCATGAGGACTTCCAGGCTCATGGCGCAGGCGACGTCCGCAATCCTGGCGAGCCGCTCGGAATCGCTCACGGCCAGAGCGGCCAGAGCCGTCATGACCTGCGTGCCGTTGATCAGGGCAAGCCCCTCCCCGGCTTGGAGAGTGACGGGCTGAAGTCCGAGAGCCGCAAGCGCCTCCGCCGCCCGGACCCGCCGCCCCAGCATGAAGGCCTCTCCCTCACCCGTCAGCGCAAGCCCGATGTGCGCCATGGGCGCAAGATCCCCGCTGGCTCCAACCGAGCCCTTGCACGGCACCACCGGGTAGAACCCCCGGTTCAGGGCGTCCGCCAGGGCCGTCAGCGTCTCAAGCCTGATGCCGGCATAGCCTTGGGCAAGGTCGTGAATCCGTATCGCCATAGTGCCCCTTACGACTTCTTCGGCAAACGGCTCTCCGACACCCGCGGCATGGCTGAGCAAGGTGTTTTTCTGAAGCGGAATGGTATCCTTGAACGGGATCGTGACATCGCAAAGCGCGCCCACGCCCGTTGTAATGCCGTAAATCACCCGGCCCTCCCCGAGCCACTTTTCCACGAGTCGCCTTGATCGCGCAACCGGGCCGAGCGCCGCATCGGAGACCACAACCCGCCGGCCGCGGCGCGCTATCGCAACGAGATCCTCCACGGAAACGGGCTTGCCGCCCAGCTCCATATCTTGGGCATCTTCCGAGTAAGGCATGGGCTTCTCCATGGACTGGCGGGATGTTCAGGCTACCACTTTCCGGAGCGCGTTAGTGCGGTTCGCCACATTTTTGCCCGGGTAAGGAGTAATCGGAATATAAGATCGGGTCTTGACTTTGCACAAGCGCCCTGAAAGAATCCAGATCCGAAAGGAATCCTCAGCTTGCAGGAAGCCCCGATGCCGTCCGTCATTTCGCTGCAACCGCGCAGTCTTTCCGTCAGTCCCGATGAGATCGCCCGCTACGCGGGAGGAGCGCGGTACCGCATGGATGCCTCCGCGGAGAAAACCGCCGCCGCCGCGATCGAAGAAGCGTGCGACCTCATCCGGCCGGCATTCATCTACCGAGTGGACCCGCTCCGCGGCTTCGAGGACGGATACGCGGTGCTCCGGGGGGAGGCGAAGTTCCCCTTGCCCGCTGATGTGAGCGATCACGGGACGAAGTATCTGGCGTCCTGCATCGCCACCATCGGGGAGAAACTCGAGGAGCGCACCGGCCGGTTGGCTTCCTCGGGGCGAATGCTCGATAGCCTCTTCCTGGATGCCGCAGGCGTTGCATTCCTTGAAGCCCTTTCGACCAAGGCCTTCCAAACCCTTGCGGAACTGGCGAGAAAAGAACGGCTCCACATCGGCTGCAGGTGTGTGCCCGGATGCGGGCATTGGGATATATCGCTGCAGCGGCGAATTTTCGAACTGGTGGATGGTTCGGCGATCAGAGTGCGGCTAAACGAGTCGAACGTGATGGTTCCGGGCAAGTCCAAGTCTTTTTTTGTGCCCTGGACCGCGAGACCTTCCCGCGTCACGGGCGACAAATGCCGCTCCTGCACTCTGCCGCAATGCACCTTCCGGCGGGCCGCGCACCGCGGCGGGGAAGATCGGTAACTTTCAGACCGTGGGGAGGTTTGCTCCCCACACCCCACACGCAGCTGCGCTGCTCATTTTGGCGCTTGCGGCGGGCCGCATGTCAGGCTGCGACAGAAATCCCGAGGGGGCGCGGGGGAAATCATTTCCTCCGCGATCAGCCGTTATCCGCGTACATGTAGTCCCGCACGGCGGGCAGCCCGTTGTTCAGTCCGTTTGAAAAAAGGATCTGGTAGACCCGCATCCCGTTGTATTTGAAACCGGCTGAAGAGGCGTTCAGGTAAAGCCGCCACATGCGCACGAAACGGTCGTCGAACATCTTCCGCACGGCTTCGCGATTCTTCTCGAAATTTTGAATCCAGTAGTCAAGCGTCCGGCCGTAATGGGGCCTCAGGTTCTCTATATCGAGGATGCAAAAGCCGAGGCGGCCCATTTCGCGGACGATTTCGGGAAGGCTCGGGACATATCCTCCGGGAAAGATATACTTCGTCATCCATTCATCCGTTGAGCCATCGACATCCTTGGAAATCGTATGAAGCAGCCCGATTCCGCCCTTCTTGAGAAGGCCCGCCACTTTCTCAAGATACACGGGGATGAAGCTTTTGCCGACATGCTCGAACATCCCCACGGAAACAAACTTGTCAAATCTGCCCGTAGTCTGCCGGTAGTCTTCCATCGAGACTTCGGCCCGTCCTTCGAGCCTGAGTTCCCCGATCCTGCGCTTGACGAAATCGATCTGATTGCGGGACAGGGTAATCCCCTTGCACTTCGCCCCGTATTTCAGGGCGGCGTGAAAGAGCATCCCTCCCCAGCCGCAGCCTATGTCAAGAAGGCGATCCCCGGATTTCAGCATGAGTTTCCGGGCTATGCGATCCCATTTGTTGCGCTGGGCATTTTCAAGGGAATCATTCTCCGTCCTGAAGTATGCGCAGGAGTATGCAAGACTTTCGTCGAGGAAGAGCGAAAAGAAATCCTGATTGAGGTCATAGTGGTGCGCGACATTTTTTCGGGACTGGGAGGCCGATGATCCCCGGGTCAACAGGTAGGCCAGAAACATCCGCGCCCGTCGGCGAAGAGAATCCGGCCCGTCATCGAACCGCGCGTTCAGGCCCAGGCGCAGCAATTCCTGCAAATCGCCTTCAACCTCGAGTCTTTCCGAAACGTAATCCTCGCCGAACCCGAGGAATCCATCGGCAAACAAATGCCTGGCGGCCTCCTCCGAGCGAATGTGGAAGGTCACCTTCGGATTTTCCCCGTATTGAATTATGTCGCCGTCCCATGTCCGGAAAGAGAAAGAAGCTTGAGGATCACTACGATGCATTGACTCGGCCAGTGCGTATAGCGCCTTTTTCATTCCCCTTGTCTCCTCGCAAAAGCGGCTGCACGGAAAACCGATCAGGGCAACGTCCCGGTTGTGCATGAGTCTGCTTCCCGGCTAAAGGTAAGTCTGCTTCTTCGGTTTTCAATTACACCTGGGGGGAAGAACAGCTCGGAAAGACCGGAGATGCGACCCCGGCAGGGGATGAGATCCCGAAAAAAACGGCGGGAAGAATAAATCCCCCCGCCGAAGCGATGACTTTCGAATACCGGCAGTTCAGGCAGGCGAATGCCGGGGCTTAGGGCTTGTCCTTAAATAGGCCTTTAGGGATTCGCGCCGGATTTTTGGTCTGATTTGGCTGCAACGATTGAGCAAAACCGCAGGTGTAGTTGGGCTACGTCGAGGATTTTGCGATTGAGGAGCGGTCGAAGCAGGCAAAAAGCCGGATGCGAGCGCAAAGGTTTTATTTACGGACAAGCCCTTACTTGCCGCCCCACCTCTTGAATAACAGGGTCCCGTTTGTTCCTCCGAAGCCGAAGGAATTGGACATAGCGACGTCGATCCCGGCTTTTCGCGGCACGTTGGGCACATAATCGAGGTCGCAGTCCGGGTCGGGGGTCTCATAGTTCATGGTCGGAGGCATGATCTGGTTGTAGAGGCTCAAGACGGCATAAGCCGCTTCAATACCACCGGCAGCTCCAAGGAGATGGCCCGTGACGGATTTGGTCGAACTTATCCCCATCTTGTAGGCATGCTCGCCGAAAATCGTCTTTATGGCCTGGGTTTCATACTTGTCGTTGAGATCGGTCGATGTGCCGTGCGCATTGATGTACTGCACCTGCCCGGGCTTCATGCCGGCATCGTCCAGGGCCGCCTGCATGCAGCGCGCGGCGCCTTCGCCCTCGGGTGCGGGCGCGGCCATGTGGTACGCATCACCCGAAGCGCCAAACCCGGCAACCTCGGCGTAAATGCGCGCGCCCCTTGCGAGCGCTCCGCTCAGTTCTTCTATGATCAGCACGCCGGAGCCCTCACCCATGACAAAGCCGTCCCGGTCCTTGTCGAAAGGCCTCGAAGCCCGTTCCGGTTCATCGTTTCGCGTCGAGAGGGCGCGCATCGCATTGAATCCGGCCAGCGCCAGAACCGTGACCGTCGATTCCACACCACCCGTGATCATAACGTCCGCAAAGCCGTTCCGGATGATGTGGTACGCATGTCCCACGGCGTGAGTCCCGGCCGCGCAGGCGGTCTGGAGCGAAAGATTCGGCCCCTTGGCTCCATGGTAGATGGAAATCAGGCCCGGGGCCATATTACTGATGAGCATCGGTATGAAAAACGGACTGACTTTTTTGGGCCCGCTTTCCAGAATGAGCTTGTGGGATTCCTCGATTGTGAGCAGCCCTCCCAGACCGCAGCCCATCACGACTCCGGCTCGCGCGGCGTCCTCGGGGGCAATCTTGAGCTGCGCGTCGGCCATCGCATAATGCGCGGCGCCGAGTGCGAACTGCAGAAAAGGGTCCATCTTCCGAAGCTCTTTTTTGGCGATGAACTCTTCCGGATGGTAATTCTTGACTTCTCCCGCAATCCTGGTTGCAAATGCGGAGCAATCAAAACGCGTAAGGGGGCCGATGCCGGACTTGCCCGCCATGAGGCTCGACCAGTTTTCCTCGATCCCGATCCCGATCGGCGTTACCAAGCCGATTCCCGTTACCACAACGCGACGCCGATTATTTTCTGCTGCCATTCTCTTCCTCTCAACCCGGCCTGGTAGAATCCGCGATCCGTGCGGCGATTCCGCCGCGGGATGCGGAACCCCGTCTACCCCATGAACATTCCGCCATTCACATGAATAACCTGGCCCGTAATATAGCCGGCGGCCTCGGATGCAAGAAACTCAACCGCCGCCGCCACTTCTTCCGGCTTTCCGTAACGAGCGGCCGGAATTTGCGTGAGCAGCATCTCGCGCGCTTTCTGCGGCAGCGCATGGGTCATTTCCGTATCGATAAAACCCGGCGCAACGGCGTTGACGGTAATCTTCCGGGAGACAATTTCCCGCGCCAGGGCGCGCGTGAAGCCGATTATGCCGGCCTTGGCGGCCGCATAGTTGCACTGTCCCGGATTGCCGATAACACCCACGATCGAAGTCACATTCACAATCCGGCCGTACCGCTGCCGCAT
Organism: Desulfobacteraceae bacterium; assembly: GCA_021372055.1. Taxonomy (GTDB): domain Bacteria; phylum Desulfobacterota; class Syntrophobacteria; order Syntrophobacterales; family Syntrophobacteraceae; genus SbD1. The sequence continues at coordinate 33,462 of JAJFVB010000150.1, read as the reverse complement.
CATCGGTTTTATCACCGCCTGGGAGCAAAGAAAAGCACCTTTGAGGTTGGTGTCCATGACCGCGTCCCACTCGGTGTCTTTCATCATTGCGAGCAAATTGTCCTTTGTAATTCCAGCGTTGTTCACCAGGACGTCGACTCGGCCGAGGGCTCCCACGATTTCCCCGAACGCCTTTCTGACCGCTTCGGGGTCGGAAACGCTGAAGCCTTTCAGGTGCGGCGTTCCCCCCCTGGCTTCAACCAGTGAGGCCGTTTCCTCAGCGCCCTTGAGACTGGAGTTGTAATTGATGACGATATCGCATTCCGGGCCCGCCAACTGCGCCGCAACAGATCGGCCGATTCCCCGGCTCGCTCCCGTAACCACAATAACGCGTCTCTGGCTCATAATCCGTCCTCATCAGTAGTAGATCCGCCTCCATGCAAGAGAGGCTCTCATTCCACTCCGCGGCCTGCCGCGCGACGGCGCTTTCTCTCAGGCCCCCTCGCCACGCTCGCGGCGAATGCGCTTTACAAATGCCGGAACGAAGTCGAAAAGATCGGCGACCACACCGTAGGTGGCAACATCGAAAATCGGCGCATGAGGGTCCTTATTCACAGCCACGATTACCTGCGATCCCTGCATGCCGACCAGGTGCTGAATCGCACCGGCGATTCCGACGGCCATGTAGAGCGTGGGAGCAACCGTGCGGCCCGTCTGGCCCACCTGGTGCGATGGAGGAATCCACCCTTCCTCGACCGCGCCGCGCGAAGCGCCCACCGCCCCGTTCACCAACCCGGCAAGCTCCTCGATCAGGGAGAAATTCTCCCCCTTGCGCAAACCACGCCCGCCCGACACAATGACGTCCGCTTCCGTCAGCCGCGCGGTCTGGTCTTTTTCCGGGATTACCTCAAGGACCTCGATGCGGCCGGCAAAGCACTCCTCGGGCAGCGATACGCTTTCAATGCGCCCCTGGCGCCCGTCCCGCTTTACCGGTTTCATCACTTTCGGCCTGACCGTCGCCATCTGCGGCCGCCGGTTCGGGCAAACGATCGTGGCCATGATGTTGCCGCCGAAGGCCGGCCGCGTCTGCAAAAGCAGTCCTTCATCGCTCATGTCGAGTTCGGTGCAGTCCGCGGTAAGTCCGGTCTTAAGAGAAGCCGCGACGCGCGGGATGAAGGAACGCCCCGTGCTCGTCGCGCCCGCGAGAAGGATCTCGGGCTTTTTCCGCCTAATCAGCTCGACAACGATTTTCGAGTAGATCTCGTCGGAGAAATGGGCCAACTCGGGACGGTCGACCACAAAGACCGTGTCGGCCCCGTAGGATATGAGCTCCTGCGACATGCTCGCCTGAAGGCCGGAGCCGAGCAGCACCGCGCAAAGCTCCACGCCGCGCTTGTCCGCCAACTTGCGCCCGGCGCTGAGGAGCTCATGGCTCACCCTGTGGACCTCGCCCTCGCGCCACTCGGCATACACCCAGATCCCGCGGTAGCTCTCGAGGTCATCCGCCGGTCCCGTTCCCGCCTTGGGAAGGGACAGCGCGCCGAACTCGCATGTATCCACGCAGATGCCGCAAAGCGTGCAATCATCGGAGATTTCGACGTGATCTTCACTGAGTTCGATGGCGCCCGCCGGACACGCATCCGAACACACGCCGCAAACGGTACACTTTTTCTTATCGATAAGCGCTTTCATAGACCCGGCACCCTGCAATTTTTCAAGTACTGGAAGAGCTGTTCCGCCTGTTCCTCGACGGACCCCTCGATCTGAATGCGGTTGCTCCTCCTGGGAGGGCTAAAAACCCGCACCACCTGGGTGAAAGATCCGCGAAGGCCAACGCTGTCGGGATCGAGGCCGAGATCGGCGGCGCCCCAATTGGGAATTTCCGCCTTCTTGGCCCGCATCTTGTTTCGGAGCGAGGGAACCCGGGGCTCGCCGATTTCCTTGATCACGGTGAGCAGGGAAGGCATCGGAAGCTTCCAGACCTCAACGCCGTCATCGGTCTGCCGCACCGCTTTGAGGTGCGAACCGTCGAGCATTTCGATCTTCTTCACGAACGTAGCGTAAGGAATATCCAACAATGTCGCCACCTCGGGTCCGACCTGAGCCGTATCGCCGTCCACGGCCTGCTTGCCGCAAAGCACGATGTCGACGTCGCCCATTTTGCGGATCGCAGCAGAAACCGTGGTCGAAGTAGCCCATGTATCGGCCCCCGCGAAAGCACGGTCGCACAGGAGCACGGCATCATCGACCCCCAGCGCAAGGGTATCGCGCAGGGCCTCGGTTGCCTGAGGCGGCCCCATCGTAATCGTCGTGACCCGCGCTCCCATGCTGTCCTTGATCTGGAGGGCGGCTTCCACCGCGAAAAGATCGAAAGGATTGATGATGCTTTCGACCCCTTGCCTGACCAGAGTGTGCGTGTCCGGGTCGATCCGGACATTCTTGGTATCAGGCACCTGTTTGATACATACAACGATATGCATTGAAGTCGAGACTCCTGTCTTGAAACGGACTTATGCCGCGGATTACAGCACCGGGAACATCCAAGGCGCACCACCCGGCAAACGCAGGGCGGCTGTCAGTAAAATCCCCCTCCGTCATCCGAACGGGGATGCGGGAGGGGGCTTCAGTACAACGCGTCTTCCGGCTTTAGCCGGAATGATTGCCGGACTAGAAGAAGCTTTCCTTTATCCGGCCGTATTCCTTGTTCAGTTCCTGTCCGATGATGTTTCGCTGGATTTCGTTCGTGCCCTCGTAGATCTGGAGGATCTTGGCATCGCGCATCATCTTTTCGACCGGATAGTCCTGCATGTAACCATACCCGCCGAGCACCTGAACCGCATTCGTCGCGACTTCCATTGCGACGTCCCCAGCGAAAACCTTTCCCATCGCGGCGTACTTGCTCACGTCAGTGGGCTCGGTATCCATGTAGCGGGCAATGCTGTAGATGAGCGAACGGGCTGCTTCGGTCTTGATGGCCATGTCGGCCAGCTTATGCTGGATAGCCTGGAAACTGATGATGGGCTTATCGAACTGCACCCTCTTGCGGGCGTATTCCACGGCTACGTCGAGGGCTCCCTGGGCAAGGCCCACTCCGAGCGCTCCGATTCCCGGGCGGGATTTGTCGAAGGTCTTCATCGCGATGACAAAGCCCATGCCTTCCCGGCCGATCAGCCTTTCCTTCGGAATGCGGCAGTCCTGGAAGACGAGCTCGCGGGTTGCGGAGGCGCGAATGCCCAGCTTCTTTTCCTTCTTTCCGAACGAAAAACCCGGATCTCCCTTTTCCAAAACGAAAAAGCTGGCCCCTCTCGCGCCCTTGGAGCGGTCCGTGATTGCCAGAACCGAGTATATTTCAGACTCGCCGCCATTGGTGATCCACTGTTTGGTGCCGTTCAGGATATAATGATCGCCGTCCCGGACCGCGGTGGTCTTGATTCCGGACACATCGCTTCCCGCGCCGGATTCCGTCAGGCCGAAAGCCGCCAGCCTCTTCCCGCTTGCGATCTGGGGAAGATACTGCTGCTTGAGGTCCTCGCTGCCGTGAAGAAGAATCGGATAGGCGCCGAGCCCGCTTGCAGCGAAAGAAGTGGCAATGCCGATGCAGGCTTCGCCGAGCTTTTCGACCGCGAGGCAGTTTTCGAAGATGCCCCCGCCCATTCCGCCGTATTCTTCAGGGATGTAGAGTCCAAACAGGTCGGCCTGAGCCAGGATCTTCATCACCTCCCAGGGGAACTCCTCTTTTTCGTCAAGCTGCGCCCGAACCGGCCGGATCTTCTCCCTGGCGATCTGGCCGGCCAGTTCCTGTATCATCTTCTGTTCTTCAGTTAGGAAATAATCCAAATGAATCCTCCGAGTAACTCAGGCGATTTTCAAGCCGTCATCCCGTTCTTCGGCTCAAAAACGACGAACGGAAACGCTATAGAGTCCAGTCCCTTAACATAAAAATGCGCCACTAGCCAAGTCATTCAGCATGGATTTGCGCGGGATAGATCCAGTTCCGAAACAGCATGAGGCAGTGCGAAAAAGGCCTCATTTGGGTGCAAATCCCCACTTTTTCCTAAGATTTTCAAGAATGTGCGATGCATAAAAGTATCTGAAATCGGCAAGAGAGCTATCGTGCTCGAGTTCCTCGCCCATTTTCCGAAACACTTCGTCGGAGACCGTACGCTCCGCAAGCAGTATCGCATTGCTGATCGCAGTGGCGCCCGATCTTCCGTGCGCGACGATTACGGTCTTTTTGACTCCGACGAGGGGCGCACCGCCAACATGCTTGTAATGGAAGGCTTTCTTAAAATTATCGTAAACCCTGTCAAGCTCACCGGCACACCCGGTCTTGTTGCGCCCGACCTCTTCACCGATGGCCCGGACAAAGGCCGCCGCAAGCCCTTCGGACATCTTGAGGATGATGTTGCCGACAAAACCCTCGCAGACAACGCCGTCAATGACGTCCTGGAAGATTTCATTGGGCTCGATATTTCCCACAAAGTTCAAACCGGATCGCTTGATGAGAACAAAGGCGCGCTGAACGGCCTTCGTTCCTTTGCCGGGCTCGCTGCCGATGTTGAGAAGCCCTATTCGCGGGCGGGCGGTGCCCCGGGTCACTCGCAGATAGATGTGAGCCAGCGCGGCAGATTGGGCGAGGTGTACTGTCTCCGCCTGAGCGTGCGCCCCCGCGTCCAGAAGAACCGGAGGAGTGCCTCCGGTAGGCAGCGGCACGACCAGAGCGGGCCTTCTTAGCCCCGGGAGAAGCTCCACATGGTGTTTGGCCGAGGCCACAATCGCCGATGTATTCCCCGCACTGACCACGGCATCGACTTCCCCCTCGGCAAGCATCCGCATGGCGATGTTTATGGAAGCATCCCGTTTCTTGCGAATGGCGACCGGGCCGGATTCTTCCATCTCGATTGCCTGCGCGGCATGTACAACCTCGGGAGGCGGCCCCGCGCCGCCCCGGGCAATCAATCCGGAAATTACCGGCTCGTTTCCGATCAACACCAGATCGGCCGAACAATGCGATTGAGCCAGAAGCGTGCCATCCACCACGGCCTCGGGAGCATTGTCCCCGCCCATGGCATCTATCGCAATTTTCATCTATCTGACCTTCAGTAGAACGCGACCCTATTCTTCTTCAAGTTCCAGAACGAGGCGGCCTTTGTAATATCCGCAGTTCGGGCAGGCACGATGTGCCAGCCGCATTTCGTTGCATTGCGGACAGCGGGCCAGCGCGGGAGCGGCGATCATGTGATTGGCCCGCCGTTTGTCACGCCTGGCTTTGGACGTCTTTCTTTTCGGTACACCCATTATAGACTCCTGACTAAAATTCGGCCCGCTGTCTCGCGGGCCCGGACTACTCAGAGCAGGCGGGCAGACCCCGCAGCCCCATTCATCTGTCCCCGGTTTTCGGCAGATCGCCCTTTAGCGAGTGGAGCTTCGCAAAGGGAGAGTCTTTGGCATCGTCCCCGCATCGGCAGGCTTCCTCGTTGAGGTTCACCCCGCAACGCGGGCAGATTCCCTTGCAATCCTCGCTGCAGAGCACCTTTACAGGCAAGGCCAGAAAGATTTGCTCCGCCACGAGCTGATCGATGTCTATCGCCTCGCCGTCGAAGAATTCGTAGGCGATTTCCTCGTCCTCCAATTCCTTCTCTTCGTCCTCCGGCGCCCGGCTCTCCTCGATCAGGTAAACATCGACCTCTTCTTCGAGCGCAAACGGAAACGGCTGAAGGCAGCGGTGACACGCCACCTCGAGCGAACCCGCGATCTTGCCGGTAACTCTTATGTGGTCCGGATTCCTGACGATATAAAGCACCACATTGACAGGACGAACCAGCTTCGGTTGAAACGGATCCCCGGGCGGGACGAATTGGCGCAGCCGCTCCTCATCCCAGTGAAAGCGGAGCGTACGCCCGGATTCCGGGATTTCATCGACACGAACGCGCATATCCGACCTTTCCGCGAATACAAACCATTGAGTATAAATAATTCCGCGGATCTGTCAATAATTTAAAGCAACGCCGCACCCCTGCAATCCGCCCTGCACATCCCCGGGCGCCTCATCCGGCCTCGATTCGTGCTGCGGAGGGACCCGTCAGTCAGATCTTCGCCCGGAAACGCCCGACTTCGGCGCCCGCCCCATTGAGCCCAGGACCGCTGCGCAAAAGCAGCCGCAAGAGACGCGAGGCAAACCCGATGCGATCCCTCACGCTTTTGTATGGCGCCATCCGACCCATGCCGGAATACGACTCCGTGCTAAAGCTTGCGCACCGCCTCGGTAATGACCTCTTCCGAAACCTCGTCGAAGAGCTTTCTCCAGGCCGCCCGGGTCATCGTGTTGCTGCCGAAGGAAAACTTGTGCTTTGTCTCGATGGTGGCAAGCGACCTCTGGTCACCGTCCTTGAGCTCGCACTTCACGGATAGAACGGTATCGCCCACATAGGGCAGGAGCCGTCCGGCCATGTTCCCTTTTTTGAAATATACCACGCGGGCCTCGATGAGGTACGGCTTTCCACCCATCTGAGAACGCCACAGCATCCCTCGCCGCTTGAGCGAGTCCTCCATTCCGTTCCAGAGCAGCCCGATCACATCAACGTCATGAACCTTGTGAGTATCATTGGAGACATCGACAATCCTCACTTTGATGGGCGAGGTGACCGAGGGCACAAAGGGACCGGCGACAAAATCGGAATCGCCCCCCCGGTTGCAGGAAAAAGTAGCGAGCGCCAACAGCACAACCAAAAGATAACGGATTTTCATAGATGTCCTCTCTGCCGGATTTTCAGCATATTTATACGAAAACCGGGCAATGAGCAAACAGTTCCGAAAGACCGGACCCCGGTTCTTGTCCCATGGCGCGATACAAGGAGGCGTCTTAACCGAAAAATCGCAATACGAGGCCGCCTCAACGGTGATCGCAGCACTTCCGGGGGATCGCTTTCTTGAATTTGAATCCGCCCCGTGTTATTGGTCGCATTTTGCGGACCAATATATCAAATTTTCCGCGCCGGGGTCGTAATTCCATTCTCTCGAACGAGAATTTTCCATTCCAGCACAGAAGGAGCAAACAGCTCATGGAAACGGTCATTACCCGCTTTCCCCCCAGCCCGACCGGGGATCTCCATATCGGGGGCGCACGCACGGCACTTTTCAACTGGCTCTTTGCGCAGAACCGCGGGGGCAAGTTCGTCCTTCGAATCGAGGACACCGATCTGGAACGGTCGACCGAGAAGTCGGTCAAAGCCATCCTGGACGCGATGGAATGGCTCGAGCTCACTTTTGACGAGGGACCATACTTTCAAACCAAGAGGCTCGACATCTACCGGGAATACGCCAACAAGCTCCACGCCTCCGGCCATGCCTACTGGTGCGAGTGCCCCCCCGAAGAGCTCGAGCAAAAGCGCAAGACGGCCATGACAGAAGGAAGGAAGCCCAAATACGACGGCACCTGCCGTCACAAGGGCCTCGGGCCCGGCCCAAACCGCGTGCTCAGATTCCGCAGCCCGGACACCGGCACGACGGTGCTCAAGGACATCGTCAAGGGACCCATCGCCTTCGACAACGCCGAACTCGACGATCTCGTCATCATCAAAAGCGATGGGGTCGCGACCTACAACTTCGCCGTCGTGATTGACGACATCACAATGAACATCACACACGTCATCCGCGGCGACGATCACGTGAACAATACCCCCCGGCAAATCCAGATCTACCGGGCGCTTGGCGCAAAACTGCCCGAGTTCGGCCATGTGCCGATGATCCACGGCGAGGACAGGGCCCCTCTTTCGAAGCGGCACGGCGCGACTTCGGTCATGGAATACAGGAATCTCGGATTCCTGCCGGAGGCGCTGCTGAACTGCCTCGTGCGGCTCGGATGGTCCCATGGGGACCAGGAGATCTTTTCCCGTTCCGAGATGATCGAGCATTTCACGATCGAAAATATCGGCACCTCCCCCAGCGTCTTCAGCATGGAAAAGCTGCTTTGGCTCAATGCGCACTACATCAAGGCAAAGCCCGCCGAAGATATTGTCCCGCTCCTGAGGCCATTTCTCGCCGCAAGAGGCTACCCCGAAAAACCGGACGCCTACATCGCGGGGGCCGTGCGCACCCTTCAGGCCCGCTCCCGTACTCTGGTGGAAATGGCCGATGCGATGCGCTTCTACATGGTCGATGAAGTCGCCATCGACCCGACTGCTGCGCAAAAGTTCCTCGTGCCCGAGATGAGCGCCCCCTTCGAGCGGTTGCTCTCCGAATTCGAAAAGCTGAACGTTTTCAGCGAGGCGACGCTGGAGCCGATTTTCCGGACCGTCATGGCGGATCTCAACATGAAGCTCGGGAAGATCGCTCAGCCCCTGCGGGTGTCCCTGACCGGGTCAACGGTGAGTCCCGGGATTTTCGAGATCATCGACGTGCTGGGCAAGGAAACCGTGCTCAAACGCATGCGCAAGGGACTGGAGCGCATGAAGCAAGGGGCACAAGCCTGACCCGCCGGCCTATATACCAATGAGCGTTCAAGAATGTACCAAAGAACGCTTTCGAAAAGCTCGGGGGGCTGCGCCCCGCACACACCCTCGCCGCTGCGCGGCTCATTTTGGCGCTTCGGCAAAACGGCATCACAAAAAAAGGCAGCAGGAGCAGTAAAGCCCTTGCTGCCTTTTTTCTCACTTCAAATCCCGCTCAGCCGCCGGCACCCTTTACAGGATTCCCGAGAGGCCGAAGAGATTTCTATTCTTTTTCTTTCTTCTTGTCTTCCACTACGATCTTCTTGAGCAGTTTTTCGTAATTCTCGTCGACCCTTCCCTGGATGTACTGGACTTCGGCGTCGGTGAGATGGCGGAAACGCCGCTGCGGCTTGAAGTATTCCGTAACGGGCTTGGGCTTGGCAACCTTGCGCGACAGGTAGTATTCGCCGTCGATAACCTCATAGAGCGGGAAGACTTTGGACTGCACTGCCAGCCTTGCGATCTCGATACTCTCATCTATACCGCACCGCCAGCCGGTCGGGCAGGGAGAGTAAATGTGAATGTAGGCAGGGCCGGGGACGAGCGAAGCCTTCTTGACCTTGTTCATGAGGTCGATCGGGAATGCCGGGGTTGCCGTGGCCACATAGGGTGCGCCATGAGCAACGGCGATTTCCGCCATGTTCTTCTTCCAGGTCGACTGGCCGGAGCTTTTCTTACCGGCGGGCGACGTGGTGGTCGATGCTCCGAAAGGAGTCGACGAAGAACGCTGAATACCCGTGTTCATATAAGCTTCGTTGTCGAAGCAGAAGTAGATTATGTTGTGGCCGCGTTCGAGAGCGCCCGAGAGGGCCTGCATACCGATATCGGCCGTGGCTCCGTCACCGCCGTAGGCGACGAAAATCGTATTGGGTTGATTGATGATCTTCTTGCGGTTCATCGCCTTGAAGGCGGATTCCACACCGCTGACCACGGCGGCGGCATTTTCGAACGCCACGTGAAGCCACGGGGTCCGCCATGCGGTCTGCGGGAAAGGAGAAGTGATGATTTCCATGCACCCGGTGGCGCTGCAGACAACAGCGTTGGTTCCGATGGCTTTCATTGCCTGCCGCAACGCCAGCACTTCTCCGCAGCCCTGGCACGCGCGATGACCGGGTGAAACGGGCTCCACCTCGGGGAGATTCTTGAGGTTAAACCCCTTGAAATTCTTCAGAGCGTCAGATGCGATTCCCATTTATTCCCTCACATTGATGAATTCATAGGCTGGAAGGTCACCGATTTTCGCGGAGGCCACTCTTTCCACCATTTCCTCGAAATTCTGGACAGTCACATCGCGGCCGCCAAGGCCGACCAGGAAGTTCCCCACCTTGGGATGATGCTGCTTGTCGTAGAGGACGGACTTGATTTCGAGGGCCACTGGTCCGGAGATCTCTCCGCCGCCAAAAGACTTAACGCGGTCCAGAATCACCAGGTTCTTCGCACCCTTGATCGCATTGAACAGCTCGGCGCCGGGGAAAGGCCTGAACACGCGAAGCCTTACGATGCCGACCTTTTTGCCCTGTGAGCGCAGATGGTCGACAGCGGTCATCGCGGTCTGGGCAATACTGCCCATTATGACAATGATGGTTTCGGCATCTTCTGCCTTATAGCTCTCGACCAGGTTGTAGTGCCGCCCGAACTGCTTGCCGAATTCCTTGAAGATCTCGGCGATAATGGGCTTCGAAGCCTTCAGCGCCTCATCCTGTGCCTTGCGGGCTTCCGTATAGATGTCCGGCATCCCCACGGGTCCGAGAGTTGCGGGGTTGTCGGGGTCGAGGCGAAGCGCCGGCTTGTAGGGAGGCAGGAACTTCTTGATGTCGGCCGCATCGGGAATGGTCAGCGGCTCGATAAAATGGCTCAGGGTGAAACCGTCGAGGTTCACCTGCACCGGGAGAAGCACCCTTTTGTCCTCACCGATCCGGAAGCCGAGAATCGACATGTCGACAGCTTCCTGGCCGCTTTCGGAAATGAGCTGAATCCAGCCGGTGTCACGAGCATACATCAGATCGGCATGGTCGTTCCAGATGTTGATCGGTGCGCTCAGAGCGCGGTTGGCCACAGCCATGACGATCGGAAGGCGCAGGGCCGAAGCGATATAGCACAGCTCCGACATGAGGGCATAGCCCTGGGAGCAAGTTGAAGTAAAAGTGCGTGCGCCCGCGGCGGAGGAGCCGATGCACGCGCTCATCGCGCTGTGTTCGGATTCCACGGGAACGAATTCCGCATCCAGATGGCCGTCGGCCACCAGCTCGGACAGGTGCTCGACAATGTGCGTCTGTGGGGTGATGGGGTAGGCCGCAACAACGTCGACGTCACACAGTCCTACCGCTTCGGCAACAGCGAGAGAGACTTCGATACCAATTTGTTTGGACATGTTAGTCGACCTCCTGAATCATCGTAATCGCGTCAACCGGGCATTCCTTGGCGCAAATGCCGCAGCCCTTGCACCAGTAGTAATCCTGTGGGAAATAGCCCTCAGCGTCTTTGCTGTAGACCATATCAGGGCAGTAAATATAGCACTGGCCGCATTTGGTGCACTTCTCGCGGTCCGTCACGGGCCGCATGGATCGCCAGTCGCCGGTCTTGAGCTCGGCGGCGTTTCCCGGCGTGGTGATGGCGATCCCGAGATTCAATTCTTTCCAGCTCTTGATTCCGGTTTCTTTTGCCACGGTTATCCCTCCACTACCTTAGTTTCTTCGAAAGCACGGGTGCATGCATTGATGTTCTTCTCGGCGATAGGACCGAAGCGGTGCTTAATCGGCTCGCTCAACCCAGCCAGCTGGATCAGACCTGTGGCTTTGACAAGAGCACCTAACATGGTAGTGTTGGTAATAGGCACACGCATGGTTTCCATTGCAATCTTGGATGCATCGACCGTGGCCAGCTTTGCCTTCAGGCCGGTTTCCTTGCGGATTTCCTCCACGCTTTTCGATGTATTCAGAATGACGATCCCGCCTTTTTGGAGCCCAGCTTCAACGTTTACGATCTTGAGGAGCGTAGGATCCAGGACTATCACGATGTTCGGTTCGTAGACCTTTTCCCGGGTAACGATCGGGGTTTCACTTACCCGAACGAAAGCCATAACGGGCGCACCACGGCGTTCCGGGCCGAAGCTTGGAAAAGCCTGTGCAAATTTTCCTTCTTCGATTGCAGCCAGGGCCGTCAGTTCGGCAGAGGTCACGGCCCCCTGGCCTCCGCGTCCATGAAAACGAATTTCTACCATAGTTTGTCTCCACAATAACGTTGCAAGTCAAATAGCGCTCACCTCAGGAAGCCCTTTTCCACACTTGAGCAAGCTAAGCGGCGAACCACACATGTCTCACTAAGCCCGACTTATCCCGCTTTGTGAAAAAAAAGTCAAGGCTTTTTTGTCTCGTTTGCATTTTCGACAAGATTGATTGCCTCAGAATAGCAGGTATCAAATTGTGAACTATGTGCGTGCTTGAGTATAACTGCACGGCCCGGGAGAGCCAAGCTTTTTTACGGAAATTGCCGTAAAAGCGGCATGATGGGACTCGGATTTTCCTTGAAAAAAGATTCGCAATCAAATTGATCGTGAATAAGATAACATTTATCACTTCTCCCGTGGTCACGAGGGATCCAAATAAAGCCCCGGACCCGCTGCCAATATAATCAAATATTTAGGATCGGAACACTCCACAAGGGAAATCAAACCGAAGGCAGGGTAAACATAGTCCCGGAGCCGTTTTACCGCCGGGACCACCCGCGGCGGAGAGGATCGGCCTCGTTTCGCCATTGCGGGAATTGCACAAATCCTTATCAGGATCAAAACGCCTGCCGCCCCCTCAACGCCCGTTCGAGGGTGATCCGGTCGGTATACTTAAGGTCCCCTCCCATCGGAATCCCCGAGGCTATGCGCGTCACGCGGACGGGACGGTTTTTGAGCAGCTGCAGAAGGTAATGCGCCGTGGCTTCCCCTTCGCTGCTCGGATTGGTCGCAATAATGACTTCCGTGATCTTTTCCGAATCGATGCGAGCCAGGAACTCCTTTATGCGGATCTGCTCGGGACCGATCCCGTCCAGGGGAGCCAGAACGCCCTGGAGCACATGGTAGCGCCCCCTGAATGCGCCCGACTGCTCAACTGCCAGCAGGTCCGCCGTACTTTCAACGACACAGACCTCCCCGGTGTTGCGGGAGGGATCGCCGCATATGGCGCAAACCGACTCATCTGTGAAATGAAAGCAAATCGGGCACGTACGAATCTTGTCCCTCAGTTGCAGGATATTTTCCGCAAGCTCTCCCGTTTCTTCGACGGGAGCCTTGAGAAGATACATGGCTATTCGCGTTGCGCTCTTCTCGCCCAACCCCGGAAGACGGCTCAGCCTGCGGATGAGATTGTTCAGAATCGGCGGATATGCGTTCATGTACGATTAAAAGAGCCCCGGGATATTCAGACCGGGAATGTTCAGCCCCCCGGCGAGTTTTCCCATTTCGGAAGCAGCCAGTTCCTGGGCTTTTCTCAGCCCGTCGTTTACGGCCGCAACGACAAGGTCCTGCAGCATTTCGACATCCTCCGGGTCAACCACCTGGCGGTCGATCTTGATGCCGAGCACTTCCTGCTTTCCGTTCACCACAACGGCCACCATGCCGCCGCCCGCGGATGCCTCGACCGTCTTCAGGGCAAGCTCTTCCTGAATCCTTGCCATCTTTTCCTGCAACGCCTTCACCTGCTGAAGCGGATTGAATCCCTTCGCCATGAGCCCTTTTCCTCCATTTCAAAATCAGCTCGAAAATCGCTCGATATTCATATTATATGCGCTTGATCCCGGGTTTGCCCGCTCAAAAAGCGGAACCCTCCGAAACTCATCGCCTACGACCTCGGCTCCGTTGCCTTGCCGCCCCGGCCCGGCCCCGAACCCTTCGACGTCTTCACCTCGATCAGCTCGGCTCCGAGAATCTCGATTGCCATCTGAACGGCGGGATTGTGGACGATCTGCTTTCCCCCCGACGGTTTCGGACCCTTGTGTCCCTGTGCGGCCGGTTCCCCCGCCATGGTCTTGACCACCCAGTCGAACCTGCGGCCGAAGAAGGCCTGCGCGGCGTCATTGAGCTTCTGGACGAAATCGGGGTCACGCACGCTCTTCTCGTAGACGTCCGGAATTTCAAGCTCAAGCTTCGGCCCGTCGGCCACCACCCTGCCGTGAGAAAGCTTTGCGCACATCATTGCCTGGCTGCTTTCGAGCGCTCGCAAAAACTCCGGCCATCTATCGGCGGCCTCGCCCGCGGAGCATTCCTTCGCGGGCGAAGGCTCATCAACCTCGGGCAGCGGCTCTTCCGGCACCTCGATGGGCTCTTCGGCGGAAAGAAGCACAGGTTCAGGCGGGGAAGGCGGTCCTTGCTCCGGAGCCGTCTCCGGCTCCGGGACTTCACGCTTGAGATCATCCCGCGCAATCCGATCGGACGGTCCCTGCGACTCCTCCCGTGGCGGCTCCTCCCGTGAGGGTACGACCGGGGGCGGCTGAGGCGGTTCCTTCCGGACCGTACGCCCGTCGGGAACCCTGCGGGCCGTATCACACACGGGAAATCCCTCTTTCAGACTGCGTTCGAGATCCCCTATGCGGTCGAGCACCCGGTCTATCGACTCGAGCCCCGGAAGCTGCGCCATCCTGAGAAGCAGCATCTCAAGAGCTATCCTCGGCATGCTCGAACGGCGGATCTCCTCCTCACCCCGCAGGAGCATCTGAAAATAGACGTGAAGGGTGTCCGGAGTGGTCTTCGCCGCCTGCTGTTTCAAAAACTCCTTCTCGTCGCCGGGCAGATCGAGCCTGCCGGCCCGGTCCTCGGAGATCCCCACAAACAGAAGATTTCTGAAATGATCGCACAGATGCTGGCAGAAGCGACGGGTATCTATACCGCGACGATACAGATCCTCCACCAGGTCGAGACATCCCCCCGCATCGCCGGAAAGCACGGCTTCGCCGGCGCGCAGCACACTCTGGCGGTCGATCACTCCGAGTATATCGAGGACCTCTTCGTCGGGAAGTCCGTCACCGCTGAAGGCAAGGAGCTGTTCGAGGAGGCTCTGGGCATCCCGCATGCTTCCGTCGGCCTCCCGCGCGATCGAATAAAGAACGGTCGGAGAAAAATCCGCACCCTCCCGGCTCGTGATCTTCACAAGATGCTCGTGAAGCTGCGGGAGCGTAAGGCGGCGGAAATCGAACCTCTGGCACCGGCTCAGAATGGTGGCCGGCAGCTTGTGAGGCTCCGTTGTCGCAAACAGGAAGACAACATGCGGGGGCGGCTCCTCAAGCGTTTTGAGCAGCGCGTTGAACGCCTCCGACGTCAGCATGTGGACTTCATCTATAATGTATACTTTAAAGCGCCCCTTGGCCGGCCTGTAGCGGACGGTCTCCCTCAGCTCCCGTATGCTGTCGATCCCGCGATTCGACGCGCCGTCAATTTCGAGCACGTCAACGGAATTGCCCTGGGATATCTCGCGGCAGTTCGAACACTCGTTGCAGGGGGACGGAGCCGGGCCTTTTTCGCAGTTGAGCGCCTTGGCAAGGATGCGGGCGATGGAAGTCTTGCCCACGCCACGCGCACCCGTAAAGAGGTAGGCATGCGCGATGCGATCAAGCCTGATCGCGTTTTGAAGCGTTCGCACGACATGCGGCTGTCCGACGACGTCTTCAAAAGTCTGCGGCCGCCATTTCCGGGCTATTACGAGATAGGACATAATGTTTGGGAGGGAGCGCTCTGACGGGGCATTGGCCCTGCCATGGCCGATAGCTGTTATCTTGAAAGAAAAGTGGCGGAGAGAGAGGGATTCGAACCCTCGGTACACCTTTTGGGCGTACACACGATTTCCAGTCGTGCTCCTTCAGCCTCTCGGACATCTCTCCGCAAAACCGGCCAATCTTCCTCAAAAGGAGGCCGAGTCTATACTTTTTCCCCAGGGATTGCAAGGTGGCGGAGAGGGTGGGATTCGAACCCACGTGCCCTGCTCTTCACAGGACAACTCGATTTCGAGTCGAGCCCGGTACGGCCACTTCGGTACCTCTCCGCTTTGCGCCCGGCTTCCGGAACGCGTCCGGCAACCGAGCTTTAAAGGGCGCATTGTAAAACAAGCCGAAAACAATTCAAACCAAAAATCGCAAAAGCCTTCAAGCCGCGTAAACTTAAGCAGCAATATCAAATCCTTGTCCGATCAGCACGGCGCTCTCGAAAAAACCGCCTCAGGATATCGGCGCATTCTTCCGCCCGCACATCCCCGGTCACCTCTATGCTGTGGTTGAAGGAAGCCACCTGCGTCAGGTCCACGACACTGCCGGCGGCCCCCGACCTGGGATCGCGCGCGCCGAAAACAAGTCGCCTGACTCTCGCTTGGAGCATGGCCCCGACACACATCGCGCACGGTTCGAGGGTCACATACAGGATGCTTTCGGGCAGCCTGTAGTTTCCAGTCCCGCAGGCGGCCGACCTGATGGCCAAAATTTCGGCGTGCGCCGTGGGATCGCCGGACAGAATAGGCATATTGTGCGCCGCCGACAGGATCTCGAGGGAGTCGCTGACAAGCACCGCTCCGACAGGGACCTCGGAGAGCCCGTACGCTTTTTTAGCCTCCTCCAAAGCGAGGCCCATAAAGAAAAAGTCGCTCTTCAACAGTACCCCTACCGATCCGATTCCGCCATGCCGATTGCCAATAACACAGTTTTGGTATATAGAAAAGAGCTTTCGAGGAGAGCGGAGCGAGTACACAATTAGTACTTCGGCTTCGTTCCGGGACGTGCCGCCGGAACAGGCGGATCGGCGCGTTCAGGCATGCGGGAGAAAGTACATGGGATGCCATCGGGGTGCTGGCTCAGCCAAACCAGCCGATGCGGGGAGCTCATCCGGGAAAAAGGTCCCTAAAAAGCACAATTGCCCTGACTGCCACTTCTGCCAGTTTTGCAGCGATTCGCGCTGCAATGCGTGCCGAAGCGGCAGATCGGTGGATTGCGCACCCAAGATGAGCATTGAAGAACAAATCCTGTGCTACAACAAAGTCAACGAGAATGATCCTGCTTTTGGAAAAAAACGCTCATAAATTTCAGGACTTGTCCTATGCGGACCTTTAGCTGCCTTTTGGTGCCCCTTGCCGTTCTTGCTCTGTTCGGAGCGGGCGATTCGCACGCCGCCGAAGCTCGTAATCTTTACGATCGCCAGCCTGTCGCGCTCGGGACCGCCCCGGGTGTTGTAACCGACGAGGCTCCGGCTCCCGTGGAGGGAAAAACCCCGGCGCACGTCGTAGAGAAGGCCCTGCCGGCCGCGCCCAACAAAGCGACCTCAGGGCTCTGGCGCGCCCACATCTGGGAGAGCCTTCCCGCTGAAAACATCGGCGGAACGGAGCCGGACGCAGTGAGCCTGGCATACCAGAAAAACGAGTGGAAACCCTTTTTCATCGACGCTCAATTTGCCCTGAACGAAAGCGGCAAGCTGCTCCTGAAGCGGCTGGGCGGGCTGGAAAGCGAAGCCATCAACCCGAAACCCTACAGGTTGGAGGAGCTTTCCAAAAAGATCGACGGCCTTGATCAGTGCAGGCTCGTGCTGAGGGGAGTCGATCCCGATTTCAAGGACACCAACGCGGACCAGCTTTCGCAACCCGTGACGCCGGATTCCCGTGGTTCCGCCGCCTCGAATTCAAACGGACGCAGCCAGGCGCCGTCACAATCGGTCGATCCCGCCGTGCGGCTGAAGCGATACCATGAAGCATTTGCCGCAGCCGCCGATATCGACAATCGGCTCGCTTCCAATTTTGTTCTCTATGCGCGGGAGATGAATCCTTCTTCCGCAAGCGACCAGGTGCGGGCGCTCGCGGGCGAGATCTCGCTTACCAAATTTCTCGCCGACCTGAAGCCCTCCGGCAGCAACTATGAAGCCTTGGCGGCCGCCTACGGGCGCTACAGGAAACTCGCAGCCCAGGGCCCGCAGCAAAAGTTCGCCGTCTCGACCAAGGTCCGCCCCGGCGAGAGCGGCAACCATATCCGAGATCTCCAGAAACGGCTGCACCAGGAAGGCCTCTACACGGGTCACATCACCGGAGTCTATGATCCCGAAACCGTGCGCGCGGTCAAGGAATTCCAGAGCGCGCATCTGCTCGAACCCGACGGGGTGATCGGCCAGGGAACAAGAGATTGGCTCAACATGCCCTTCCAGGCCAAGGCCGATCTGGTGGCCTACTCCCTGAAAATGCTCCGGCAGGGCCAGGAGCGCGGGCACCAGCGCTACATCAAGATCAACATTCCGCAGTTCCAGCTCGAGTACTACAAGGACGGCAAGATTTCGGAGACCCATCGGGTGATCGTGGGGAAATCCTCCGGGAAAAAAGTGAAGTACCGCGGCAAGATGATCGGAGAGAACCAGACCCCGACTCTTTCCAGCGAAATCGAGCAGGTGATCCTCAATCCCCGATGGTACGTGTCCGACCGCATCCGCATGGAACTCAACGCGGAGGCGAAGTCCGACCCCGAGTACTTCACCCGTCACGGGTACGTCCAAATGGCGTCTCTGCATACGTGGGGGGAACCGAGAATCTTCCAACGGCCCGGCCCGAAAAACGCATTGGGCCGCGTGAAATTCGAATTCCCCAACGTCTATGCGGTTTACCTCCATGACACGCCGAAGAAGGGGCTTTTCCAGAGGACCCGGCGCGATTTCTCTCATGGCTGCATCCGCGTGGAAAAGGCGGTCGAACTTGCGGCAACGCTTCTCAAGGACGATGGGAGCCCGTACGCCCAGAAGATGTCCACGATCCTGAACGGGGACAGCCAGACCTTCGTGAAGCTCTCGCAGCCCGTTCCCATTTCGATCGAGTACATCCCGGTGGTGACCAACGGGAGCGGACACGTCGTTTTCGTGGGCGACCCCTACGGCATTCTTTCGGAGAGCGCAACGCAGAAGGGGTGATCTGCTTTCGGCAATTTTCGCATTTCACTCGAATCGATTTGATTTTAAATCTTTATCTTGTCGACAGGAATTTCTCTTCTTTTGCTGTAATAATTGCCAGGTTCGATATTCAGCTTCGGGATATCCATCAATTTGATGAATAATCGCATGCTTAGCCCCGCCTTTCATTTGCTTTTCATTTAACATTGCATTCTATTTTCCTTATATATGCAGGTGAGCAAATTATTGCTGGGAATTCATTAACTTACCCATTTTCCTTAACGAAAGTGACGCGAACCGTCAAAAATGATTTGACAAGCGCGTTGAGTTTTTGGTAATACAGCACATCCCGTAGAAAAATCTCTACAATTCGTTTTTGGCAATTCGGGGGGATTAAGCAAGTACTGTGGAGGGGGAGTTTATGGAGAAGGTTTACTCCATAAGGGCGTTGAATTTTGTCCTTATTCTGTCAACCGTGTTCACTGTTACCTCGTTTACTTCTATTCAAGAAAGTCAAGCACTAACCGCCTCTTACGGCAGACCATACGGAGGGCGCCTGGAGAGCGGCATTCCCTTTCCCAGCCAATTTCCCGGCTACAGACTGCGCGAAGAGAGCAGGACGTATACAACGCCCGAGGTTATCGGGGCGCTGCTCGATGCCATTGAAGCCGTAAGGACCCAGTTCCCGGACACCTGCGATCTCTACATGGGCGATTTCTCCACTACGAGCGGCGGTTCCGCCATTCATCATCGCTCGCACCAGAACGGAAGGGACGTCGATGTGGGGATGTATGCCAAGGGCAATCGCCCCCTGGACTCATTCATTCCCATGAGCGAAGACAACCTGGATGCGGCCAAGACATGGTGCCTCATTGAGAACATCATACGGTCGCAGCGCGTGCAGTATATCTTTCTTGACCGGCGCGTCCAGAAGGTGCTCTACGACTATGCCGTAACCCGCGGCTACGATCAGGCCTATCTCGACCGCGTCTTCGGCAATGTCCGAGGCTCTCTGATTCAGCACGTTCGCAATCACGTCGACCATATGCACGTCCGCTTCTTCACGCCCTGGTCCACGCTTGCCGGGCACATCGGCTCCGATGAGGTGGAAAAGCGCATGGTTGTGGAAATGGCTCAGCAGTCCTACCTGCCCAAGAAGGTCAACTACTTCGTCCAGGGCTCAGAGAAGGGGCTGGACGAACTGGCCCGCAGCTTCGGCGTGACGCCCAGGGACCTTTGCCGGTGGAACCGCCTCAATCCTTCCAGCATACCGGTCCCCGGCAGCTGCCTCGTGTTCTACAAGAGGAGCTTTGAAAGCGAGCCCGTTCACCTGGCGCGCTCTCTTCAGCCCGGCTACATCGCGGAAGCTCCGACCGTGAGGATGGCCTCCATCCAGGCATCCACCGCCACGGTATCCGATGCCTCCAGGCGGGCTGCAGCCACCGTGGAGCCTCAGGTGCAGGAGAAGAAATTCGAACGCGCGGCCGCCGCTACGCCGCCCGCCCCGAGAGTCACCACCTACTATGCGAAAAAGGGCGACACGCTCGATAAGATCGCTCGCCGAAACCACATGGACGTCTCCGTCCTCTGCCAACTCAACGGCATGAAGAAGACAGCCTCCCTCAAGCCCGGTCAGGCAGTGAAGATGGGCAGGTCCAGAGATGCCGATGCAGCCCCGGCGGCGACTACCGCGCAGAAGAAGGGATCGCCTTCGCAGATCTGCTTCACCTCCGATCCCAAAAAGCCCGATTCTCCGACTGCGGCCTATTACACGGTAACGCACGGCGGCACGGTTCAGGACATTTCCAAAAGGACCGGCATACCGATCTCATCCCTGTGCCAGCTTAACGGGCTGAACAGGAATTCAAAACTCAAATCCGGCCAGAAGATCAAGCTAACGCAGGCCAACCTCCCGGTGAAACCGACAGTCGGCAGCAGCGCGTCCTGTTCGCCGAAGGAGGCTGCCGCAAAGTCTCACGCCGCGACCAAGTCCAAGCCCGCCGACAAGGCATCGAAGAAGCCCGAGAAGGCCGCCGCCGTGAGCAAGGACACCAAAAAATCCGACAAATCCGTTGCGGCAACCAAGAGCTCCAAGAAGAATGAAAAAGCCGCCACTGTGAGCAAGGATGCAAAAAAGTCCGAGAAGGCCGCTGCGGTGAGCAAGGACGCCAAGAAGTCCTCCGACGCCAAAGCCGTCAAGGCTCCGGCCAAGGCAGCCCCCAAGGACACGGCAAAGAAGGCGACCCCCTCCAAGGGAGTCGACACAAAATCTGCCGACAAGGGCAAGCCCGTTCATAAGAACGCCGCGGCTTCCGGCAAGCTTGCTTCCGTAAAGAAGTAGCTCGGACGGGTTTTTCCCGGGGCGTAATTTTCAGAATTCTGCTTTCTTTTTCGTAAAGAGTGGGCTATATAGTTTGGGTTGAACGGGCACTGTTCAGTGCCCGTTCTTTTTTTCCCTGCATGAAGACAGATCCGGAAGTACTCTCATGCTGCGGATTGGCCGGCTTCCAGTTCCGGGACCCTGGAGGCCTAAACTTGTCGGTCCGGCGGTTTCGCACGAGCCGAAGTTTTACGGGACGCCCCGTACGGATTCTCATACGGACCTTTCCCTCTCCCACACGGTGGAGATGAAGGTGCTGCCTGCGGCAAGCCGGTTTATCGAGGACAGTGCGAGGTGCTCTTCCAGTTCCTGAAGAAGCGAGTCAATTCCTGGAGTTTTCTATGTCCAACAATGCGGCAGATAACCTGGTGCAGCTGAGAAACATCGGCATCAGCGCTCATATCGATTCGGGTAAGACCACCCTGACCGAGCGCATTCTTTTCTATACCCGGCAAATTCATGCCATCCACGACGTCAAGGGTAAGGACGGCGTCGGCGCGACCATGGATTTCATGGAGCTGGAAAAAGAGCGCGGGATTACGATCCAGTCGGCGGCCACGCACTGCGCCTGGGGCCAATACCCGATCAACATCATCGACACGCCCGGACACGTCGACTTCACGATTGAAGTCGAAAGAGCCCTTCGCGTCCTGGACGGTGCGATTCTTGTTCTTTGCGCCGTCGGCGGCGTCCAGTCCCAGTCGGTAACCGTTGATCGGCAGATGGTTCGCTACCACGTTCCGCGGATCGCATTTATCAACAAATGCGACAGAACCGGAGCCGACCCCTTCCGCGTCGCCCGGCAGCTCAAAGAAAAGCTCAATCACAATCCGGTCCTCCTGCAACTCCCCATCGGCCTGGAAAGTGAACACCGCGGACTGATCGATCTCGTTTCCATGAGGGCGATCCTCTTTGGCGGCGAGTACGGCGAGGAGATCACCGAGACGCAGATTCCGGAGGAATATGCCGCGCAGGCACACGAGAAGCGCGAGGAAATGCTCGACGCCATTTCCCTCTACTCGGACGAACTCACCGAAGCCATTCTCGCGGAAGAAGCCATTTCCGAAGAACTCGTGATCGAGGCTATCCGCAGGGGCACCCTTTCGCTCGAGCTTACTCCCGTGCTTATGGGATCGGCCTACAAGAACAAGGGCGTCCAGCCCCTTCTTGACGCCGTCGTCAAATATCTCCCCAGCCCGCTGGATATCGACAATCAGGCGCTGGATCTCGATAAGGACGAGGCTGCCGTTACCCTCAAGGGCGAACTTGACCTGCCTCTGGTGCTGCTCGCTTTCAAACTCGAGGTGAGCCGCTACGGCCAGCTCACATACGTTCGTCTCTACCAAGGAACGCTCGCCAAGGGCGATTCGATTACCAACATGCGCACCGGCAAGCGCGTCAAGATCGGCCGCCTTGTGCGCATGCACGCAGACGAAATGGAGGAGATCGAATCCGCTTCGGCCGGCGATATCGTTGCTCTTTTCGGCATCGACTGCGCTTCCGGAGACACTTTCACCGACGGGCGGGTACGGTACGCAATGAGCTCTATGCACGTTCCCGCACCCGTAATCTCTCTTGCCGTCAAGCCCAAGGACAAAAAGGCCGAGATGAACCTGAGCAAGGCCCTCACCCGATTTTCCAAGGAGGACCCGACTTTCAAGGTCTACCTCGACGAGGAAACCAACGAGACGGTCATCTGCGGCATGGGCGAGCTGCATCTCGATGTCTATGTCGAGCGCATGCGGCGCGAGTACGGGGCAGAAATCGAAACGGGCATGCCGAAGGTAGCCTATCGCGAATCGCCGACGCGCATGGCCGAGTTTAACTACACCCACAAAAAGCAAACCGGCGGCTCCGGCCAGTTCGGGCGCGTCGCGGGTTTCATCGAACCCTTTCAGGACGGCGAATTTGAATTCGTAAACAAAGTGAGCGGCGGCGCAATTCCGACCGAGTTCATTCCCTCCTGCGAGAAAGGCTTCAAGGCCTGCCTGCCGAAGGGAGCCTTCGCCGGGTTTCCTGTCGTCGGCGTCAAGGTCACGATAAACGACGGTGCGGCCCACTCGGTCGATTCTTCCGATATGGCCTTTCAACATGCGGCAATCGGCGCGTTCCGGGAGGCGTATCTGCGGTCCGCCCCGGTGCTGCTCGAACCTCTCATGCGCGT
Organism: Desulfobacteraceae bacterium; assembly: GCA_021372055.1. Taxonomy (GTDB): domain Bacteria; phylum Desulfobacterota; class Syntrophobacteria; order Syntrophobacterales; family Syntrophobacteraceae; genus SbD1. Next base: position 10,567 of record JAJFVB010000150.1, on the reverse strand, counting down.
GGCCGTCGAAACCCCCTCGGAGTTCCAGGGAGCCGTACTCGGAAGTCTGAACCAGAGACGCGGGCTCATCCAGAGCTCTTCCGAAGACGGGGCTTTCTCGACCGTTGAAGCCGAGGTACCCCTCTCCGAGATGTTCGGCTACTCAACCGTGCTGCGTTCGGCAACCCAGGGAAAAGCCGAATTCACCATGGAATTTTCCCGCTACAACCCCGTGCCCAAAAGTCTCGCCGAAGAGATCATCAGGGCCGAGAAAGAGAAGCAGAAATAACCGTCTTCCCGTGCCGGGGCAAATCCGGCAGCCATCCTGCGCATCGCGACATGGCGTGTGACCAGGGAAAACACCTGATAGACATATGCCCGGGAATCTGCTATTGAGCGCCCAAAACTACATCGCGGCGGACCCATTTAAGGGGCATGTGGATGCAAACGGCGTGGAAGAAACGGCGTCAGTTGTACGAGAAGGCCGAGGTTCTGGGCAATTTCGGCCACTGGACCAGGGACTTTGAAACGGATCAGGGTACCTGGTCCGAAGGCATGTGCCGTATTTTCGGAATTACCCGCGACAAATTTCAGCCCCCTTACAGCTTCTTTCTTTCCTTTGTGCATCCCGAGGACGCCCCGGCAGTCAAGGATGCCGCGTTGACGGCAATTTCCACAGGCGCAAACTTCGAGGTTCAGTACCGCATCATCCGGCCGGACGGCTCTCTTCGCTACATGCATTCCATCGGCGAAATCATCGGAAAAGGCGGAAACAGGATCGCCGAGATCTTCGGAATTTCGCAGGACATCACCCGGCTCAGGCGGCTCGAAAAGTGTGCGCAGGCTCCGGCTGACGGTTCCGCGCCGGGGCAAACGCTCCAGATCTGTGCCTACTGCAAAAGAATCCGCAATGACAACGACTCCTGGCAGCACATCGAAACCTATCTCCAGGAACAAACCGGCACCCTGTTTTCCCACAGCATCTGCCCGGAATGCTACGGCAAATGCAACGCGGAGTATTTCTCAATAAATACCGAAGACATGCAGGAAAAAGACTAAATCAGCCGAAATGTCTCCAGCCAACCGGAACGCTCGGAGAGCGCCGAATTGATGGCCGCCTCCGACCCGATCACCTTCACAATCCCGCCCCTTCCGAGCCCGTCGAGTACGTTCGCGAACGCCCTGAAATCCTCGACCGTCGTTCCGAGAATCTGCTCGCGCATCCTTTGGCGCTCCTCCTCGGTGTCGTTGGTCAGGCAGCGCAGCAGGGAGATATAACCCTTGGCATCCGGCAGCCTGTAGGCGTCCAGATCTCCCACGGCCCCGATTATCGCCTTGGCGATCTCGCTTTCGTCCAGGTCTGCCGTTTTCAGGAATTGGGCCGTCCCGTCGAAGTTTTCCACCGTCTTCAGCAGGTTCGGATCGCGGTACGAAAGAAACGTGAAGATGCCGGACAGCCGGTCGAAGAGGCAAAACCCTCCGTACGCCCCACCCTGCACGCGCACCTTTTCCCAGAGCCAGGAGGTCCGAAGGTAGCCGGCAATCACCTGGAAAGAGCCGTCGAAAGAGTAACCGGCACTGTAGATATCTCCACCTTTTCCCACGAAATTCACCTGGGACGGAACCACAATGCCTTCGAATCTGGCGAAGGGCTCCGGAGTCCATTGCATCGGGATTGCGGTGTTCCGGGGAAGGCCGTCGATCAGACTCCTCAGGGCGGGCTCGACCGCATGGAGATTTTGCCGATCGACCGTCAGGTTGAACACCATCACGGAGCGGTTGACGAGCAACTTCCGGACCTCTTCGAGGTCCGAGAGCACCCTGGTCCAGGACTCATCGATTTCTCCGGCAAGGCGGCGGAGAAACTGAAAGTAGCTGATCCCGCCGGTCAACTCGCGCGCCCAGTCCGCGAGGTTGAAGTGGGCGCGGATGCGCTGGTTTACCATCTGATGCCCCGAGGGAACCATTTTCGCCTCGAGCTTTGCCTTCTCCTCAAGGACGATTTGCCGGAAGCGCTCGCGGTTGTCCAGCTTAACCGATCCGAGCACTTCGGCCAGAATATTCGTCAGCTCGAAGGTGCTTCCGACCATGCTTTTACCGCGCAGGAACATCCAGGTCGCGGGTTCTCCACCGCCTTTGACCGATGAGGTGAACACATCCGGGTAGATTCCCCCGGTCTTGCGACTGATCATCCGGGAAAGCGAGACATAATCGCGGGCGTCCGTCCCCATCTCCAGAAGAGCGCGGCCGAACAGGGGCGCGTAGGGCAGGTACTGCTGCGGAAGGAGTCTCAGATTGAGGCCGAGATCGAGATAAGTTATTCCGCTTGTGAAAATATCATGGTAGTAGCCCGAAACGGACTCCACCGGACCAGGCTCCACCGGGATGCTCTTATTTGTCCTGTCCAGATCCGAAACGCGCAGAACGGGGATCGTTGCGAGCGCTTCCCTGGAATCGGGAGCGGACTGCAGGTCTTTCAGATACCCGGTATTCTTGACGGTTTCGCTCACCAGGTCGTCCGAAAATGTGTCCCGTATTTTCCGGAATTTCTCTTCCTCCGCCAGCCGCTGCTTTTCGGAAAGGCCCCTTTCCGGCTTCAGGATGACTACGGACCGGTGCGGATTTTCGAGAAAGTGACGGCGGATGAGATCCTCGAAGTATCCTCCCGAAGCGAGCTTTTCCTTCACGCGGGCAAGGGGTCCTTCGAAGGCGATAAGCTCGGTCGGGTCGCTGTCGTGAAGCCAGACCGCCAGCGCCCGGAGCATGATCACAAGGCCGCGCGGGAAGTTCCCGTAATTGTTTTCGCGAAGGCGGAACTCGACCGTATTCACTCCCGCCTCGACCGAATCCCTGTCAATTCCCTCGCGTGAAAGATCGGAAAGGGTTTCGAAAATGAGGTTTTCCACCTTTTCGGCGTCTTCGCCCCGGATGCCTTTGAGGCCCGTGGAAAAAAACATCTGGCGCAGTTCGGTCTCAAGGCCGGTTCCGGCGATGTCCGTCCCGAGCCCCGAGTCGATCAGCGCCTTCTTGAGAGGAGACCCCGGCATGCCGAGCAGGACATATTCCAGGATCTGGAAGGCGAGGCCGAGATCGGGACGGGTAACTTCCGGAAGGAGCCAGTTGACGGTGATCATTCCCTTGAGATCTTCGGGGGCCTCGCCGTCCCCTCCCGCGGCGAATTCGCGAACGATCCGCGCGGGAGCCGCCTTTACGGACTGCAAGCCCACCTCGGAGCCCGGCGCTATCCTGTCGAAGGCGTCGAGATACTCTTCAAGGATCTGCAGTCTGTGCTCCGGATCGTCATTGCCGAAGAAGAAAATCCTGGCGTTCGAAGGGTGATAATACCTCTCGTGAAAAGCCTTGAAGCCATCATAGGTGAGAGCGGGAATCACCTCCGGATTGCCGCCCGAGTCCAGTCCATAGGTAATGTCCGGGAAGAGCGACTGCTGCGAGAGCTCGGCCAGCACGCTGTCGGGCGAGGAGTAGACGCCCTTCATCTCGTTATAGACAACGCCCTTTATGGACAGGGGGCCCGCGGGGGAGTCCATCTCATAGTGCCATCCCTCCTGCTGAAAAACGGGATGGGTAATGCGGGGAAAGAAAACCGCATCGAGGTAGACGTCTATGAGATTGTAGAAGTCCTGAACGTTCTGGCTGGCAACCGGATAGCAGGTTTTGTCGGGATAGGTGAACGCGTTCAGGAATGTCTTGAGCGAGCCCTTCACGAGTTCGACAAAAGGTTCCTTGACCGGGTACTTGCGCGAACCGCACAGCACGGAATGCTCAAGGATGTGGGCTACTCCCGTCGAATCCGCCGGGGGCGTGCGAAAAGAGATTCCAAAGACTTTATTCTCGTCGTCGTTTGCAAGAGAAAGGATCTCCGCACCCGTTTTCCCGTGCCTGTAGAAATATGCGATACTTTGAAGCTCGGGGATTTCCCTTTTGAAAACGAGTTCGAACTTTGCTTCGAAAGACATTGTCTGCTCCTCGTAGAACAACGTAATTATACGTGCCATCAGTGAGCGTTCAGGATAGAACGAATGGAAAAAAGCGGGGGAAATGATTTCCCCCGCGCCCCCTCAAGGTTCGCGCTCTGGCGCTTGCGGCTCGGCCAACGGCCCGCCGCAAGCGCCAAAATGAGCAGCGCAGCTGCGTGTGGGGTGTGGGGAGCAGGCTCCCCACGGAATGTACCATCAAAATGAAAGGCGCGGAAAAGCAATTCCGCTCCAACTGAAAGAAATTGACACGGAACATTGGGAGGGCGAGGAAGGATGAGAGTAAAGTTTATCGGAGTCGGCGAAGCCTTTGACGAAAATTACACAAACACATCCCTGCTGGTTCGCACGGAGCGGGACGGAAAGTCAGTCGCCGTTCTCATGGACTGCGGCTTTACGGCTCCTCCCGGAGTCTGGCGCGACTGCCCCGATCCGGACGGCCTCGACGCGGTCTGGATATCGCATTTTCACGGCGACCACTTTTTCGGCCTCCCGGCACTCCTGACAAGGTACTGGGAAACCAAACGCGCAAAGCCTCTGATTATAGTCTCCCAGGAGGGGGTGGAGGAAGTCGTGGCGCAGGCGCTCCGCCTTGCCTATCCCGCGATTCTCGAAAAACTTCCCTTCGATCTCCGGTTCGAAACCCTTGAGCCGGGGACATCGGCGGACATTGCGGGCCTTGCCTGGAAATCCGCCTTGAACGGCCATGGTCAAAGAGATCTGGCCGTTCGACTAAGCGATGGAGAAAAGACGGTTTTCTACAGCGGCGACGGCCGGGCGACCGAAGAGACCCTAAGCCTTGCCTCCGGGAGCGATCTCATCGCGCACGAGGCTTTTCTTCTGGACCGTGATATGCCCGGACACGGCAGCATTATGCAGAGCATCGATTTTGCCGCCAGGGCGAAAGCCCGGATGCTGGCTCTGGTTCACATAGCCCGCCACGAGCGGCGGGAGAGGCGGAAGCAGATCCTGCAGGCCCTGGACTCCGTTACGGGGCTTCGCGCCTTCATGCCCGAACCCGGCTTCGAAGTGGAACTCTAGCCGGGCAGGGAGCGGGGGAATCATTCCCCCGCTCTTTTCTCTTTTCGCTGCAGCGCGTTTCTAGTGATGTTCGTGCACGTAGAACGGCCACTTATGGAAAAACCATTCGTTCCAGAGTAGAGGTATGATCCACCAGAAATTCCAGATCAGCGATTCGCCATGGATGAACCTCGCGGCGAGATCCCCCTCCATGTGATGATTTCCCAGTCCCCAGTGACCGAAATTGAGGTGATAGAAGAACACATAGTTGATCACCATCAGGATCAGAACGCCAAAGGTCCTGTACCAGAAAGCGGCCCACGAGTCCTTGTCCGCAATGGGAGCCATGTCGTCGAAATAATGGTGCCAGGCAAGGAACGGGATCAGTGTAAAACCGGCGATCTCGGCAGAATGATACCAGAGGAAGCGCGTCGGGTCGCCCTTGTCGCCCGGCGGCAGATGGTGGACGGCGCTCCCCATGTCCACCCACAGGTAGGCAAGCTTTACGCAGAGCCATGCCATGAAGTACCCTATGACGACGTTCAAAATGAAGGAAATCACGCCCTTCCAGGGCTGTGGAAGCTTGATTGCCGACCAGGGCTTCATGCGCCAGACATTGGGCGTCATGAAAAGGACGATGATCATCCATTCCCACCAGCCGAAAACCCAGTGAACGTGCTTGGTGCCGACCATGTCCCCCCACCACGGGGTGTTTAGCCCCGCGGAGGTCCCGAAGACCGTTCCCCAGATCATGCCCCAGAAGGGGACGATCAGCACGGTGTAGAAGAAAAGCGTCAGAAGCGAGCACCAGCCAAGTTCGGCAACGCCCGCCTGGGGCTGGGTGAGATCGCTCGGCCGAATGGGCCACTTTCCGAAGAGAATCGTCACAAACGGGTAGGAGTAGAATCCGATGAGAACGAAGGTGACCACGGCGCGCTCGGCGAAACGGCCGTTCGGGTTCACGAGCGCCTCGTAGGTCAGGTTGCCGGTTTTTCCCGCCATCGCCAGGGATTCGAGATTCACCTGGCTCAGAAAATTGAAGCCGATTCCGAACACCCTGTAGAAGATCACATGAATCACGAACCAGACGATGACGAGGTTCATGATCGTCTCGACGATTCCTCTCCAGGGCTGCCCGATGTCCTGGAACGGCCAGTCCCCGAGGAACATGTGCTGCCAGAGCCCGACAAGAATCATCATGGCCAGGTAGAGAACGAACGGATACGGGAAGGAACCCACCGGCCCGCGCGGATCGCTGAAAAGATACCAGGTAAACCAGGCTACGAGAAAAAACGCCGCTGTCGAAATGATGCCGGTGGCCGGTTGACCCCAGCGCGGTTTTAGGACCTCTGCCATACGTTCCTCCTGTGTTTTGGGTTGCCGTTTCCATGCGCCGAAAGCTTCGACTCCCCGCTGTCGGAAACGGTTTCATCAAACAATACAAATGGTTGAGACGGCAAAAGCGGGAACTTGGAGGGAAAAAGGCAGAGCTGGAGCATGAGCTTGGACGCGGACCCCGAAGGGTGGGCGCCGTTAAAGCGGGGTGATTCCCCCGCTCCCGAGATGTATATCGGATGAGACGTTCGGAAGAAGGCGGACCACCATCTTCTTGAAGTCCCTCCGGCATCAGGTTTCGATGAAGCACAATTACAAAAATGAGATTGGAGCGATGCTTTTGGAGCTTGAATGCGAAGGAGAAGGATTCCTGAACAGGGCGGATTGTCCTGATATCCGAGATAAGTACGCTTTTTCTACTACTCTATCTTCGCCCGCAGGGTCAAGAAAAATTTGTTTGACAATGCCGGATCTCTCTGTTTAAGTGTCGCTGTTTCCGGATAAAACCGATTTCCGGACGATTTCATCAACAATCATCTTATCATCCAGATTTTCGACAGATCTCCACCTGACCGTTCCTTTCGCTGATTTCTCCGGTTCTGCTCCACTTCCAGCTTTAGTGGCTCAAAAACTGTCACGGGAACCTCCGTTCCTTCTCCGTTGCACCCAACTGAACGGCAGCCCGTGCGATCTCGTGTGTATCATCGTGGAAGAAGATCCAGTTTTCTCGCGTCGTGGTTTCATCCGACCGGCTTCCCCTCATCTTCTGTTCAGGAGGTAGAAGAATGCTAAAGAAGGTCGTTCCGTCCGAAGCGGAACTGGAAAGAATGGAAAAAGAGCATGGACAGTGGCTGGAGGAATACAAGAAGGCATTGAAAAAGATGCCTGAGCGGCTCAACCGTTTTTCGACGGTCTCCGACCTCGAGACGCGAGCCATCTATACCCCGCTGGACATTGCAGGCAAGGATTTCTTCGAGGACATCGGATCTCCCGGGTGCTACCCCTTCACACGCGGGGTGCAAAGCACGATGTATCGCGCCCGGCTCTGGACCATGCGCATGTTCGCGGGTCTCGGGACCGCCGAGGACACCAACAAACGCTTCCACTACCTGATCAATCACGGTGAAACGGGGCTCAGCACGGCATTCGATTTTCCGACGCTCATGGGCTACGACACCGATTCGCCCCTCGCGCGAGGAGAGTGCGGCAAGTGCGGCGTGGCGATCGACACTATCGACGACATACAGCGTCTTTTTGCCGGAATAAACCTGGAGGATGTCACAACCTCCATGACGATCAACCCTCCCGCCTCGATAATCTGGGCCATGTACATCGCCAATGCCGAAAACCAGGGGTTCTCGCGCAAGCGGCTCGGCGGCACGATTCAAAACGATTGTCTCAAGGAATTCATCGCCCAGAAGACTCTCATGCTCCCGCCGGAACCCAGCCTGAGGCTCGTGACCGACACCGTCGAATTCGGAACGCGCGAGGTCCCCCGCTGGAACACGATCAGCATCAGCGGCTATCACATCCGCGAGGCCGGAGCCACGGCGGTCCAGGAACTTGCCTTCACGATCTACGACGGAATCACCTACGTCGAGGAAGGCATCAAGCGCGGGCTTTCCGTTGACGAATTCGCCGGCAGGCTCTCGTTTTTCTGGAACTCGCACATCGACTTTTTCGAAGAAATCGCGAAGATGCGCGCAAGCCGCCGCCTCTGGGCCAGGATCATGAAAGAACGCTTCGGCGCAAAAGATCCCCGTTCCATGCTGATGCGCTTCCACACCCAGACGGCCGGATGCTCCCTGACAGCACAGGAACCCTACAACAACGTCATCCGCACCACGACCGAAGCACTGGCCGCGGTCCTGGGCGGAACGCAGTCGCTCCACACGAACTCGCTCGACGAAGTCTACATGATTCCGAGCGAGGAAGCCGTCCTCATTGCCCTTCGCACGCAGCAGATCCTCGCCGACGAAATCGGAGTCACCCACGTGATCGACCCGCTCGCCGGCTCGTATTTCGTCGAGGCGCTTACGGACAAAATGGAAGAAGAGGCGAACGCCTACATCCGCAAGCTCGACGACCTGGGCGGCATGGTGGCGGCAATCGAACGCGATTTCCCGCAGATGGAGATCGCCGACGCCGCCTTCCACTTTCAGCAACAGATCGAATCGGGGGAAAAGACTATCATCGGTGTGAACAAGTACCTCTCCGAGCGGCCCGAGCTCGAGTTCGTCCTCAAGATCGACGATGAGATCGAGCGCATGCAGGTCGAGCGCACGAACCGGTTCAAGGAATCGCGCGACAAGGACCGGTTCCGGAAGGCGATGGACGAATTGAGGAGGCGCTGCGAAGGCCCGCCCTGCTGGGACAACAATGTCATGCCCGCCCTCGTCGAAGCGGTCCGCGCCGGCGCAACGGAGCAGGAATGCTGCGGTCTCTACCGGGAAGCTTTCGGCGTCTACACGGACCCCGGCACGTTCTAGGTTTTTTTGCCACTTTCCGGAGAGTTTTTGCACCAGACCGGACATTCGCCCCGGATCACGTGCCGAAACCGGCCGATGATGTTTACCTTGAACAAAGGAGACTGCGTTTCCATGGGAAAAGACAGGAAACTTCGCATATTGGTTGCCAAGCCGGGTCTGGACGGCCATGACCGCGGCGCTCGCGTAATCGCCCGCGCATTCCGCGACTCGGGCTTCGAAGTGATCTACACGGGCTGCCACCAGACCCCCGAGCAGATCGTAAACACCGCGATCCAGGAAGACGTCGACCTGATAGGGTTGAGCATCCTTTCGGGCGCGCACACGTACTCCTTCCCAAGGATCATGGAACTCCTGAAGGAAAGCAATGCCGAAGACATCCGGGTGATCGGCGGAGGGATATTCCCGCTCGAAGACATTCCCAAACTCAAGGGAATCGGCATACGGGAGATTTTCGAACCGGGCGCGAAACTCAAGGACATTACCGATTGGGTCGAGCAGAATATTTCACCGCGAAAGGCCGTCGCCTTCGAGGGCAAGTGAGCCGGGCCAGCATGGAGACCGGAAGGCCGCTACGATGGCGCGGGGGCTTCCGCCGAACTCATTCTACGGCCAAAACAGGGTTTGATCATGGATATTGTTGAACAAATCGTCTCCGGCAATGTTCGGGCAACCGCCCGCCTGCTCAGGGACATCGACGACGAGATCCCGTCGGCAAGGGCCATCCTCAAGGAGCTCTATCCCCATACGGGCAAGGCCTACGTCATCGGCTTCACCGGCTCCCCCGGCGTGGGCAAGAGCACCCTGGTCGACCAGCTTGCGACGCGGTTTCGCAAAGAGGACCTGACCGTCGGGATCCTTGCGGTCGACCCGACGAGCCCCTTTACCGGAGGCGCGATTCTTGGCGACCGGATCAGGATGCAGCGCCACTTTCTCGATCCCGGCGTTTTCATCCGCAGCCTCGCAACGCGGGGGCATTTCGGCGGCCTGACCAAGTCGACCAACGATATGGTGAACGTGCTCGATGCGATGGGCAAAGACGTCATTCTCGTCGAAACCGTTGGAGTCGGGCAGGATGAGGTCGAAATCGCCAACAGCGCGCACACGACGGTTCTCGTCACCATTCCCGGGATGGGGGACGAGATCCAGGCGATCAAGGCCGGCATAATGGAGATCGGGAATATCTTTGTCGTCAACAAGGCCGACCGCGAGGGATCGCGCAAAACGATCCGCGAACTGCGCAACCTGATCGAACTCGGCGCAAAGAGACGCAACGGCGACGACTGGGAACCGCCCATTGTGGAAACCGAGGCCGTGAAATCGCGCGGGATGGAAGACCTCCACGAAGCCATTCGGAATCACAGGTCCTTCCTTCTCTCCACGCACACGGAAAAATGGCGGGAGGTGCTGGAGAAGCGCGCCCGGATACAGCTCATGGAGGCCCTGCGGGAAGAAGCCTTCCGGACCATTCTCGCCAGGATGGAAAAGGACGGCAACTCTTTCGACCTGATGGTCGACCAGATCGTCGAGAAACAATCCGATCCCTACACGCTCGTGCAGGAGATTATCGCAAAAGAAATGGGGTAATTCATCCTGCCCTGCCCCCCACGCTTTTCGAAAGCGTTTTTGGGTGCATTTTTCAACGCACATGCGCATGATACCAATGAGCGTTCAAGATGATACCAGGCTTTCAGACCGTGGGGAGCCAGCTCCCCACGGTCCACACGCAGCTGCGCTGCTCATTTCGGCGCT
>JAJFVB010000183.1 GCA_021372055.1 Desulfobacteraceae bacterium | reverse complement strand
CAGACCCCATTTCGATATGCTTTGCTCTCAGGGTCCTGTCCTGGAGGGTCGGCACTTTCCGCAAGTTTGGACGACGGCACTCGATCTGATGCCCGCCACCCATAAACGATAGTCGCGGAGCTACCAATTCACACAAAAAATCGGCCAAATGAAAAGATCGCCTTCCCGGAAGGCATGCTCGACTTGAGGGAAAACCGTGAAACCGATCCGGAGGTGAAGGAGATATGGCGGGAATAAAGGGAGCTGAGCTCAGCCAGTACGTTGAGGAGCTTCTGGAGACAGTACTCAACGGAACGACTCCGAGGGGGTCCGACGGTCGTTTGGTATTGCGTCTGGCCCAGGAGGTGATAAACCTCGAATGCAAGTCGGTCCGTGTTGTGGCATTTGGCGGCGGGACGGGGCTCTCGACCGTAATAGGCGGGAATTCCCAGCTCGAAGACTGGCCCGAGCAGCCCTTTGTCGGCTTGAAAGAAGAGTTCTCCGCGCTGGATGTGGTCGTTTGCACCACGGATGACGGAGGCTCGACGGGCCTGCTTCTGCAACAGCTCCCGCTCATCGGAATCGGCGATCTTCGCAAGCTGCTCCTGTCCATGATTCTCCGCGAAAACCTTCGATCCACCTACGGGCTGAACGACTTCGCGACAATTCAGCTCGTTCGCGTCATTCATAGCATTTTCAATCATCGTTTCGGACCCGATGTCAACGATTCCAGATGCATTTCGAAGCCTGCCCTCGTCGTGCCGGACAATATCCGCGCATGCTGCCCCGAAGCGCTCTATGAATTCCTTTCCATGCTCGGCAGGCATGTCTCGCCGGGTGGAGAGGGGCCGACGATAAGGCCGGGAGGCCACTGTCTGGGAAACCTGCTGCTCACGGCCGCCATACTTAGGGAATCCCGGGACGGGGCGGACAGTCCGCCTGATTCGGCCGCCATCGAGAGGGGACTGGATATAATAGCGCGGGCAATAGGGGCAACGCCCGGCCGCCTGCATCCCGCAACGTCAACGCCGGGCCAACTGGTGCTGAGATACGGCAACGGAGTCGCCGTGAGGGGGCAGCGGAAATCGGCCCAGTGCCGCCGCAATTTTCCCGTCGACCGGGTTGCCGTCGAATACTGCGGGCACCCCGGCGTGAAGCCGGACCTGTGCAGGGCCATTGAAGAGGCGGACCTTATCATCTATGCGCCGGGCAGCGTCTATACGAGCCTGTTGCCGATGCTGAAGCTGCCGCCCATCATCAATGCCATCAAGGCAAACAGGAAGGCCTTGAAGATCCTCGGGGCCAACTTCTGGATTCAGGAGGGGGAGACCGACATTTCGCGGCGCAGCAGGAACCGGGGTTTTTACGTTTCGGAGCTGGTGGAGGCTTACGAACAGAATGTCCCGGGGGGAGCGGAAGGACTTTTTGACGTCATACTCAGCGCCAACCTCGAGCACGTCCCCGGCAACGTCCTGTGCAATTACGCGTTGGAGGGCAAGAGTCCCATCTATCTGGATCGTTCCCGGGTGGAGCAGCTCAAAGCGCTTCCCATAGAAGCGACAATCTATTCCACCCGGCGCATGAGGCTGGCCCAGGTCATCCACCACGACCCTCAGAGGTTTGCCCTTGCCGTGAGGACGCTCGTCTTCGCGCATCAACGCTTCAACCTCAAACCGGATAACACTCCGCAGCCGTGCATCCTTTCACCGCCCATCGAGACCCCCTCGCTCACGTTCCCGCCTCTTTGCGAATACCGCAAAACTGTGGGGAAAACACTGGAGACCAAGCATTTTTCCCCCGCTTGGCTTCGGAATACCATTCTGGACATAACCTGGGACAATCGCGACATACGCACCGGGCACCTCCGGTTTTTCCGGGGAGCCGAAATCGTCGGTGCGCGGGCATGGAACAGAAGCAAGGAATGGGACAACGTTCTGGGCTATTACGACCCGGAAAACCAGATGCTCAAGCTCCATGAGCACCTGAGTGACGACCCGGAGCGAATGAGGGAGAATCTCGTCATCGCGCTCGGGGAATCGCTTCTCGGGAACTATCTCGAATGCCGCCGCTGGATCGGGTTCGAGAAAGGCGAATGGGGGGCCAGGTGCTACGAAATAAGGCTGCGCCCGGAAAAAGAGCGGGGATGCTTCCTCAGCGGTTCGGAATTGCATACCTATCTCACTCTTTCGCGCATGATCAGAAGCCCCGGCGACCCAAGAACATACCGGATAACCCTCAATGATAACGAGGGATTTCTTCCTCCGGGCCTTCTATTCGGCTTGACCTACGCCTGGTATCTCAACAACGCTTACGGCTCCATCATGGAATATGAGATGTCGCTGCTGCGTTGGCCTCACAATAAACTTATTCCCCATCAGATAGAGGAGCAGAAGCGCAAACAGGCTCTTATCGTGTTCTTTCGAAATGTGGTATTTCGGCACTCGAATTGATGAACTGTCGTGGATTTGGCGGGTTGAACTCTAAACGGAGGTGTTGATGGAGCTTAAGCCAAGAAGTCAGCAGAAGATTTCGGAGCTTGTCAACAAAGGAGTTGATATTCCGAATCCTCTGACGCTGGACATCGGGGATGAGGTGGCGGTGGAGCGGATTTCCGGCAAGGGAGTCAAGATATTCCCGGGATGCCGCATCTACGGCAAAGCCACGGTGATTTCCGAAGGTGTCAAGATCGGAGCGGAAGGTCCCGCAACAATCGATAATTGCCAGATCGGTCCCAGGGCCGAGCTGAAGGGCGGCTATTTCAAGGGTTCGGTTTTTCTGGAAAAGGCCAACATGGCTTTGGGCGCGCATGTTCGCGATGGATGCATCCTCGAGGAGGAGGCAAACGGCGCGCATTGCGTGGGCCTCAAGCAGACCATCCTCTTTCCCTTTGTGACGCTCGGCAGCCTGATCAACTTTTGCGATTGCCTCATGGCGGGCGGGACCAGCCGCAAGGACCACAGTGAAGTGGGAAGCTCGTATATTCATTTCAACTATACCCCGGACGGCAACAAGACGACCCCCTCGCTCATAGGAGACGTGCCGAGGGGAGTCATGCTCAATCAGCCCGCCATTTTTCTTGGAGGCCAGGGCGGGATGGTCGGCCCCCTGAGGCTGGGGTTCGGGAACGTAGCCGTCGCCGGAACGGTGCTGCGCAAAGACACCCCGGAAGACCGCAGGCTCATTACCGGAGAGACCTACGCGGCGGCCGTTACGGACTACCAGCCCCACAGCTATCGCCATCTTGCCCGGATCCTGAGGAACAACGTCCTGTACATGGCAAACCTCGCCGCGCTCGAAGCCTGGTACAGGCACGTTCGCAAGCCGTTCTTCTCGACCATGGAGTATGGCGATCTTCTCTACCAGGGATTGCTCGACAAGCTGGCGCTGGCCGGGAAAGAACGCACCAACAGGCTGATCGCGCTGGCGGAAAAGGTCCCGAAAACCCATGGACAATGCCGATGCGGAGCGGGCGCGGAGAAGCCGGGCTGCGAATTGCACGACAACATTCGCGCCGTCTGTGAGCTTTTCGCAGGCATTGCCGAAGACGGGGAAGAGGCTGCGATGCGGGACCGCTTTCTCGCCGGGTTCGAGGAAGACCGCCGGAATACCGGCGGAGATTATATCCGGCAGATCAAGGCAATGAGGCCGGCTGTCTCGCTGGATGGTGTCAGATGGCTCCAGGGGATTGTCGATGCCCTGTGTCGGAAGGCGGGAGCGCTTCTTCCGTCCTTCGAACTGTTTTAGGAATTTACGCGGGATAATACACTTTGGCCAATGGAGGAGATTGTATGGGAAAATTGTTCGGCACGGATGGAATCAGGGGAGTGGCAAACAGGTATCCGATGGATGCCCTGATGGCCTTTTCGGTCGGCCAGGCCATAACCTACATTCTGAGGAAAGAAGGGCACAGGACGCGGATCATTATCGGGAAGGACACGCGGATCTCGGGCTACATGCTTGAAAGCGCCCTGCTCGCCGGCATCACCTCGATGGGGGGTAATCCGTTCCTGGTCGGCGTGCTTCCGACTCCGGGAATTGCTTTCATCACGGAGAGCATGCGCGCGGATGCCGGTATTGTCATCTCCGCTTCCCACAATCCTTACCAGGATAACGGGATAAAGATTTTCGGAGGCAACGGGTACAAGCTTTCCGACGAACAGGAAGCGGTGATCGAAGAGCTCATCCTGGACGGCAAGCTTGCCGACAAGGTTCCGCCCGTCGACCGCATGGGTCAGGCCCACCGCATCGACGACGTTCTCGGCCGCTACATCGTGTTTCTGAAGAATACCTTTGCGCGGGCGCTTTCCATGGAGGGGATGAAAATCGTCGTCGACACCGCGAACGGCGCGACCTACCGGACCGCCCCCGAATGTTTCACCGAGCTGGGCGCCGATCTGGACGTGATTCACAATAAGCCCAACGGGATAAACATCAACGACAATTGCGGATCGCAGCACACGCAGGATCTCAGGAAGCGCGTCGTCGAAAATGGCGCGGCCGTGGGGCTCGCTTTCGACGGCGACGGCGACCGGCTGATCGCCGTTGACGAAAAGGGACGCGAAATCACCGGAGACCAGATCCTGATCATCTGCGGGAAGATGCTCAAGGAAAAAGGCCTCCTCAAAAACGACCTTCTCGTGAGCACGGTGATGAGCAATCTCGGACTGACCGAGGCCTGCAAAAAATACGGATTCAGGCAGCATGCGTCCAAGGTTGGCGACCGCTACGTGCTCGAAGACATGCAGCGGCTGGGCAGCGTTCTTGGGGGCGAGGAATCGGGACACGTGATCTTCCTGGATCACCATACGACCGGGGACGGAATCCTTACGGCCATCCAGCTTCTCGCCGCCATGATCGAATCCGGGAAGCCGCTCTCCGAGCTTGCCGGGCTGATGAACATCTTCCCGCAGAAGCTGATAAACATCGATGTCAAGAGCAAGCCGGAAATCTCGACCCTGCCGCTGGTCGTTCAGGCGATCAAAGACGTGGAATCGGCTCTCGGCGATCAGGGGCGTGTGCTGGTGCGCTATTCCGGCACGCAGAACATGTGCCGGGTAATGGTGGAGGGACCCAGCGACGAGATCACCCTTACGTACTGCCGGCAGGTATCCGAAGCGGTGAAAGCGGCTATCGGATAGTCCGCCGATCAATACTGTGTCCGCTTGACGTTGAAATGCAGAGTCTCACTCTCAGCAGTTGTTCTCTCGATCGGAAGGAATCTCATATGCCGTTGAAGATATACGTGACAAAGAACTGGGACCAGATGAGCAAGGTGGCTGCCGATTTGGTCGAAGCCGATATGAAACGGAAGCAGGCGCAAAAAGGCGAGTATGTGCTCGGTCTTGCCACGGGAAATTCTCCGACGGGCGTGTACAAGCACCTCGCCAAGGCTCTTAACGCCGGCCGCATCGACGCGCGCAGGGTTCGCTCCTTCAACCTGGACGAATATGTGGGCCTGCCCGGAGAAAACGCGCAGCAGCGTGCGATGCATTGCGAATCGTACAGTTGCTTTATGATCTCCGAGTTTTTCTGTCTTCTTCAGGACAAGTTCGTCGAGACCAACGTACCGTGGGGAACCCTCGTCGACCAGGACATACTCGTCGGGGCGCTCGAGCAGAACCGGGCCTTCTATGAATTTCAGGGTACCAACAAGGGCAAGGCGGTCGTCATCAAGGACAACGCCCAAGGCTACCTCAAGATGATTCGGGAAGATATACTCGATGCGTACTGGAAAAAGATCGACGCCTGCGGAGGCATAGACCTGCAGGTCATAGGAGTGGGCGGCAGGGGGCACGTGGCTTTCCACGAAAGCGGCATTCCCTTTGAAAACAACAGGGTCATGCTGGTGAAGCTGGACGACAACACCGTCGCAAATGCGGTGGAAGACGGCCACTTCGCGAGCAAGGAAGAGAGCCCGTGGTATGCGATCTCCATGGGCGCGGAACAGGTCTATAGGGCCGGGACGGTGGTTCTCGTCGCCAATGGGGGAAGAAAGACCGGTCCCGTGACCGAAGCGATCCTTGGCGGCGTCACTTCGGATGTTCCCATAAGCTACGGGCAGAAGTACGCGGCCGAGGGCGGCAACATGATCTATGTGCTCGACGAGGTTGCCGCGGCCGATTTGCTCGCTGCGGAATCCAAGGTCAAGGCGAAGGGATACGAGCTTATCGATATGCGCTCCGATCCCTTCGTGAGCGTTGCGTCCCTGAGCTTTGCGCGAAATCCCGAAACCGGCCGGCTCTGCTGATTTGAGAACATAGCATTGGAACGGGCGGCTTCGCGGCCGCTCGTTCCATTTTGGGACCCGCTCTCCGCACGGACAGAGCAATGGCGTGAGTCGTATCGGACATTCATATGGAAGACAAACTTTACGAATTAATTGAAGAAAAAGGTCCTCTCACGGGATCGGAAATCCTCGATGCTCTCGGTGAGAAACCTCTTGCGGTCTGGAAGACATGCTTGTCTTCCCCACGTCTCGAAGCCCGCAAGCTGGGAAGGCGATACCTGAGGCTGGACAGGAAGGTTGAAGGCTTTGCGAGGCTTTCTCCTTCGATTCTAAGGGAGTTTATGACTTACACCATCGTCGGGCTGCGGGGAAAAACCGAATCCCTGGACCGCAGGGCGGATGCGGTCACCCGGCACATCCTGGCGGTAAGCAGTGAAAAGCTGGCCCTGGCAAAAAGGATCGTGGACGATCTGCGCAATAAGTTCGCGGAACACTGGCCGGCCGAGGGCAGAATTTGTTTCATCATCGCCGGTGATATCGTCTACGACATGGCGCACGATGTCCCGCGCCCCGAGACGAGCATCGGCGAGATGGTAAACGGCTCCGATATAGACCTTGTTGTCGTTACCGGCGACAGAGTGCCGAAGCAATTCCTGAAGGACCTTGACCAGGCCATCTACAAGGAAAAGTACTACACCATGATCGCGCCGAGCCTCAGGGAAGAGCTTGATTATGTCGTGAAGGACATGGACAGGGTGAGAGAGCAACTGCTGTTCGACAATTTCAAGAGAATGGTTGCGTGCAAGATTCTCCAGGAGGGAAAGTTGCTCGCCGGCAGCCAGCCTCTTTTTGAAGAGATAAAAGCCCTGCTCCTCTCCCGGGGAGTCACGGAGCGGCTCAGGGAAATGGAGGAAAAAGCCGCAGAATTCAGGAGAAAATCCGAAGAGTGCCTCCTGAGTTCCGATCCGGCCCAGGTCTCAAGGGATGTATTGAACCTCTTGTACACAACGGAAGAATCCGAGGAGTTCGAATGAAAAAACGCCGGTGACGGAGTTGATTCAGGCGCTCCCCAATCCATGAAAGAGCGGGGGAATGATTCCCCCCCGCCCCTCCCGCAAGTATCGGCGCTGGCGGTTGCCGGCCAACGGCGCAGCCGTAGCGCCAAAATGAGCCGCGAAAGCGGCGTGGGGGTGTGGGGGCGCAGTTCCCCACGCTTTTCAAAAGCATTCTGCGGCACTGTTCCCTATCGGGCGTCATATCGCGCTTAATTTTCGAAAAATCTCTTTTTCCCAAGGGAAATCTCTAAATATCCTTATGCTTTATTGCATTGAGGTCGATAAATATTTAGCGGGCTCGAAGGCTAAGGAATTGATTTTGGTGTCGAATTCGTCAAAGCCTGCAAGATGAAAACACATAGTCGATTGAACAGGCCTAAACGAGCAGAAGCAAGGAGTGGCAAAATTGGGAGAGCCATCGATTTTCGAGAATTCTTCCTGCCGTGAGGAAGAGGACCATCTCCTGAAGTCCTCCCCCAGAATCCTGGTAGTAGATGACAGTTCGACGGTCAGGGTAGCGCTCAGGATCGAACTCGAACGGATGGGCGCGGCCGTTTCCGAGGCGGTTGACGGAATCTACGGGTTCGAGTCCGCCATACGGGAAGACTTCGACCTGATCATCACCGACATCGAAATGCCGCGGATGGACGGGTTCACGCTCTGCAGGAAAATCAAAAGCCACAACGCCAAAAAATCCATACCCATCATCATCTTAAGCTCGAACTATACCGAAGAGAGCATTGAACGCGGCTTCAAACTGGGTGTTGCCGCGTATATCTCGAAATCGAACGCCAAAACGGAGCTGCGGGAGTGTGTCCGCGAGTTGCTGGGCAGGAATGTGCTGCTCCGGCGGAGAACGATCCTCGTCGTGGACGATTCCGTCACAACCCGTCACCTGGTACAGAAATCCCTTCTGGCGGCAGGCTTCTATGTACTCACCGCAGAAAACGGTGCAAAGGCGCTCAAGATTTTGCACAACCAGAGTGTGGATCTGATCCTGAGCGATCTTAACATGCCCGAGCTTGACGGGATCGGGTTGTGCAGGCAGGTCCATGCCAGCCCGGAGCTGGGACGCATTCCGTTTATCATCATGAGTTCGAATGGGGACCGCGCAACGATGCGCAAGCTCCTTCAATTCGGGGCGACGTCCTATCTGGTCAAGCCTTTCAACATCGATCAGCTCGTGGTCATGGCCGAGCAGTTCCTCTCCGATCACTTCCAGCGCCTTTCCGAGGAAAAGAAACGGCTGGAGGCGGAGCGGGAGATCATCATCGGGAGCATAACGAGCCTGATTCTGGCTCTGGAGGCTCGCGACAAGTACACGCGGGGCCATTCGGAATCCGTGGCTACGACTCTTGTGCACATGGCCCAGCACATGGGATTCAACGCGGAGGCCGTCGAGAAAGCCAAAATCGCCGGCAAGCTTCATGATCTCGGCAAGATAGGCATTCGCGACGACATTTTGTTGAAACCCTCCGATCTCACCAAAGAGGAATGGGAAATCCTGAAAACTCACCCGAGCATCGGCGCGGCCATACTCTCTCCCATTCCAAGCCTTGCGGACATCATACCGGCAATTGCGGGTCACCACGAACGATTCGATGGAAAAGGCTACCCTGAGGGACTTAAAGGCGACCGCATCCACCTTGTTGCCCGAATGATTGCCGTGGCCGATACCTATGATGCTCTCACAAGCGATCGGCCGTATCGCAAGGGATTTCCTCACGACAAGGCCCTGACGATAATTGAAGAGGCCAAAGGGACCCAGCTCTGCCCGGATTGCGTACAGAGTTTTATCGATCTTTTGGGAAAATAGAACCCCTTCCTTGATCCCGCTGGAAAGCGGTCAGGGGGCCGGGGGATATTCGCAAAATCCAGGTACCGGGTCCATGCTGCAGAACCCGTAAACATGGAAAACCCCGGCCTTCGATGCGGGGACGAGGACCGAGGTTGTCGATGGGAGGAGACATACAACTAATTTGGCCAAGTGCTATTTTAGCGGGGACAGATCGAGAGTGCAATGATATTTTTTTAGTATAAGTTAATTATGGAGGTAAATTTCAAGTTTGCTAAAAAGGAGACACCGGTTCAGAAGGTTCGCCACGACAGCAGGCCCCTCAGTGAATCGTGGGAGGCTCATCCCGTTCCTGATCCCTCTGGGATCCCGGTCTTACAACATACGGTCGGAACGGACCTTTCGGTTTGGGCCGTTTTCCGGGACGTGCAGCGGGTTTGAATAACCCGACGATTCGCAGCACGGGGTTCACCGACAGGAGCAGTCCCAGCACAACGCTGCCCAGAGCCGTGGTGAGGTCCCTCTCGATCATGAGGACTCCGGCGTATACCAATGTCGCCGCTAAAATCATCAGAATGATGGAAGTCATTGAAACCTCTCTTTGGTTGGGCGGATCAGCAATACTTAAATCTGTATTCAATTTCGCGGAAAAGAGCAACGGGATTTCGTGCCGGTCGGAGCATTTTTCTCCGAGGTTTGCCGCGGGATTTTTTTTGTGCGGCGCGGAAAGCCTTTCCTCTCAGGGCACCAAAGAGCGCAGGAATGATTCCCCCGCACCCCCGCGAGCGCCCGGGAGAGGCTTCCGATCATCGTACGAAGTATATCACCGCAATCACGACGCCAACCGCCACGATTACGCGGCGAAGCACAACGGGGCGGATCGCGCCTGCAAGGCGGCCACCCAGCACGCCTCCCAGAAGCGCACCCACGGCCATTACCACTGCGGCGGTCCAAACCACCTGATCCGAGAAAATAAAAAACACCGCGGCGGCAACGTTTACGACAAGCGAGATGAGCTGCTTGAGCGCATTCAGCCTTGTCAGCGAATCATCTATCACAAGGCCCAGCACGGCGAGGATAATCACGCTCAGGCCGGCTCCGAAATAACCACCATAGACGGCTGCAAGGGCAACGGGCAGCACGGTCCAGAGTTCGCTCGTCTTGGAATGAGGGCCCTCCCCCGAACGCCGGTTGAGCCACTTGCGCACGGGCTCCTGCACGGACAGCAGAACCGCGGCAAGAAGGATGAGGTAAGGCACGAGCGCGCGGAACAACTGCTCGCCGGTGTTGAGCAGCAGCAGGCCGCCGCCCACTCCTCCCGCAATTCCGGCGGGGATGAGGAAAAGCAGCCGCTTTTCCTGGCTGCGAATGTCTTTGAGTTGCGCGAGAGTCCCGCCGAGATACCCGGGGCAGAGGGCAATCGTGTTCGTCACGTTTGCCGCCACGGCCGGTATTCCCACCGCCGTCAGCATCGGGAAGGTAATGAGGGTGCCGCCGCCGGCCAGAGCATTTACAGCTCCGCCCGCCACGGCCGCCAATCCTATGATGACATACTCCAATGCGCTTAGCATCCGGCCTGATCCTTTCGGGAACCTTAAAACTCAGAGTCGCCGTCCCATTGGATTGCTCCGCTTGCGGGAGCCGGAGCCGGGGGGCGCGGGGGAATCATTCTCCCGCTCTTTTGGATTCTTTGGAGTATCATCTTTAGCGTAATTCGGTATCAGTTGGTATCACCATGGTAATGATAGTCTATGCCGCTTTTCCGGAGGCTTTCCCGGATTTCGTCCAGCAGTTGCCGGGTGGCTTCTTCTATTTTTCCTATGTCCACTTCGTTTACGGATTCATCGGAGACCATCTGCAAATAGGTTTGTAACCTTTCGAATTGCTTTACTATTTCCGGTCTGATGCGGCCATCGCCCAGGTACCTGTTCAATTCCAAAATGGTGGCAACGCAGTTTTCCACTCTCTGCCGCAGGTGTTTGTTCATCGTCAACCCCGCTGCGCCCCCCCAGCTTCTCAGCCGTGTTTTTTTGCCAGTTCGGCATTGAAGAAGCTGTAGAAGGTCCTGAATTCCTTCATTGCACGGGCGAGAATGACCTTGGCCTTGTCGAGGTTCTGCACATTGAGGATCATGTTCACGCCAAGCCGGAACGCCAGCATCGCGTCCAGCGTGGGCATGGTTTCGGAAAGAAGGCACAGATAGAATTGACGGCGCACGTGCATCGGCAGAAGCTGCACATGATGGAGAACGAGATTTGCCGATGCTTTGGCCGAATCGAAATCATCTTCGAGCACGATCAGGTCGTAATTGTTGTGATGCAATTTTCCAAGGGCCAGACCGGAACGGGATGCGTGAACAACCCAGAAATCGAGTTCCTGGAGCGCCTGGGCCATTTTATCAGCCTTCTTGATGTTTGCGACGCACAGGAGCGCGGTTTTGACGCCCTCCTCGACCGCATCGATCGCGTTGGCGAAATCCAGCCCATCTTCCTCGAAGCCCCCCACGGCAGGAGACATGAAGGCTTCGGTCCCCACCTTTTCCTGAACCGGTTCCCTCGCGCCGATTTCGATTGGCCCCTTGCACTTGGGGCAGAGGATCCTGAAGCTACGGCCCTCGGGCATTTTTTCATCGGGTAAGGCAAACCCGGCGCCACATCCGGGACACTGAACTCTCACGCAACATCTCCTTCCCGCCGAATCCGATAATCCCCTCAGACCCGGTACTTGCATGTTGAAAAGCGGGCAAGGACCCGGCTTCCCGTCTAGGCCCTTTCTGCCCTGATTCTTTTCGGCTATATATAATTCGGAAAAAAGGCTCGAATAAACCAATCTTTTCGGAGTTCCCTCAGGAATTTCGGCACGACGGTGCGCCCGAGTGAGGCGCGAACGGCCGATACGGGCAAATCCGGGGAAATCATCCCCGCCCGAATGGCCATTGGAGGTGTACCCTGACCCGCATCCAGATGAAAGCGGACCGGGAGTGCGGCAGAAAGGCGGCGGGAATAATCCGTTACTACCGCTCCCTTTACGGCGCAGGCCCCGAGGAATCGGGTGATTCGCCCTACCGCATTACCTCCGCCGGGGCCTGGGCGGCATCCAGGCCGGCGCACCTGTTTTCGTTTTTCAGGCGGCTGAATCTCTCCGAATTCAGGCTGTTCCTGGATGTTGGAAGCGGCGACGGAATTGCCGTTTGCCTTGCGGGACTCTTGACCAGGGCCGTCGGCATCGAATCGGATCACCTGCTTGCCTCCCGGGCCCGGCGCGCATCGCTTGATCTCGGGCTCGATGCGCGCGTAGACTTCATCTGCGCCGATTTCTTCACTCAGCAAATCCGCCATGCGGACTGCCTTTACATCTATCCGGACAAGCCGATTTACGGGCTGGAGGACGCCCTCGAGGGGTGGAACGGAACCCTGCTGGTCTACGGCCCGCACTTCGCGCCCAGGAAGCTTGCGCCTGCCGGGAAGCTGCGCTGCGGAAAAGAAACGATCGCGGTGTATCGATCCCCGCTCCGTTCGATCTCATGCATGGAATAGGCGCCGGTGTCTTATACGGATTTGCGTTCAAGGATGCGCCAACGAACGCTTTTGAAAAACGTGGGGAGTTGCACCCTCCACGCCGCTACGCGTGAGGCCGATACTTGCGGGGAGCGGGGGAATCATTCCCCCGCTCCTTGGTGCCCAGAGAAGTATCAGCTTGAACCCAACTCAGTATTACAGCGGTACGCTTTCGTGAGGAGTCACCTCAATGTGCCCCTCATGCGGCAGAGCGGAAGTGGAGCACTCTATGATGATGGTAGTTTTGTAGGTGTCTTCCAGATTGGCGATTTCCGCGCGCTTGCGGTTCAGCAGATAGGTTGCCGCATCAAACGGAAGGGTTGCCTTCAGAACTGCCGGTTTTTTCTGCACGAGAGTCGACCAGATCTTCCGGAAATAGCAGAGGGCCGTTGCCTCGGTGGAACGCACCAGGCCTCCTCCCTGGCAAACGGGACATTCCCTGTAGGACCCGCGCAGGATATTGAGCCCGAGATGCTGCCGTGAAAGCTCCAGGAGCCCGAACTTCGAGATGCGGCCGACGGTTATCTTTGCCTTGTCCTGCTTGATTTCTTCCTTGAGGCGCCGTTCCACTTCCCGCGCATGACGCTGCTCGCGCATGTCGATGAAGTCGATCACGATGAGCCCCCCGAGGTCGCGCAGCCTGAGTTGCCGGGGGATTTCCGCGGCGGCTTCCATATTGACCTTGTAGGCCATTTCCTCAACCGCCCCTTCGCCCGTTGTCCTGCCTGAGTTGACGTCAATGGCCACAAGGGCCTCGGTCGGATCGAAAAGCAGGTAGCCGCCCGATTTGAGGGGCACTTTCTTGCGGAAAATCTGCGCGATCTGCTCTTCCAGATTATACTTTGCGCAAATCGGCCCCTCTTCCTTGAAATGGCGGACCGACTTCTGGTGTCTCGGGCTTATGATCCCGAGGAATTCCTTTACCCTGCGATAGACTTCCTTATCGTCGACCAAAATCGTCTTGATGCTGGGATTGAAGTAATCCCGCATGATACGGATGGCGAGATCCTGTTCCTTGTAGATCAGGTTGGGGGCGCCAGTCTCCTGGACGCGCTTTTTGATCTCCTCCCAGATCTTCATGATATGATCGAGGTCTTTGGAAACCTCGCGCTTCGTGCGGTTTTCGGCCGCCGTTCGCAAAATCACTCCAAAGTCCTCGGGGACCTTCAGACTTCTGGCAAGTTCCTTCAAGCGCTCCCGCCTGTCTCCGTTTTCGATCTTCCGGGAGACTCCCCGCTGGTCCTGTCCGGGCATGAGGACAACGTCCCGGCCCGCCAGAGAAACATACGAAGTAAGCAGAGCGCCCTTGGTGCCAAGCTCCTCTTTGACCACCTGCACCAGGACTTCCTGCCCCTGGTGGATGACGTCCTGGATCTTGACGGAATCGCCTTCCGCTTCGGTGCTATAGTACTCCGGGTGGATTTCAGAGAAGGGAAGGAAGCCGTTTCGTTCGGCGCCGTAGTTCACGAACGCAGCCTGGAGGCTCGACTGAATATGTGTAATGATGCCCTTGTAGAGGTTGCCTACAACTTTACCGCGTGTTGCAGTCTCTATGAAAAAGCTCTCAAGGGTATGTCCTTCCACTACCGCGATTCGGAATTCTTCCGGGTCTATCGCGTTTATAATCATGGTTTGATATGACATTTCGCTGCCTTGCCGTTTCTTTTGCCCGAATTCCGGGATTCGAGGTGCTGCTTGGCCTGGTACATGAATGTGCGCAGTGCTATCTCCCGGTTGGGCTGAATTGCCCCGTCGTAAGGGGCATCGATATAGGGCATTCGCAATTTATTGAGCAGTGGCTTCAGCACCGCCGTACAGACTGCGCTGGGCATGCAGGTGAAGGGAAAAACGTTCACCACGCCGTTAAATCCCTCGTGGACCTGCTCCAGCGCCGCCCCGATGCTGAGGGCGGATTCCGTGCCTATGTCAAAACTGTAAAGGCGGTCGCAATCAAGCCGCTTCTCAATGGTTCCTATCCTGTGGTCCCTGTGGATATCGAGATGTTTGAGAGCCCTGCTGTATCCCTGATACTGGCGCAGGAGCTGGTAGTATTTCTCGATATTCGTGGAAATCAGTTCGTTCAGGATGGTGCCAAACGAGCCGAATTCCCGATTCTGCCAGGCGAGTTTCAGTCTCCGCTCGTGGTCCCTGGCTTTATCGTAGGTAACGTAATTTATCCATTCCGCAACAGAGGCAACCACGGCTTCGCCACCGAATTTCTCCAGAACTCTCACGATATTCTGGTTGGATTCGGGATGGGTTCTGACATAAATCTCGCCGATGATCCCAATGGCCGGTCGTCGCGGTTGCCGCGTGTCGATGAAAGTCTTCGCCGTTGAAGTGATATCCTCGATCAAATTATAGAATCGCTTCAATTCGAGTTTGGTCCCGTTTTCTTCCACTTCGGCAATAACGGCATCGAGTGCCTTTTGCATGAAGGAATCCGTCAGGCCGGGACGCCATTCGTACGGCCGCACGCGGCAGGTCGTACGATCCAGAATATCACTTATAATTATAGCCACATAACTCAGCTTCTGAAATACGGAAGACGCTTCGGCGGGCATGATATCCGCCGAGGAGTAGGCGTCTCGCGTGGACAGGTAGGTAATCGGAACGTCGCGGTACTCCTCAAACCTGTCCAGAACCAGCCGCTGCATCTTGTTGTACATGCCGAACCGGCACGGACCGTCGGCTTCCGGAAGGAAATAGACATACTTTTCCGGTGAGAAATTCGGCCCGAGCCGCGCCTTTTCCGATTGCAGATGGTAGAGAATGTCCCCCAGGGTGACCTGGCAGGGGAAGCATTCCTTCCCGGAGGTAAACTCTTTGCCGAGGGACAGCCCCTTGTAGGTCTCCATCACCCGGGCGTTCACCCCCACGGAGCGAAAACAAGCGGCGAGCAAACGCGAGGCGTTCGGGGCCATATCCGGTATGAGCAAAGTCTTGCCGGTTACATCGAACTGCTTGACATTGGTGCCGAAACGTTCAAAGTTCTGCTTGTCGGAAACTGGCATGTATCGATTCCTGATAAAAAAATCCCGGTGCTTTCGTCAAATCCTCACTGGCAGGAGAAGCATGACGCATCCTCTTGCCGCCACATCGCTCGTGCCCGGAGATCATCCGGCCTCTTCCAGGCTTACCCGTGCATCGGGTTCCGCAACGACGGACAGCCTCTTTTCCTGCAGGTTTTTTACAACGTTGCGGTAGGCTTCCACTCGCGTGAGAAGGCCCGCCACAGCGCTGTGTTCGTCGAGTTCGAGTATGAGCGAGGGCTTGTTGCGCAGCAAATGGCGGTAAAAGTGCTCGATAAAGGAGTCCGCCCCGCAGCTGAAGTTTGTAATGTGCACGCCGTACCAGTTCGGCGTGCGGCTGATACGCTTGGCGGTTCTGATGATCCTGGCCCCCAGGCTCCAGAACATGCGCTTGAAATCGCTCATGTCTTCGCCATCGGAATTGATCAGGTCCATCGGAAAAGCCCTGATGCCGAGCTTTGCGAACTGCTTTCCAAGCTGGAGGTTCAGCCGTTCGTCATAGAGATTGTAAGGACGTCCGGACACAACCCAGACCGGGGCGTCCGGGTCCGTCTTCGCCATCTCTTCACGGCCGACTTCCATTAGCCTGCGCCTGAATTCCATTTGCCGTGCCCATGCCTTGTAGACCGCCCTTTCAAGCTCCGCGCGCTGGGGTTTCAGACCCGGCGGAAGCGCCTGCGCGAAAGCATGCACCAGATTGCCCGTGTCTTCCTTCATGCGGAGCGACGGGTGTATGATCCGGTTGGCCGGGATATTCAGCGCAGACCGCGTCATGTATTGCGAAGCCTGGACAAGCGGGCAGAAATACCCGATCTCATCGGGCTGCGGCACCGGCGTGTTGATGACATTGGGGAGGAAAAGATACTCGGCCCTGTCCATGAGGTAGCGGACATGGCCGTGGAACACCTTGACCGGAAAGCAGACCTCCGAGACAACGTTTTCCACGCCCTGCAAAGCGAGTTTGTTGGTCGTTCTGGGACTGAAAAGCACGGGAAACCCGAGTTCCGAGAAAAGGTGCGCGTAGAAGATCCCCCACTCATGCACGTGCAGCGCAAGGGGAATCCCTATAACGGGCTTTTGCTGCCGGCCGGCTTCGGCCTCGGTGAGCAGGTTTCCGGCTTCCGAGAGAGCTTCATCGAAAAGCTGCTGGCGGACCTGGAAAAGGTTCGCCTCCCGACCTCCTTCCACGCGTGTTTCGTAGCGGCCGCAATCGCCTCCCCAGACGCTCTTCCGGTCGCCGAAATTGTAGACCTTGAGCTTGCATTCGTTGTGGCACCTCTTGTCCACGTGGCAGATGCTCTCCGAGAAATCCACCTTCATGGCGGCAAGCTGGTCAAGGTCGCGTCTCCTGTATTCCATCCCCTGTTTCTTGAATACTTCCATGATGGACAGGGCCGCCCCGAAAGCTCCCATGACCTCCCGATGCCTGGGGACAAGCAACGGACGCTTCAGGACTTTTTCGAAGGCCGCCACGATTCCCTTATTCAGCGACGGTCCGCCGAGGAACATCACCCTTTTGCCAACGTAGCGCTTTTCCACAACCCGGTTCAGGTAGTTGTAGACAATGGCGTAGCAGAGTCCGGCTATGAGATCCTCGCGCTCACCGCCTTTCTGGAGGTAACTGACAAGGTCCGATTCCATAAATACCGTGCACCGCTCCGCAAGGTGTATCGGGTTCCGCGAGGAGAGGGCAATATTCTGGAATTCCTCTACGATATTGATCTTCATCTTGTTCGCGAGTTCGTGCAGGAAACTCCCGGTTCCGGCAGCGCAGACCTTGTTCATGTCGAAGTCGAGCGGGTGCGTTTTTTCGATCATGATGTACTTGGAGTCCTGGCCCCCGATCTCGAAGATCGTATCCACTTCCGGATCGATTGCAATCGCGCCGCGCGCATGAGCGGTGATTTCGTCAATGATGAGATCGGCATCGAGAAAATCTCCGACCACATTGCGTCCCGATCCCGTGGTGGCGATGGCCATGAGCTTGATCTTCGATCCTACTTCGCCCTGAAGCGTCCGCAGGAGCTTCTGGGTGACCTCGATGGGCTTTCCCTGCGTGGGGACATAGCATTTGTGCAGGATCTGGCCGCCCTCGCTCAGGAGGGCATACTTTGTGGTCGTCGAGCCGATATCGACTCCGAGGTACGCCTCCACCGCCTTGCCCTTCTTTATCTTCCAGGGCGCGAGCGAGTTGTCGGGGTCGAATCCGGTCTGCGTGAGCTCAAGGCGCTCCGCACGGGGAAAGGAATACGCCGACTGCGCGTCACGGCGCTTGAGGAGCTCCAGGTCAACTCCGTTCCGGCACCCCCGTTTCTGTGCCTGAAGGACCGCGCCCAGGGCCCCGAGAGACGTATGGAAGGCGGGAACCAGAAGGGACGGAAAGTAGTGCTTGAACGCTTGCACCTGAAGGCCGTTGGATGCCATGCCGCCAATAAAGACAACCGGGTCGGAAAGTTCGCGGTTTCCGATTATGGTGCTGAGGTAATTTGCCGCATTGCCGTAATGAAGCCCGGCAATGATATTCGGAAGGCTTTCTCCCTTATTCTGGAGATGGATCATGTCCGATTTGGTGAAAACCGTGCAGCGGCAGGCCACGGGAGCGGGGTAGGTGCTCTTCAGGCCGAGTGCGATAAAGTCGTCCAATGTCTGCTGCAGCTTGGCCTGGTCCATGGAAAAATCCGGACCGTAAATGGATTGCGCAAGTCGCTCGGCCTGCTGGTCGATGAAGGAACCGGTCCCGGAAGCGCACGGGCCGTTCATGTTGAAGGACTCCAGGTGCCAATCCCCGTTGCTGTAAGCCAATTGAAATACCGCGGCATCCTGCCCGCCCACGCTGATGATCGTCCTGACACCGGGCACCACGTGCATGGCCCCGAGCACCTGGGCAATCGTCTCCACTTCGTATGGAGCGGAAAGCCTTTCGGCAAGCGGTTCTCCGTGTACGCCCGTGAAGCTTACGGACCTGACGGTGCCGGAATTCCCGGCCAAAATCCGCGGCATAGTATCCAGGAGCAGTTTGTACGTTTCTTCATAAACGAGTCCGAAATGCCGGAGATAGGGGGTTTCGAATACAACCTGTTGTTTTTCATCAACAACCACCGCGTTGATGCTTACGGACCCTATATCAACTCCAACATCATAATTCATAGGCGCAATCCTTTGATTTTACGGCAATTTCCCGGCTCGAGCCGAATCGGACAAAAAACTCCATTCACTATAGATTTTTCGGCTGGTTTCTTCAATCATTAGATGTGCATACTGTGGCTGTGAGCAGGAAAAAGCATGTAGCAAAGAATATTGTCGCCATGCATGCATAAAGAGACGCTTTTAGTATCCTGAATTTCTTTCAAGAGGTCAATAATCTTTGCTGGAAGAAAGCAGGCTCGTCGGGGCGGACTAGCCCTATTTTCCGATAGGATTTCGACAAAAATCCGATTTTTGGGTTCTTTTCTGGAATTTGCAAGCGTTTTAACCTGATAAGGGCCGATTCTGTAGACATATCGTGACAGGAAAACGCGCCCGCCGATGGATCTCCCGTGGATGGAATTTCGTCTCGCCCTATCCTCGACGAGTTTTATCCATCTCCGAGAGGTGATTTAGCACAAGGCGCACGAGCTCACGCAGCCCTTCCCTTCGCAGCGAGGATACAAGCATAACGGGTTTGCCGATCTTTTTGTATTTTCGGGCGATGCTCTCCAGCCGCTTCGGATCGTCGACCATGTCCGTCTTGTTCAAAACGATTATCCCGGGTTTTTCCGCAACAGCCATGGAATAGCTCGCGAGTTCGTTTTCTATCTGCCTGTAGGGCCGGAGGGGATCTTCCTCGGCGACCCCGGACACATCGATCACGTGCAGCAGCAACCGCGTGCGTTCAATGTGCTTGAGAAAGCGGATACCCAGTCCCGCCCCTTCATGCGCCCCTTCGATCAGCCCGGGCACATCGGCCATGACGAAAGGCGGCGCGTCGTCGTACTGCACCACGCCAAGGTTGGGAGTAAGAGTCGTGAAAGGATAATCGGCTATTTTGG
>JAJFVB010000167.1 GCA_021372055.1 Desulfobacteraceae bacterium | reverse complement strand
CACAGCTTCAGCGCCGTGCCGACCTGCAAGCACAGATTGAAAAGACGACTACAGACATGGGGAGAGAAAAGGGCGCGGCAGAGGCCGAAATTGAAGGCCTGAAGGCAAAATACCGGGAAGTCGCGGCAGAAATCAAGAAGGTTGAAGCGGTCCTGGCGGAAAAAGAGCAGATCGAGGGGGCAGCGGCAAGGGCGCAGGAGCTTGAGGCCGCAATAACCGTCCTGCAGGAAGCCGTCGACAAGGCCGAGCGGGACCGGGAGAGGGCGCAGGAGGAAGTCCACCGGATCGAAAAGGAGATTGAATCCCTGAAGCAGATCCGGAAGGACCTGGAAGACGACAAGGATCTGCGGGAACTGGTTGCGAAGGGCGTTGAGTTACAGGGGAAGGCGAATGAGCAGGCGGCGGCGATCAAGGCCTTGAGCAACGACCCGGAAACGGCACGGCTTACCGCGGAGCTGGCTACACTGAAAAGCAGAGCGGCGGAGCGGGACCTGTACGATCCGGCCTGTACGAGCACGATCTGTGCGGCAATCGCGGAGGCGCTCAAGGCGAAAGAGAAGGTGCCGGCCGCAGAAGAGGCATTGAAGGCCCGGACCGAAGAAGTTACGCGGCTGAAAGCAGCAGCGCAGGCGATCATTGATGCCCACGCGCCGGAAATCGAGAATTTCCGACAAGCGATGCGCTACCGGGAGAAATGGATTGCAGCCGAGAAAACGAGGCTTGCCGGCGAGATCGGTCCGCTTGGTCATTCCCTCCAAAATCATCAGCAGGTTGTCCAGGGAAACACGGATATTGCCACCCTGAAGCGCCGGGAGATTGTAACTATTCGCAGTGCGATTGCCACGAAGAAGGCCCTGGCCACCCGCCTTCCCGACCTCCGGGTTGCCGAATCACGCAAGCAGGAGCTGAATAAGCAGCAGGCGGAGAACGTGGCAGCCGGGAGCGAGAAAAATAAGGCGCTTAATGAAACGATTGCCCGGTTTAATGAAACGCTGGCCGGGCTGAATGAAACGATCCGGCAGATCGACGCCACGATCAATTATGATGCCGAAGCAGGACTCAAAGACCTGATGGCGGAAATCAAGGAGATCGAGACAATGAACCTCCCGAACTCCGATAACCTGATCGAACGGGCGAAATCTCGCCTTGCGGCTCTCAAGGGCGATCTGGACCGGATAACCGCGGCAGGGAAGGAGCTTACGAGTGTCCGTGTAGAACGTGACGCCCTTGCTTCCCGGGTTTCCCACTGGCGATACTTGCAAAATGCCTGTGGCAAGAACGGGCTCCAGGCGCTGGAGATCGACGGAGCAGCACCCCTTATCAGTTCCCGGGCAAACGAATTGCTCATGCGGGGCTACGGTCCGCAGTACACCGTGAGGATCGATACCCAGGACGAGGAAGGGCGCGAGGATCTGGATATCAAAGTATTGTCGGAATGGGGCACAGACTCGCTCAAGATGAAGAGTGGCGGGGAAAGGGTTTGGCTGCTTCACGCTGTTCGTCTGGCAATGGCCCTTCTGAACAAGGAGAAGAGTGGGCGTGCGTGGGATATGGCATTTTTTGATGAGGTAACGGGCGCCCTTGATTCAAAGGGGGCGGCGTCAAGTTTCATGTCCATGTACCAGCCGTTCATGGCGCTGGGCGGGATAAAACAGGCATTCTTTGTCACGCACCAGGATGAGTGCCTCAGTTACGCTGACCATATTTTACGTTTCGAGCCCGGTAAAAATCCGGCGTGGCAATAGGAGGAACCGATGCCGAAGGCGCTGCCTAAAAAATATTTCCCGGGATACACTGCACAGATTTTTTACCGCAAGGTCGATAAGTGGGCCGAGCGCTGGAAATATGTGCATCCCTATTATGATACTTGGGAAGAGGCTCACGAGGTTATGCTGAAGAACGCAATGGCGGATATCGCAAAGTTCGAAAAGTCCCTCGCCGCATCAAAGAGGCACCTTGCGAGGGTGCAGAAGATGAAGAAGCCGGAGGGTATTGAAATCGCAGTCAAAAAGTAAAGGAGGATTCAATGCAAGAAGAAAGACCGAGGATTGGAGAGAAAACGCTTATCGAAATTGAAGCCCAGGTGCGGGAACTCTTCAACAACCATGTTTCGGATATCGAACGGGCGATAAAGAACAGCGACGGCAAGGTTGACATCGGGTTTAAGTCCTCCCTGACAGCCTTCTACGATGGAACCGTGAGCATCCAGACAGCAATCGCGTTCACCGCGGAAAAGATATCCGATACCGTAGAGAAAGTAACGATCATGGAGCTTCAGGAAGAACTGCCGGGGATGGAAAGGGCGAGAAAGAGCGCATAACGGTCCGCACTTCTTGTTTTTCGACCACAAATGAGACGGAAAAAATAAACATGGCTCACTTATATTTTCTGCACAAAAGGACAAATAGAATTCAGGAATTTAAGAATTGTTGAATTTGCTTATATTATAAGCAGGAAAGTACGCATGACCGCCCCCATCTTCACCGCCACAGTTCGCAAATGCACCCTCGTCCCCGACGCCCCGTACAGGTATGCGGTCCACCTGTCAACGCTCGAAGGCAAGCAAGTTGAGATCGTGGTGAGGAAGCGAAAGAGTCAGCGGAGCCAGGATCAGAACCGTTATTATTGGGGCGTGGTTGTGGAGATCCTCGCCAAACATTTCGGGTACGAGCCCGAAGAAATGCACGAGGCCCTTAAATTCAAGTTCCTGCGTACCCATGCGGGTGATTTGCCGACCGTGAAAAGCACGGCGAAGCTGAACACGGGAGAGTTTACGGAATACGTTGACCGGGTGATCAGGTGGGCGGCTGCGGAACATGGTTGCTACGTACCCGGGCCGAACGAAGTGGAATATGGGGAGGCGATAGGATGAAGCTTGTTGATCTAACGGGACAACGATTCGGGATGCTTACCGTTTTGAAACGGAACGGGAATATAGGAAAAAAGGTCGGATGGCTTTGCCAGTGCGATTGTGGGAAGCAACCAACTTGCACAACGACGAATCTTACTGGCGGGCTTTCAACGTCCTGCGGGTGCGTCCGCACGAAGCACCACGGGAAAGGAACGCGCCTGTATCGAATATGGACCGGCATGAAAGATCGGTGCCTTAACCCGGAATCAAAGTATTGGGACCGCTACGGGGGACGAGGAATTACAATCGCCCAGGAATGGATTGATGATTTTTCTTCCTTCCGTTTATGGTCGCTCACAAGCGGGTATGCAGAAGACCTTACAATTGATCGCATAGACAACAACGGTGGCTATTGTCCCGAAAACTGCCGGTGGATCACGCGGGAAGAAAACTCACAAAAAGGAAATCGCAATGCAGTTCAGGAAGCATCAATCGGAATGTCAGCGGGTTATTGACGGCATCATCGCCGGATCGGGCGTGACTGATATCTTTTTTCACGTTGTTCCGGGGGGGGGGAAGAGCTTGATTCCGCTACAGGCCGGTAAGTTGATCCTTGCCGGACTTGCAGACAAGCTCTTTTGGATCTGCCCGCGCATGACCTTGCAGGACCAGGGAGAAAGAAACTTTATTGATCCTGTATTTCGGCAGACGCTGGGGTATTCCTTGGCGATCCGGTCCACCACGAACGAGGAAAACCTTTCGCGTGGAACCGCCGGCGGAATCAGCACCTATCAGGCGCTTGCAGTCGATAAATTCAAGACCGTGCTGCGGGATTTCCGGCGCTATCGTTATATCCTCATCCTTGATGAATGGCACCATCTGGCAGAAGAGGGAGACTGGACACAGCCGATCAGGGAGCTTTACGATGCCTCCCCCTTCCATGTCTTTCTTACCGGGACTCTTTCCCGCGGGGACCAAGACAAGGTTGCTTTCGTTCCTTACCGGCAG
>JAJFVB010000148.1 GCA_021372055.1 Desulfobacteraceae bacterium | reverse complement strand
AACAGGCCCATCATAACGCCCACAATCTCCACTTGATCGGCGGCTACCCGAATGGGCTTCATGCTTTCATTTGCAGGACGAAGCTCCACCTCACCGCCGTGGTGGTAGAACTTCTTGACCGTTGACTCGCCATTTACAAGCGCAACCACAGTCTGCCCGTTTTCCGCCTGAGGTTGCTGGGTGATGATCAGGATGTCTCCGTCACGGATTCCATCCTCAATCATGGAATCCCCTTTGACCCGCAGGGCAAAATTGTTTCCTCTGCCGAGGAAACTCTCCGGCACTTCGATGGATTCAGGTATCTCAACGGCCTCGATGGGAGTCCCCGCCGCCACGACTCCAAGAAATGGGATGACCGCACCTCCGGTTTGAACAGGAACCAACTCAAGGGCGCGCTTCTTGTTTTTCCACGGAATCCTGAGATAACCCCTCTCCTCTATCTGCTTGAGATGCTTGAAGACGGCGTTCAAGGACTGGAATCCGAGGTTGCTTCGGATCTCCTCGTAAGACGGCGCATAGCCGTGCTCATCAATGTAATCCCGTACGAATCGATATACCCGTTCCTGTGCCGGGGTGAGTTTCACGCAACAGCCTCCTGCGGTGGGAATCAGCACGAGTACCCGAGTTGCACCGCTTTCTTCTTCAAAGACCCCAGGAAATGCAGATCGGCCTGCGAAGCCCCCTGTCCTTTTTCCTCGATGAACCTGATCAGGCCAAGGATCTTGGAAATTCTCGGAGATACGGCATCATGGCCGTTTGTCCCGACTTTCCTCTTCCCCTCATTGGATTGCATGAACTGACCATGGAATCTGAGGAACTCTTCGCCGGACTCGAACACCTCGCCATGCCAGAAGTCCTTATAGGCTTCCGTTGAGCCTTCATCGATCCGCCGCGCAGTCTCGATGATATTGAGACAAGCCTGTTCCCTGACGGTTCGGAAGCGATACCCCCAGCTTTCTCTGTCGCCGAGAAAACCGCAGGGGGCAGGAAGCTCATGGTCAAAGCAGTAAGACCGTTTGAAAAATGGCCATCGAATAATAGGAGATCCGGAATTCGGAAGGCCGTTACTCCCGACCTGGACGACAAATTCCGGAAGCTCGCCATATTCTTCCCACTCCTTGTAGGCGTATTTGACAGCAGAGTCCACCATTCGTTGCGAGTCCTGCGAGAGAGCGTGTTCAACGGCCAGTTGGAGAAAGTAGACGGTTTTCCGGAGCCCATTCTGTGCAAGTACCATCACAGCCCTTTTTTTCAATGTGTAAAGATCGACACTCATCCCACCCCCTCATGATTCAACTGATTGGTGCTTGAAGCCATGTCGTTGCCTCGGTTACCTTGCCTGCCTTTCCGAAAATGAATGCGTTCCGTATTCCGTCGACGGCAAGGTGAATATTAGGTGAATGTTTTTCTGCTGTCAAATATTTATTTTGCCCCTTGGCGAGGCGTTACCCCACAATTTCCCGGAGAAGCGGGCTGCGGGCAGCACCGGAAGTCCTCTTTCAGGTGGTTCTTTCCGTGCCGCTGCGCTATACGCATCATGTGCAAGAATGTACCAAAGAACGCTTTTGAAAAGCGCGGGGAACTGCGCCCCCCCTCGCCGCTACGCGGCTCATTTTGGCGCTGGCGGGGGTGCGGGGGAATCATTCCCCCGCTTTTCGGTGCCCTGAGAGGTATCAACTTGAACGCATTTTGGTATGAGAGGAGTGGTCGTGAATCCATCTGCGGAAAGGAGCAGCTCCAACCATGAACGGGCTTTCATCGAAGAGATCCATGAAGGCGGGTCTTCCTCCGGGGTCCCTGGTCCACATCGGAGAGCGCAGAACCGATAGCGTAAAGATCACCGTTTTCGAGTACGGCGAAGATCACTGCGATGAGTTTGTTAATGAGGATCTGGAAACCATCGCTTCTCCGAAATCGGAATCCGCGGTTCGCTGGATCAAGGTGGAAGGCATCCACAATGTGGATACTATGGCGAAAATCGGCGAGATTTTTGACATTCACCCTCTTACGATCGAAGACATCCTCAACACGGACCAGCGCCCCAAGATGGAAGACTTCGACAACTACACCTTCATCGTTGCCAAAATCATCTGCCGACTGGATGATGAGGTAATAACCGAACAGCTCAGCATCATCTTGCGTCCCTCCCTCGTAATATCCTTCCACGAAACGCAGTCGGATATCTTCGTGCCCTTAACGGAGCGCATTCGCGGCAAAGGGCGAATACGAAAGATGGGCGCCGATTATCTGGCATATGGGTTGCTCGATGCCGTTGTTGACAACTATTTCCTCTTATTGGAGGAAATAGGGGAGAAGATCGGAGCGCTTGAAGAAGAAATAACGGCAACGCCCGGAAAGACGACGATGCAATCCATTCATGACACGCGAAGAGAACTCGTCCAGCTTCGGCGGGCAGTCTGGCCTCTGCGGGATGTCATGAACATGCTCGCCCTGGGAGAAACGCCCCTGGTGAGCGAATCCACGAAACTCTATTTCAAAGACGTATACGACCACGCGGTTCAGTCAGCCGACACCGTAGAGATCTACAGGGAAACAATGACCGAGATGCTGACGGTGTATCTCACATCTGTCAGCAACCGGTTGAACGAAGTGATGAAAATCCTGACCGTCATCACCACTATCTTCATGCCGCTGACATTGATCGCGGGAATTTACGGGATGAATTTCGAGCACATGCCCGAGTTGCACTGGGCCTGGGGATATCCCCTGGTCCTGTTGCTCATGGTTGCTATCTCTTTATCCATGCTGCGCTTTTTCAGGAAGAAAAGATGGATCTAGTAATCTCGGGCCGGCGCTGATTCCGGCGCAACCTCCAGGAGCCTCATGAGGAGGTTTCCCAGGACCTCGAGACGGTAGTCCCTGTCGGCGCGCACGTCGCTGATGGGGTTGGCGCATTGGCGCGCGGCCGCCGCCGCCCTTCGCAGGGTTTCGGATGTGAGCGGCTTTCCGATCAGTTCCTTTTCCGCATCGGGGCAGGTCATCACCACCGGCGCAACGCTGCCCCAGGCAAGGGCCGCTTTCAGGACAACCCCGTCGGAGGCGACCTGCAGGAGCGCCGCGAGACTCGCGATGGAGCACGCAAGAGCGTTGCGCTGCCCTACCTTCTCGAAGTGCTGAATATTGTTGTAGTAACCCTCGGGGGGCTTCAGGCGCACCGAGGCGAGGATCTCGCCCTGACGGAGGCATGTCTTTCCGGGGCCGCTGATGAAATCCTTCAGGAGCATGCGCCTCTGAGCCGCCTTGCAGCGTAATTCGATCTCGGCTCCCAGCGCGTAGAGGGGCGGAAGCGTATCTCCGGCTGGCGAGGCAGTGCAGATATTGCCCCCGATGGTTCCCATGTTCCGGATTGGCGGCGACCCGAGGTTTTCAACGGCCCGCACGAGAATGGGGAACATCCGCCGCACAGCAGGGTCGGATACGATCTGCCCGTGAGTTGCGCAGGCCCCGATTCTCAACATCCCGCCCTCTTCCGTCGTGATGCCCCGCAGATCCGGAATTCTGTCCACGCACGCGATGGATTCCGGGTTCATCATTGCGCTGCGCATCTTCACGAGCAGGTCGGTGCCTCCGGCACAAACCGAGGCTCCGGGATGAGCTTCGAAAACGCGCCACAATTCCGGCAAAGACTCCGGCTGAAACACATTCCTCATCGGCGTTGTCCTTGCCCGGGCGCACCCGGGACCACCCGCTCTTTTTCCCCGGCATCCGGCTTCACATCGCTTGCCGCGTTCATCCGCCGCGCGGCCGTTTCGACGGCATCGACGATCTTGACATACCCCGTGCACCGGCAGAGATTTCCGCTCAGCCCCCGGCGAATCTCCCCCCTGCCGGGATTCGGATCGCGCCCGAGCAGATCGACGGCCGAAATCACCATACCGGGCGAGCAGAACCCGCACTGAACGGCGCCGCATTCGATAAAAGCTTCCTGAACGGGGTGCAATCGGCCTTCTTCCCCGATTCCCTCTATCGTCGTAACGCACCGCCCCTCGAGTTGGGCCGCGAGCATGAGGCACGACAGGCGGCTTTCTCCGTTGACGAGAATGGTGCAGGCCCCGCACTCCCCCGCCCCGCAGCCTTCCTTGGTGCCGGTGAGCCGAAGGTCCTCGCGCAGAAGGTCGACAACCCTTCGGTCCGGCGCGACATCCACCTCGGTCGATTTGCCGTTGAGAGTAAAAGAGATCTTCACCTTTGCACACCTCCATCCGCATCGTTCGCGCGCTCCCGGCCACTCAACGCGTGGAGGACACAGGCGGCGGAGATGGGAGCACGGTTGACGGCGGCCCCGACCGCATCCTCGATCGCGCTTGCTATAGCCGGTAGAGGAGCATTTATCCCCACCTCGCCGATTCCTTTCATCCCGAACGGTCCGGTCGGCTCAACCGTTTCCACGGCTATGGAATCGAGGTCCGGGAGGTCAAGGGAAGTCGGCAGAATGTAATTGGTAAAATCGGGATTCAGGATCCTGCCGTCCTTCATCATCAAACGCTCCATGAGGGCATAGCCGATCCCCTGCCCGACCGCTCCGTGGACCTGCTGTTCAAAACCCTGCGGATTGATGATGCGCCCACCTTCGGTGACGGCCAGGTACTTCTCCACGGTTACTTTTCCCGTGAGCTCATCCACCTCGACGCAGGCGATGTGCGCAGCGTGGGAAAAGAGGACATGCGGAAATCCGATGGAAAAATCCTTCCCGGTATCGGGCACGTCCTGGGCGACGGGCATGACATATTCGCTGATGCAGACTCTGTCGGATTCGGGAAATGATTTGCCGAGCATGGCAAGGGGGACCTCCCGGTTTGTCGGAAGATGGCGCACCGCTCCGGGAGCAAGCGCAAGCCCTCTCGGCTCGTCCAGCATAAGGAACAGCGCCGTGCGATGAAAAAGCTTCGCCTTCAGTTCCTCGCAGGCCCGAATGAGCGCATTGCCGTAGGTGTAGGTAGTGCGGCCGGCCGAAGAGGACCCCGAGGGGTGCGTTCTCCCGGTATCGGGGTGCACGAGTTCGACGCAAGACGAATCCTGGCAGAGGATTTCTCCCGCAATCTGCAGGAAAGCGTTCGAGTTCCCCTGCCCCATATCGACAACCCCGCAAAAGACGCGGATCTTTCCCTCGGGCGTCAGTTCCACCCTGGCAATGGCCGAATCGGGAAGCCCCCGGCCGTAGCCCATCGCGTTCAGGACGGCCGCAATGCCGGTTCCACGGCGTTTGAACGGCCCCGCGGACCTCTTCCATTCGTCACGCTCCGTCCAGAGGCGATGGCGGCCCAGCGCTTCGAGGCAAGGCACGATGCCCGTGGAGTGCACCATGGTGACGCCGCAGCAGTTTTTGTCTCCACGACGAAGACCGTTTTTTATCCGCAGCGCAAGCGGGTCCATGCCGAGCTTTTTGGCCAGGAGGTCCATCACGCGCTCGAACGCAAAGGACACCTGGCAGACACCGAAACCGCGCATTGCCCCGCTGATGGGATTATTCGTGTAAACGCACCAACCTTCGATTTCCGTGTTGGGAATCCGGTAAGGTCCCCCGGCATGCTCCATGCCCAGTTCCATGACTTCGCCGCCCAGGTGGGCGTAGGGACCGGTATCCCAGTAGAGCCTGCAGTGGAGTCCATGCAATGTTCCGTCCGGCCGCGCGCCGAGCCTGTAGTACATCCGGACCGGATGCCGCTTGTAGCCCGCGACGAAACTCTCCTCGCGGTCCCAGCTCATCTTGACGGGACGCCCGCCGGAATTTAACGCGGCAAGGGCGAGCAGGCATTGCACCGTAGCTCCGTCCTTGCCTCCGAAGCCCCCGCCGAGATAGGGCGAACTGACCCTGATTTTGAGCGGATCGATTCCAAGGGCGTGCGCAATTTCGAAGCGGTCACGGAAAGGGGCCTGCGAAGAAACGTGCATGCAGATCGTTCCGTCGGCCTCCTGCCATGCGACTCCATTTTCGGTCTCAATAAAAGCGTGCTCCTGGAAGGGCACCTCAAAGGTTTCCTCGACGACGATTTCGCACTCCCCCAGGGCATCCTCGCCTTTCCCGGCCCGGATCTCCCCTTTCAGCAGAAGATTTCCGGATTCGTGAACGAGCGGGGCCTGGGGCCTAAGCGCTTGCTCGGCGTCGAAGACTCCGGGGAGAGGTTCGAGGTCGACCCGGATCAGGCTCAACGCCCGCGCGAGAGTCTCCCGGCTTTCCGCAATGACCAGGGCAACCGGATCGCCCCAGTGCCTGACCTTTTCTGCCGCCAGAACCGGCTGGTCCTTGTGCACGAGTCCCTGCCTGTTCGTGCCCGGCACGTCCTGGTGCGTCAGGACGGCGATAACGCCCGCAAGAGCCCGGGCAGGGGCTGTTTCGATGCCGACGATTTTCGCGTGGGCAATCCCGGCCCGCTTCACGCCACCCCATGCGAAGCCTTCGGGAAAACAATCCGCGGCATACTTTTCCTCCCCCGTGACTTTGGACCGCGCATCGAACCGCGGGACGGAATATCCAACCTCAAGCATATGACTTTTCAAGTATTTTTCCCTTTGTTCGTTTCATGCAATCGACCAGACGGCTTCGACCTTCCCCCCCGGATCGGGGGGAATTCTAAGTCGGCGCCTTCTCACCGCTTGTGCCTCTTTCAAGCCGGATCAGCAAAATGAGACCGGCCCCGACACACACGGCGCAGGTCTCGAAAAGGCCCGCGAAGGAAGTTCCCGAGGAAAGCAGCGCGCCTCCGAGATAGGGGCTGAGAAAGAATCCGGCGTCCATCATGAAAAGAGCCAGGTTGGCGTTCAGCCCTCTGAGGTGCGCGGGAGACGCTACAAACAGGGAAGCCGTCAGCACCGGCATGAAAATTCCCATGCAGAGTCCATAATAGACGGCCATCGCGTAATACATCCGAGCGGACCGGATCTGTCCGAACAAGACGAAGCACAGGACCAAAAGAGCCGAGACAATTTGGAGCACGCGGATCTTGTTCACTTTGTCGAATGCGCTGCCGCCGATGGTGCGCACGGCAATAAGCATAATCGTGCAGATCGTGAAAAAGATCCCCCCCTGTTCCAGCCCGGCCTGCACGGAAAAGCTCTTCATGAAGAAAAAAACGGTGGAGTAAACGAAATAGATGAAA
Source organism: Desulfobacteraceae bacterium (assembly GCA_021372055.1). Classification (GTDB taxonomy): domain Bacteria; phylum Desulfobacterota; class Syntrophobacteria; order Syntrophobacterales; family Syntrophobacteraceae; genus SbD1. The sequence continues at coordinate 9,447 of JAJFVB010000148.1, read as the reverse complement.
AGACAAACCCCGAGCAGAAAAGCGATGCCGGGCTGACGGAGGTTTGCGGTTACCTCTTCCAGCCGCGGGCGCTTCATCAAAGTGCCCGCTATGCCCTCTATCCAGGTCTTTGAGCGCCTCCTCAGGACTTCAAGCAACACCATTCCGGGTGCGGCCATGACGGTTATCCAGGCATATATGCGAGCCTCGCCGCCCGCCCGGTCCAGCAGACCCTCCGTTACAAGAGGCATGACGGCATAGGGCACAAGCGATGCAATGCTTACAATCCCAAACCCCTGAGCGCTTCTTTCCGCGGGGATGAGGTGAACCACCAGAGACATCGTCGCCGAGACCAGCAGGACAAAAGCGGCGCCGTGAAATATCCGCAGCACGATGAGGCCCGGGATATCCGACACCCACATGTAGGAGCACAGGGCGATGACAAGCATACCCAGCGCAAGCATCATAACCTTTATGGCATTTCCGAGATGAAGCAGCGGTATGATCGCCAGGCGAAGCGCGCAGGCGCTCATGGGTTCAAGACCGACGATCAGCCCCCGCCATTCCGGGGGGATGCCCAGTTTGCCGAGGTATTCAAAGAAGCTGTAGAAAACGGCCATGTTGCAGAAAGCAAAAAAATAGACGAAGTTGATCGCCACGAACTCGAATGTCAAAAGCTTTTTTGCTTCCGCCACAGCTTCACCCGCCGGGCCTGCGCCCGCATATGCATTTCAACGGAGCCGGAAAGTATCCATGGAGAAAAAGAGAAGTACCCAAAGTTCGGCTTGTCTGCAACCATAATCCTGTTACCGCCCGGAAACGCACTTCCGGGACATTTCGGCGGGCGATGCCGCCGCTGGGGTACGGGGGCTCCCCGGTACGGCAATTCCTGTCAAATAATTCATATAGATCGGACGGCGATGAAATAAATTATCTTTTTATGCAGGCAAACACGCTTTTATTTCTTGCCACCGCAATCATTCGCCCTTATTATGCGCCAGTTCGAATAAGTGCCTTGAACAATAATACACTCAGAAGGAATTCAAAAGACATGGCAGAAGGTATTGTTAAGTGGTTTAACGACCAAAAAGGGTACGGCTTTATCTCGGGTGAAGACGGTGGAAAAGATTATTTTGTACATCACAGCGCAATCGAGGGTGTCGGCTTCAAGAGTTTGCAGGAAGGCGAGCGCGTGAGCTTTGATGTCGAACAGGGTGCCAAGGGTCCTCAGGCAGCCAGAGTAAAAAAGCTCTAATCAGTCGCTTTGCTAGGTAATATTGGGCTGGAAGTCTTTCCAGCCCTTTTTTTGTGCTTTGCGTCAACCGCTCGAAGCTTCCGGTATTTCAGGTTCGGAACGGGGGCAACCCGGGTGACGGAATAAACTGCGACTCGGCCGGATTGCTCAGAGCAATCTGCTGTATTCCTGAAGCGGCCGATTTGTGTTAAGTTTATGTCGGGCACGGCGATCCGCCCATCCGAGTGTTTCCTTCGCCCGGCAGGCTTGCCGTTAAGGTGTAAATGGCGAGCCACTGCGGTCGGGAAGTGACAGGGATGGAAAAGTGCAACAGGATTGTCACGCAAGGGCGAACACCAAGTGCAACAAGCGGTGGTTGAGCGCTTTCCACTCCCACCTGTTCACGCCTTGAAAATGCGGACAATTGGATTGCCGTGTCCCAACAAAAACCCGTTCCGACTCGCTGAACATGTCTTCCGATGCCCTGTCCGGAGGGTGAAAGAGAACCCGGCGTATGGCTGGAAAGTCCATAGAGGAACTCAAGATCGGCGATTCCGCCGAGTTCACCAAGACCCTCACTGAATCCGACATTTGCCTTTACGCCGGGATTACCGGAGATTTCAATCCCGCCCATATCGACGAGACCTATGCCGGGAAGACCCGGTTCAAGGGGAGGGTCGCTCACGGCATGCTTGTTGCGGGCCTTGTTTCGGCGGTTTTGGGGACGCGGCTGCCCGGCCCGGGTACCATTTACTTGAAGCAGGACCTCAAGTTCCATTTGCCCGTGCGCATCGGAGATACAATTACGGCCCGCGTGGAGATTACCTCCATCGTCCCCAGGAGGAATCTCGCTTACTTGAGAACCACGTGTTCGAACCAGGATGGAAAGCTGGTGCTTGACGGGGAAGCCGTAGTGATGCCGCCAACGGCGACCGCGGAGTAAAACGTTCGAACCGGCCGGTTTTGTACCACGCCAACCGGCTGCATCCCGCCGGATTTCAGGAAGAAGCTTAACCGCCATCCAATGGCGGCTTCACGTCGTCGGCATTCGTCCACTGCCCTTCCCCTTCCCGGCCTTTTTAAAATAATCCCATTGCTATTTTCGGATTGAACTTTCTGCGGCGAATGATCTAAATATAAGGTTGTCATGCATCCGATACCATCTCACGAGGATACTGTGAAACGACCCAGCAAGAGCCAATACTACATCGACATCGCCCGTGCCGTGGCAATGCGCAGCACCTGCCTCCGCAGAAGGTTCGGAGCCGTGATAGTCAAAAACGACCAGATCATCAGCACAGGCTACAATGGCGCGCCGCGCCAGACGAGCAACTGTGTCGACCTGGGTTACTGCACGAGGCAGCAACTCCAGATCCCTGCGGGACAGAACTATGAACTCTGCCGGGCCGTCCATGCGGAAATGAACGCCATCATCCATGCCGCCCGCCTCGATATGGCGGACTCCGACCTGTATCTGGTCGGCATAGAAGTGGAAACAGGCGAACTTGTCAGCCAGATCATGCCGTGCCTCTTGTGCAAGCGGGTGATCATCAACGCGGGAGTTACCCGTGTGATCCTGCCCGATAGCCCCAAGGGTTTTAAATACGTCGACGTCTCCGACTGGATCATCGAGGAGAGAATCCACCCCGCTTAGCGGCATTTAGCCGCGGCACCGTCTTTTGACTCCGCTCTCTCCAATTTTCCCGGATACCGGCCCTGGAGAGTGTATCCTCCATTATCGCAGATTCCCGCACCCCTTGAGATTGGGCGCTGTCCGCCTTATCCTGCTTGGGTTGAGTGCTTTTCGGTCTCATTCATGCTATCCCGGCTCGAGAACGGATCTATGACGGAAACTCGAACGAACATTATAGAAGCCATCAATCTCAGGAAAGCCTACAACGGGTTTGTCGCCGTGGACGGGGTCTCCTTCAATCTCCTCAAGGGTGAGTGCCTCGGACTGCTCGGTCCCAACGGAGCGGGAAAGACTTCGACGATTCGGATGCTCTACGGCTTTTCTCCCATGTCGGGGGGCATCCTCCGCGTCTTCGGTAACGATATAGAGGTGGGACTAAGGCAGATAAAATCCAGGCTGGGAGTGTGCCAGCAGGAAAACAACCTGGACCCCGACCTCTCCGTTCTGGAAAATCTCCAGGTATTTGCCCGCTATTTCAATATTCCCCGCAAGGAGACTCGCGACCGCGCCCTGCAACTGCTCAAGTTCATAGCGCTCGATCACCGCAAGGACGACAAGGTCATGAGCCTTTCCGGAGGCATGATGCGCCGCCTCGTTCTGGCGCGGGCGCTCATAAACAATCCCGATCTGCTCATTCTCGATGAGCCCACGACGGGTCTCGATCCACAGGCGAGGCATCAGGTCTGGGAGCGTCTTGAAATGCTGCGTGCAAACGGACTGTCCATTCTGATCACGACCCACTACATGGAAGAGGCCTCCCGTCTTTGCGACAGGCTCATCATCATGGACCAGGGGAAAATACTAGTGGCGGGCGAACCGGCGGATCTCATCGAGCAGTATGCCGGAGATCATGTGGTCGAGATCGTCAACCCCGACGATGAGGTCAGGGAACTCGTGGAGTCACGGGGATTCATGCACGATTCGCTGGAACATCGGATCATTATTTACGGGAAAAAGGCGGAGCGGCTCTTCGAGGTGGTCGGCGAGCAGTTCTGCCGTCAGACCTGCGTCAAGAGGATGGCAAGCCTCGAAGACGTCTTTCTCAGGCTGACGGGAAGGGAACTTCGCGAATGATCAAAAAGCTGCCCGTTGCGAATATCTCGCTCAGATTCATCCGTGTCTGGAGCCGCAACCTGACCGTCTACAAGAAGATATGGCTTGTAAACTTCCTTGTGCCGCTCTTTGAGCCCCTTCTCTATCTGGCCGCTTTCGGAGTCGGCCTGAGCACCTTTATCGAGAAGGTGCCCTACCACGGAAAGGATCTGCCCTATCTCGATTTCATCGCTCCCGCCCTGATTGCAATAACGATCATGTACAACGCGTTTTTCGAAAATACATACGCCTCGTTTGTCCGCATGTATTACCAGAAGACTTTTGACGCAATCATGGCGACCCCCTTGTCGCTCGAAGACGTGATCACGGGTGAAATAGTCTGGGGCGCGACAAAGGCTCTCATAGCCACGGTGATCATGCTCGCTGTCATAAGCCTCTTTGGACTGGTTTCCTATCCCGAGGGACTGCTGATCCTGCCCCTCGCATTCCTCGGAGGACTCTTTTTCGGCACCGTGGGCATGTCTTTCACCGGGGTCATTCCGAGCGTCGATATGTTCAACCTGCCCATTTTCCTTTTTATCACTCCCATGTTTCTTTTCAGCGGGACTTTTTTCCCTGTCTCCGGCCTTCCCCAATGGGCCCAGACGTTATCGACCGTATTTCCCCTCACTCATCTCGTGGACCTGTCCCGCGCGCTCTGCCAGGGCAATCTCCAGCCGGGTCTTCTCTGGTCCGTCCTCTATCTCATGCTTTCCACCGCCGTATGCTTTCCGCTGGCTCTTATACTCATGAGACGAAGGCTGATTCAGTAACCGGCGGTTCCCTTAAGACCAAAGAGCGGGAGAATGATTCCCCCGCACCCCCGCAAACGCTCGGCGCGCGGGGATTTTCCGGTCTGAGCACCCTTGCCTTCTAAACGATTCTTCTGTCGAAATTGAAAGTCGAACCGGGAATCGGGGACCGCTCCGAACCAAAGCCCGCGAGCAACCCGTTTAAGGTCGGCTGCCGTTTTTCCGGTCCCTCACTCAAATCGGCAACGAAATTCCTGTAGCCCAGATCACGAAGGAAAGAGAGTTGTTCCAGCCAGCTCACAGGCCGGTCAGCATAAATACAGGCAAGGCCCGCCTCCCGCTTCAGCAGGTAGGCATCGTCCCGCGGGGTGAGAATCGGCCTTCCCTCCGCGAGGTCCGGTATAAGCCGGGAGACAAAAAGAGGCGGCCAGGAATAGACTGAAACGGCGACGCTCTGCGCCCATTGCCCGCTCAGACTGACGAGTTCGTCCCTGGTAACCTCGAGGGATAAAACGCTCATCTTGCACCCGAGTTCCATGGACTCGAGCAGCGCTGCGGGATTTCGCAGGTTGAGCCTCGCTCCCGCAATCATCCTGAGATCCTCTCCCCCCCGGAGGAGCTCGAAATGGGCCCAGTTGTTACATTCCCAGAGCCTGAAGCCTTTGCCGACAAACCACTTGACCGCGGCTGCGTAGTACTCGGCATCCTTGTCCTCGGAGAGAAGCGGGGGAAGAGAGATCCCGAGCTTCCGCATCTGAAAGTTGGAGAACCGCTGGCGCGCGATACGCTCCAGGTTGCCTCGGGTGCCGGAGAGCAGTACGAGCGCGGCGCTTGACTGCAGGGCGGGCACAAGATCCGATGCGGAGCCTACTTTGACGATGAGCCGTTCGGGCTGCTTCGATCCCCCGGGAAGAGCGACTCCCAGGTCTTCAAGGATGCGGCGCATCCCCCCCGGATTTCGCTTCACGCGTCCGGGACGAGGGCCGTCTTCCGCGATTCTTTTCCACACCCCGGCCGGCACGTCCGATTTTGCCCCCACCTTGAACAGTCTGGCTCCGGGCGCCAATCGTTTCGAACAGAGCAGCCAGGCCCGGGAACCGGCTGGAGCCGACCCGATATCCCTGCCCGCCTCGTCGAAAACGGCCGATGCCGTGAATGCTTCTTCCTCCTTGCCCCTGGCGGATTCCGGGCGCAGCCGCACTCCCCTGGCCACTGCGTTTCTCAACTCGACAAGAATGCGGTCGCCATGGACCGCCTTGACTGTTGCGGCCCAGATACCGCTGGAACCGGAACGGTGCGGCGTGAGCACTTCCGGGGCGGTCTTCCGGTCGAAGTGCCCGGAGGTGAGGTGTCTTGCCGGGGCCTCGGAAAGAAGCACCCTTCCTTCGATCAGCGCCGCTTTCTCGCTGTCCGGCGAATCGGCATCCAGCATCAGCCGGTAGGCCTTGACAACATTTGTAACGTACTGCGCCGGCTTCATCCGGCCCTCGATTTTGAACCCCGCAATGCGAAGCTTCTTCAAAGCGGACATCAGGGGGAGGGCGCACAGATCGTTGCAGGAAAGAAAGAAGCCCTCCTTCTTCCCCTGCCGAAACTTGAGGCGGCAGGGCTGGACGCATTCGCCGCGCAGTCCGCTTCGGCCGCCTCGATAGCTGCTCGTAAGGCAAAGGCCGGAGTACGAATAGCAGAGCGCCCCGTGAATGAAGACTTCCAGCTCCGTTTGCGTGCCGGAGGCGATCGCGGCGATTTCTTCCAGGCTGAGTTCGCGGGCAAGTACGACCCGTTCGGCTCCCATTTCCCGGAGAGCCTTGACCCCGGCGAGGTTGTGAGCGGCCGTGAGCGTGCTCGCGTGCAGCTTGAGGCCCGGGAAGTGGCGGCGTGCAAGATAAAACACCCCGGCGTCCTGGACGATCAGCGCATCGGGCCTGAGAGAAGCAAGAGCGTCGAGTGTATCGAGCAGTTCCGCAATCTCGGTTGCCGCGATCAGACTGTTCACCGTTACATAGATGCGAACCGAGCGCCGACGCGCATACGAGATAAGCGATGCGGTTTCGTCGAGCGTGAAGTTCGAAGCAGTCGCTCTCGCATTGAACTTCTTGAGGCCGAGGTAGACGGCATCGGCCCCGCTCTCGACGGCTGCCCAGAACGATTCCACATTGCCGGCCGGGGCAAGAAGTTCAGGCTTTCGCTTTGTGCCCGTTTGCCCGGGATCAGGCATATTTACATTCATAGATATCCGACAATGTGCTTTCACTCCCCGAAAACGCGATCGAAAATGGCATCAACGTTTTTGAGGTGGTAGTTGAGGTCGAAAATCGCGTCGATCTCGTCCGCGCTCAGCCGGGCGCTGACCCGTTCGTCCATCTTCAGTTCATCCCTGAGGTCTCCGCCCTTGCTCCACACCCGCATCGCATTGCTTTGCACGATCCGGTAGGCATCCTCCCGCGAAATCCCCTTCTGTATGAGCGCAAGCAAAACCTGCTGCGAAAAATAGAGATTGCCCGTCACGGCCATGTTTTTGCGCATGTTGTCTTCGAATACCGTGAGGTTGTCGAGCACGCGGGTAAGACGGTTCAGCATGTAATCGAGCAGTATGGTGGAATCGGGTCCGATCACGCGCTCGACCGAGGAGTGGCTGATGTCCCGCTCATGCCAGAGCGGCACGTTTTCCATCGCCGCCAGAGCGTTGCCGCGCAGGATCCTGGCAAGTCCCGAGAGGTTTTCCGAGGAGATCGGATTCCTCTTGTGGGGCATGGCGGAGGAACCCTTCTGCTTGGAGGAGAAAAACTCCTCGACTTCGCGGATTTCCGTGTGCTGGAGCAGCCTGATTTCGGTGGCGATCTTCTCGACGGAGCACCCGATGATGGCCAGCGTGCAGAAAAAGTGCGCATGCCGGTCGCGCTGGATGATCTGCGTGCTGACGGGTGCGTGCTCAAGTCCGAGGCGCGCGCATACGGACTCCTCGATTTCGGGCGATATGTTTGCAAATGTTCCGACCGCACCGGAGATTTTCCCGACGCGGATAGTCTCCCGCGCCTGGATGAGCCTTTCGCGGTTGCGTTTCATTTCGGCATACCAGACCGCCACCTTCAGCCCGAAGGTGATGGGCTCGGCATGAACGTTGTGCGATCGGCCGATTTCGACTGTGTATTTGAACTCCAAAGCCCTTTTTTTGAGCACGGCAAGGAGGTTGTCCATATCCTTCAGGAGAATGTCGGAAGCTTCCGTCAGGAGAAGCCCGAAGGCCGTGTCGAGAACGTCCGAGGATGTCAGTCCCTCGTGAATAAACCGGGCCGAAGGCCCCACGAATTCCGCGACGCTTGTCAGAAAGGCGATTACATCGTGCTGCGTCTCCTGCTCGATCTCTTCTATCCTGCGGACGTCGAAGGCGGCCTTGCTGCAGATTTGATCAAGGTCTTCCGGCGGGATCTCGCCTTTTTGGGACAGGGCGCGGCAAGCCGCGATTTCGACATCGAGCCATTTCCGATACTTGTTCTCAAGGGTCCAGATCCGCCCCATCTCGGGACGCGTATACCGTTCGATCATCGCCTGTTTCTCTCCTCGTTTGCCGCCGCGCACACCCTCTCGGGAGCGACCGAAATCCAGGGGGCGGGAACCGTTTCCGTGTTGTACGTTTGTCGGATTTGCTGCTTGAAGTCCGGCAAAATTTCGTGACTGTAAGGACCTAAATTATTAATTTTAACACTTTGCCGGAAACAACACTATCGAGAAACCACCCTCACGCCAAAACGCGAGGGACGGAGGTTACGGAAAATGCCATTGCTCGGCGCTCACATGTCCATCGCCGGTGGACTTCATCTGTCTTTTGACCGGCTCAAAATCATTCGGGGAAAGGCCATGCAGGTCTTTACGACAAACCAGAGGCAGTGGCATTCCTCCGTCCCCGCTCTGGAGATTGTCGATCTCTTTCACCGGAAATGGGAAGAATGCGGCCGCCTTCCCGTCGCATCGCACGCGATTTACCTCCTGAACCTCGCACTGGAAGAAGGTGAGATCCTTGCGAAATCGCTCGACGCCTTTACTACCGAACTCATCCGTTCCGAGGCTCTGGGCATTCCCTACGTCATCATGCACCCGGGCGCGCATATGGGACAGGGTCTCGAACCGGGACTCGGCAACCTCACGGCAAATCTCGACAGGGCCATCGAATCCTCGCGGACGCAAAACGTGGCGGTATTGATTGAGACAACCGCGGGACAGGGTTCAAGCCTCGGCTCGAGCTTCGAGGAGATTGCCTTCATCCTCGGGACTTCCCGCAACCCCGACCGGCTCGGAGTGTGCTACGACACCTGCCACGCCTTTGCCGCCGGCTACGATATAAGAAAAAAGGAGGACTACGAATCGACCATGTCGCGACTCGATGCCATAGTCGGGCTCGACAGGGTCAAATTCTTTCATCTGAACGATTCGAAGCGGGAACTCGGGTCTCGTGTGGACCGCCATGAGCATATCGGCAAGGGCGCAATCGGGCTGGACGGTTTTCGCCATCTTCTGAACGATCCCCGTTTCAGGAATCATCCCATGGTCCTCGAAACCCCGAAAGGAAAGGAGATGAAGGAGGACAAAATCAATCTGAGGGTCCTGCGATCCCTTGTGGGAAAAAAGCCCTCCGGCAGAACCTGATACCAATGCGGCGTGCCTCACGCGCGTGCGCGTAAGGCTGCGACGGAAATCCC
>JAJFVB010000130.1 GCA_021372055.1 Desulfobacteraceae bacterium | reverse complement strand
TGAAGAGCGGCCTGCGCGGCCGCGGCGGCGCCGGCTTCCCCACCGGACTCAAGTGGAAGTTCGCACGCCAGACCGAGTCAGACGTCAAGTACATCATCTGCAACGCCGATGAGGGCGATCCCGGCGCGTTCATGGACCGGAGCGTTCTGGAAGGAAATCCGCACCTCGTCCTTGAAGGAATGATTATCGCGGCCCATGCCATCGGCTGCAGGGACGGCTACATCTACGTCAGAGCCGAATATCCGCTCGCAATCGCAAACCTCAAGATCGCAATCGCCCAGGCCAAGACCCTCGGCCTGCTCGGCCGGAATATCCTCGGCACCGGCCGGGATCTTGAAATCCATATAAAAGAAGGCGCGGGCGCTTTCGTCTGCGGCGAAGAAACGGCACTCATCGCATCCATCGAAGGCAAGCGGGGGATGCCGCGAACGCGGCCGCCCTTCCCCGCCCAAGCCGGACTCTGGGGCAAGCCGACCTGCATCAACAACGTGGAGACGTTCGCCAATATCCGCTCGATCATCCTCAAGGGAGCGGACTGGTATGCTTCGATGGGTACCGAAAAGAGCAAGGGAACCAAAATCTTTTCCCTTACCGGCCGCATCAACAACACGGGCCTGGTCGAGGTTCCCATGGGCACGACCCTTCGCGAAGTGATTTTCGACATCGGAGGCGGCATCCCCAAGGGCAGGCAGTTCAAAGCCGCCCAGATGGGCGGCCCGTCGGGAGGATGCCTTCCGGCCCGCCATCTCGACCTTCCGATTGATTACGAGAGCCTTGTCGGCGCGGGATCGATGATGGGATCGGGCGGCATGATCGTCATGGACGAAAACACCTGCATGGTCGACATAGCCAGGTTTTTCCTCAGCTTCACGCAGGACGAATCCTGCGGCAAGTGCGCTCCATGCCGCCTCGGAACGAAGCAGATGCTCGAGATCCTCACCCGAATCACACGGGGACGCGGGGTGAGAGGCGATATCGAGCGGCTCCTGAAAATCGCCAAGGCGGTAAAAAAGTCCTCTCTTTGCGGCCTCGGCCAGACATGCCCCAACCCGGTCATCTCCACCATCGAGCACTTCCGGCACGAATACGAAGCCCATATCGAGGACAAGCGCTGCCCCGCCGCCGCCTGCGACTCCATGATCATCTCGCCCTGCCAGCATACCTGCCCCGCAGGCATCGATATTCCCGCCTACGTGGCCTACATCGCCGAAGGCAAGTACATGGAGGCGACCGAAGTCATCCGCGAGCGGAACCCCTTTCCGTCCATCTGCGGCCGCATCTGCCACCATCCCTGCGAAAGCAAATGCCGCCGGGGCGAACTCGACGGGCCCGTCTCGATCAGGGTGCTCAAGCGGTTTGCCGCCGACTGGTACTTCAACTGCGTCGACGCCGTCCCCGAGCCGTTTCCGGTCACCAGGAAGGAAAAGGTCGCCGTCATTGGAGCGGGTCCCGCGGGACTTTCCTGCGCGTATTTTCTGAGAAAGCTGGGATACGCCGCCACCGTTCTGGAGGCGCTTCCCGTGGGCGGAGGCATGATGGGCGTGGGGATACCCGACTTCCGGCTCCCCAAGGAGATAATCGAGCGGGAGATCCGCTACATCCAGGCCTGCGGCGTCGAGATTTGCTGCAACAGTCCGATCAACGTCAACAGGACCCTCGAAGATTTGAAAAAAGAGGGCTACGACGCCGTGTTCCTCGCGGCCGGGGCGAACATGAGCCAGAAGATGGGAATTCCGGGCGAAATCGACGGGCTTGAAGGACTCTTCTACGGACTGAGCTTTCTCAGGGACATCAAGGTGGGAAAGCCCGTCCGCATGGGAGAGAAGGTCGCTGTCATAGGAGGCGGCAACACGGCGATGGATTCGGCCCGAAGCAGCCTCCGGCTCGGAGCGAAAGAGGTCACCGTCTACTACAGGCGGACCAGGGAAGAGATGCCCGTAAGCGATCACGAATATAAAGAGGCGCTCGAAGAAGGCGTCCGGTTCGAGTTTCTCACGAGTCCGACGCGGATTGTGAGCGACAACTGGAAGGTGAGCGGCCTTGAGTGCATCCGCATGAGGCTCGGGGAACCGGACGCATCCGGCAGACGCCGCCCCGTTCCCGTCGAGGGCTCCGGATATTTCGTCCCGGCCGATGTCGTCATCCCGTCCGTCGGGCAGGCGCCGGACCTTTCCTTTCTTCCCGCGGACATGAAACTCGAGCTTGCCCGGTGGGGAGCCTTGAAGGTGAACCCGAACACCCTTGCCACCAATATTCCCTGGATCTTCGCCGGGGGCGATTTCGTGACCGGCCCGTCCACAGTGATCCAGGCGATCGCATCCGGACGCAGAGGCGCCATCGCCATCGACAAGTACCTGAGAAACGACCTCACGCGGGTCGAGATACCCGATGAAATGCTTCACGTCGTCTACAGGATACGCCGCGGCGAAAGGATAACCATCCACTCGAGCGTCGAAGTGAGGGATGAGAGGTCGGATCTGGCGCGCAGGGCAATCCGTGTTGAAGGCGACGAGGCCATGGAGACGCTGCCTAGGTCCGCCGTCCCGGTGCTTTCAGCGGAGAAAAGGATACGGGGATTCGGAGAAATCGAGATGGGGTTCTCCGAAGAGCAGGCGAGGCTTGAGGCCAGGCGCTGCCTGAGGTGCGACCTCGAAAAACAGGAGGAGTCGAAATGATCCGATCCATAACGAAGCAGAAGGCGTTCGAGCAGATACTGGACCTCCTCGACGGGTTTGACCGGATCTTTGTCATGGGCTGCGGCACCTGCGCGACGCTTTGCCGGACCGGAGGCGCGGTCGAGGTGGCCGAGATGGGCGCGAAGCTCCTCGAAAACGGCAAAGTGGTGACCGGCCACATGGTTGTGCCCGTGGCGTGCGACGAACTCTCGCACGAAGCGATCGAGGAGCACAAAGACCCGCTGGACGCCTCCGAAGCCATCCTGGTCCTCTCCTGCGCCTTTGGCGTGCAGACTCTTGCGCGGCAGACCCGATTGGCGGTAATCCCGGGACTGGACACCCTTTTCGTGGGAAAGGAGACGGGCCTCGGCAGATTCGATGAGATCTGCTCCCAGTGCGGATCCTGCATCATCGGGGAAACCGGCGGGATATGCCCTGTCACCGCCTGCCACAAGGGATTGCTGAACGGCCCCTGCGGAGGCACCAACAACGGCAAGTGTGAGATAGACTCCGATAAGGACTGCGCCTGGACGCTCATCTATATGCGGCTGAAGGAACAGGGGAAGCTCGATCTCATGCGAAAGCACCAGGAACCGCGCAACCACAATGTCGAACCCAGGCCCGGCAAGACACGGATTCCCCTTGACTGAAAAAGGAGTACGGAGGATGGACAGAAGCTTCAAAGACGTTCTCGGTTCCGGCAAATTCGTGCTCACCAGCGAGATCGGCCCGCCAAAGGGGACCAACCTGGACAAAATGGTCCATCATATCGAACTGCTAAAGGACAAGGTGGATGGTCTCAACCTGACGGATCATCAGAGCTCGGTCATGCGTTATCCGTCGATTGGCGCCGCCCTTCTCGTAAAGGAACACGGCGGGGAGCCGATCCTCCAGATGACATGCCGGGATCGCAACCGTCTGGCTCTGCAGGCGGATCTTCTCTTCGCGCATTCCCGAGGCATCCACAACGTCCTGTGCCTTACGGGCGACGCCGTGGTCGTGGGCGATCACAAGAGCGCCAAGGGGGTTTTCGACCTCGACTCGAGCCAGTTGCTCGCCTGCATCCGCACGATGGAAAAGGGCAAGGACCTCGGAGGAAACGACCTCGACGGGGCGGTTTCTTTTTGCGCGGGGGCAATTGTAACGCCGGAGGCCAATCCCATCGAACCGCAGCTCATGAAATTCGAAAAAAAAATACGCGCCGGTGCGGAATTTATCCAGACGCAGGCCATCTATGATCTTGACAGTTTCAAGCGTTTCATGGAGTATGCACGACCTTTCGGCGTTAAAATTCTGGCGGGAATAATCCTCCTGACTTCCTGGAGGATGGCGGAGTTCATGAACAAAAACGTTCCGGGCGTCTTTGTGCCGCAGAATCTCATAGACGAGATGAAGGCCGCGCCCAAGGGAACGGTTATACGAAAAGGCATCGAAATCGCCGCGCGCATGATCCGGCAGATAAAGGATGAATCCATCTGCGACGGCGTGCACATCATGGCCATCGGACGGGAGGAACTTGTGCCCGAGATAATTGACGAAGCCGGATTGGGCAACGGCAGGCAAATTCCGTCGAACACTCCGGAACAGCGGCAGTAAGTTTTCCTCTTCGGGAATGAGACCTTGACAAAAGCAGGCCATTCCTATTATAAGAAATCTTTTGCGCAACCCTGGAAACGGACGGCCCGTTTCAATCGTTTTGAGGACTTTCGAAGCGCTCGGATCTGAGCGCATAATCATACTTGCAGAGGATTCATAATGTCGAAAAGAACCTTTCAGCCGAGCAATATTAAGAGGAATCGCACTCACGGTTTCCTGGAGCGCATGTCCACCAAGGGTGGCCGGGATGTACTGAAAAGGCGGCGCGCAAAAGGCAGAAAGCGCCTTTCGGTCTGAGGCCGGATGGGCTGCCGGAATCTTCGGATGAAAAGTCTTTGAGAGGCAAATTCTGTTTTCGGCCTCATGAAAGGATTCGCAGCTCCGCCGATTTCCAACGCGTGAAAAATGCGGGAAAACGCGCGAAAACCCCCCATTTCGGTCTTAATTTCATTCCAAACGATCTCGACAACCATCGACTTGGCCTGATTGTACTGAAGCGGTTCTGGTGTGCCGCCAAGCGGAACCGCATAAAGAGGGTCATACGAGAGTGGTTCAGATTGAATAAGGACCGAATCCCGAAACCGGCAAAGGACATCGTCGTCATTGCGCGTCCGGGGGCGGAAAAGCTGAAACCGCTGGATTTTGGCAAGGAGTTCTCCCGGGTTTTTGGCATGCAGGACAATTAACTGATGATCAAGTCTATTTTTCTCGGACTGATCCGTTTATATCAATTCCTCATTTCCCCTCTTCTCGGTCCGGCCTGTCGTTTCCATCCGAGTTGCTCGAACTATGCCCATGACGCGATACGGCTCCACGGCTGCGCAAAAGGACTATATCTGGGATTCAGGCGTATTCTGAAGTGCCACCCGTTCCATCCCGGCGGCTTCGACCCGGTGCCCCCGCCTGCATCCGCGAATAAATTACCTTGACGGAGACCCCCTGAATGGATTCAAAAGCACTTCTTGCGATTGTCTTGTCCCTTCTTCTGTTCCTTGCCTGGCAGGTTTACTACGGTCCGTCGCAAACGACGCAACCGGAGAAGAAGGAAACAACACAGACGGCTCCCCCGGCATCGCCACAGTCGCCCCAGTCCCCCCAGTTGCCGACGACCGCCCTTCCCTCGGCGCCCCCGGCACCCGTGAATCTTTCGGCCCAGAAGACCTGGACGATCTCCGATTCGCTCTACAAGATGAACATCGTGGCTCAGGGCGCCCGTGAGAGTTCTTTCAGCCTCCTGCAACACCGCAAACAAGTCGAACCCGACTCACCGCCCATGCAGATGATCTCCACGCGCGACAGCGGTTTTCTGCCGCTTGCGATTGATTTTGTACACCACAGGGACCCGGAATGGAGCCTTTCCACCCGCGATTACACGAGCGCGGCTCCGGCCGAGGTCAAAATCAATCCGGGCGAACCGCCCATGAGCATTCCCTTCGTTCTGGAACTGCCCGACAAGGTGCGCGTCACGAAGACCTTCATTGTCGAGCATGATTCCTACGCCATGGACGTCGAAATTCAGGTCCAGAACCTGTCCGCGCAGAAACTCACCGATCAGCTCGGCATTAGCTTCTATTTCAGGCCTTTTTCCGAAGGCCAGTCAAGCTACAATCCGTCGCAGCTCACTTTTTCGACGAAGCGCACGCTGCACAATTTCCAGCCCGCGGACCTGAAACCGGAGTCCCTGCCCAAGCCTCCCTTTGACTGGGTCGCCTACGAGGACAACTACTTCCTTCAGGCGATTATTCCTCTTGTCGAAAGCGGCTACCAGATCGTTCCGCAACCGCTTGAAGGCGACAAGGGCATCATTCGGACGGTCTACCTCACGGAGCCTTTCGAACTCGGCCAGAACGAATCGAGATCCTTCAAGCTTCGGCTCTACAGCGGGCCGAAGGTGGTCGAACGCCTTGACCAGGCGGGCCACAATCTCGCCGACGCGGTGGATTACGGCTGGTTTTCCTTCCTGGCAAAACCGCTTCTGGTCGTTCTCAACTGGTTATACTCCTATATCCACAACTACGGCGTTGCGATCATCATTCTTACAGTCATCATCAAGCTGATCTTCTGGCCGCTTACCCAGAAGAGCTACACATCCATGATGAAGATGAAAAAGATTCAGCCCAAGATCGCGCAGATCCGTGAGAAGTACAAAGGAGACCGCGAGAAACTGAACCAGGAGTTGATGCTGGTGTATAAGACCTACAAGGTCAACCCGATGGGCGGGTGTTTGCCGATGGTGCTCCAGATACCGGTCTTTTTCGCCCTCTACCGGATGCTCAACGCGGCCGTCGAACTGAGGCACCAGCCTTTCATGCTCTGGATGAACGACCTGACAGCTCCGGACCGGCTCCCGGCCGGCTTCTCCGTCAACTTGCCCTTTCTCGGGGAACTCAACGGGATACCCGTTCTGACCATCCTCATGGGCGTCACCATGTTCTTTCAGCAGAAGATGACGCCCAGTTCCGGCGATCCGCGCCAGGAAAAAATCATGCTGATCATGCCCGTGATGTTTACCTTTTTCTTTATCAACTTCCCCGCGGGTCTTGTGCTATACTGGTTCATAAACAACATTCTATCGATTGCGCAGCAGTACTGGATCAATCGCAATGCTACCTAGCGATTGTCTCTCCGTTTACCCTTCTTTACTTTATCCGTTTCTTGTCAATAACGGAGGAGAGCATGTCTGTTCTCGAAATTGAAGAAAAGTCCATTGAGGACGCAATCGCTCTGGCCTGTCAGAAGCTGAAACTTCCGCGCGAAAAGCTCGAAATTGAGATAATTTCAAAGGGTTCTTCGGGAATTTTCGGAATCGTTGGCGCAAGGAAGGCCAAAATTCGTGTAACCGCAAAAGTTCCTCCGGTTGAACTTACGGGCGAGAAGGCGAAAGAGGTTCTTAACGAGATTCTGAAGCACGTGGACCTGCCCAATGTAGTCGAATACGAGTCCAGGGAAGATTATAGCTACCTCAACATCATCAGCAACGGCTCGGGACTTCTTATAGGCAAGCGCGGCAAGACCCTCAATGCTCTCCAGTTCCTCGTTTCCAAGATCGTCAGCAGGCAGACCGGGGAAACCGTATCCGTTGTCGTCGACACGGAAAACTACCGGACAAAGCGCGAGGGAAGCCTCACCGAACTTGCGCACCAGCTGAGCGACAAGGTGAAGAAATCGCACCGTCCTCTTACAACCGGTCCCATGAGCGCGCAGGACCGCCGCGTTATTCACCTCGCCCTCAAGGAAGACCATGAGGTCAGGACGAAGAGCAAGGGGGAGGGCAACCTGCGGCGCGTGGTCATCTATCCGGTGAAGAAGGGCAAACGCACCCCCAAGGCCGCGGACGAGCCCGAAACCACTGAATAGAAAGACCCGGCTCCGGCGATGGATTTCAGACTGCTTCAGGACACCATTTGCGCGATCGCCACTCCCGTTGGCGAGGCCGGTATCGGTTTGATCAGAACCAGCGGGCCGGGTTCGCTCGAACTCGCGCGCAAAATATTCAAGCCCCGCCGCCCGGACCTGCGACTCAAGAGCCATACCCTGCATTACGGCTGGATCAAAGACCCCGTTTCGGGACAATTGATTGACGAAGTGCTCCTTAGCTTCATGGCTGCGCCGAGCACCTATACGCGCGAGGACACGGTCGAAATCAACTGCCACAGCGGCTATGCGGTTCTGGATCGGATCGTTCAGCTCATTCTCGCCAACGGAGTGAGGCTTGCCGAGCCCGGCGAATTCACGCGTCGCGCATTTCTTAACGGACGCATAGACCTGTCCCAGGCCGAAGCCGTGGTCGAAATCATCCGCTCCCGATCCGAGCAGGGCTTGCTTCTCGCAAACAGGCATTTGCGGGGGGAACTGCGGCAAGTTATCGAAACGTGGAGGGAAACCCTGCTGCAGGCCCAGACCACAATCGAGGCCTACATCGATTTTACCGACGATCTGTCCGAGGAAGGCGAAGAGGAAGGACCGGCCTACGAAACACTCGTCAGCGGGCTGAGCGATTCCGTGTTTACCCCCCTGCTCTCCGTGCTCAACTCTTACGATGAAGGCCGTGTGCTGCGCGAGGGCCTTACCATCGTACTCGTGGGCAAGCCCAACACGGGCAAGTCTTCCATGCTGAACGCCCTTCTCGGCAAAGACCGGGCCATTGTCGCGGCCGCCCCCGGCACCACGCGGGATGTGATCGAAGACAGCTTCCTGCTTTCCGGCGTTCAGGTGCGGATACTCGATACGGCCGGTATCCGGAACCGCCCCGACGAGATCGAATCCTTCGGCATCGAACGCACTCTTCGCTCCGTCTCCGAAGCCGATGTCGTGCTGTGGCTCATCGACAACAGCCGCCAGCTGACGAGCGAGGACATGAAGGTCTACGAGGCCGTCCGCGACTCCCGCTACCTCGTATTGCTCAATAAAAGCGACCTGCCCTCGGCGTTCCCCATCGAAAAGGTCCAGGAGCGCTTCAAGGGCCCTGCCCCCATCTTTCGGCTCTCGGTCAAAAAACAGTCCGATATAGACCGGCTGAAGACCTACATGGCCGAGACCTTCATCCGGCGTCCTCTCGAGAATTGCCGTTCCGCAATCGTTCCAAACCTCAGGCAGAAGGTCCTCCTCGAAAGCGCCCGCGACGCGCTGCTGCGCGCATTCGATCTTCTCCGCTCCGGCGCGTACGGCGAACTGATCAGTTTTGAGCTCGAATCGGCCCGCACTCAGTTCGATGCGGTGCTCGGGTGGGAAAACGACTCGGACCTGCTCGACAGGATCTTTTCTCAGTTTTGCATAGGCAAATAGGCCCCGCGCCTCCAATTCGAGACCATAGCCCGTGGCAGAAAAGCTCACCGCCCTCATTCTGAAGTTTGCCGGGGAAAGCGGAATTCGCCTCTCCGAGCCGGAAGCGATCCTGTGCGGCCGTCATGCGGAACTCATGCTCGAATGGAACCGCCGCGTAAATCTCACGCGTATAACCGATCCCGAACAGATAGTAATAAAGCACGTGCTCGATTCAATCCTGCCCGCGCGCTTTCTTCCGCTTGACGGCCTCGCCGTCGACATTGGAACGGGAGCGGGTTTTCCGGGACTGCCCCTCAAAATCATCCGGCCGGGGCTCGAAATGACGCTCCTCGACTCAAGCCGGAAGAAAATCAGCTTTCTTGCTTTCGTCGCGGGCACTCTGGGACTTCGCGGACTTCGCGCGGTGCATGGGAGGTGGGAGGACATCGCCCTTCGGGCAGAGTGCTTCGAGCGGTTCCGCCTCATAACGATGAGGGCGGTGCGCCTCGAAGAGGTCCACCTTTCGGAACTCGCGGCAAAAACCCTTGCCCCGGGTGGAGCTTTCGCGTGGTGGGCCGGACCGGATCCCGGAAAAGAAGAGGAGGCTCTAGCCGCCGCCTCACTGCCCGGCCTGCGGTTCAACGAGCCGATAGCCTACACGCTGCCCGGAATGGACAGGCAAAGATCCGTCTGGGTCTGGACGAAGCCCGCCCGGTCCTCACCGGAATAAGCCGGAAGGACTCGGCCGCCTCATACCAATGAACGTTCAAGATAATACCGAGCTTTCAGACCGTGGGGAGCCTGCTCCCCATACCCCACACGCAGCTGCGCTGCTCATTTCGGCGCTTGCGTCAGGCCGAACCTGATAGAGGCGAGGGGGATCGTTATCCCCGCTCTTTTCCATTAGTTCTATCTTGAACGCAATTCGGTATCAAATCCCCGCTTCCCGGCGCTTTTGGCGCACCGTTTCCAGGTCGAGCCTCTGAAGGGAATCGCAAATCTCGACCCTGTATCGTTCCCTGGGGCGTATGGCCCGCAAGGATTCCGGCAGCCTTGACCATTCCTCGGCAAAACGCTCCCGGATTTTTTCGAGCGGTTCGGGAGAGCAAGTCCTGCAGCCTCCTTCGACAACCGTCCGCAGCAGCGGTTCTCCGCCACTTCCGGAAGCCCGCATAAGGCAAAGGATATCGTAGTCCATTTTCCCGTCGGCGTCGTAGTGCCTGTATATCTGTTTCTGCCCCACCCAGGTCTTCTTGCCGCTCGAAAGCTTTACGACGGGTTTGCCCTCGTACTCCACGAGCTTGTAGGAAATATCGAGGTAGGGCGCATCGGCCGACACGACCATCCGGGTGCCGACCGCGTAAAGGTCGATTGCCGCGCCCTCGCGGATCAAATCCTCGATTTTGAATTCGTCGAGGTTGCCGCTTGCCATGATCTGGACTTCAGAAAAGCCCTCTGCGTCCAGGATCTGCCGCACTTCTTTGCTCAAGGCTGTCAGATCGCCGCTGTCGAGGCGAACGGCAACGAGCCTCTCGCCCCGGTTCCGCATCGCCCTGCCCATCTCGATAGCCTTGCGCGCCCCGGCAATCGTATCGTAGGTATCGATGAGCAAAACGGTATTTCCCGGAAAGACACGGGAAAAAGCATCGAAGGCTTCGCTTTCGTTCGTGAAGCTCGAAACATAGGAGTGGGCCATGGTCCCGAAGACCGGTATCCCGTAGATCCTTCCGGCGAGCAGGTTGCTCGTGCCCAAAAATCCCGTCAGGTAGCTCGCGCGCGCCGCCTTGACCGATGCATCCACACCGTGAGCGCGTCTCATGCCGAAATCGATAAGCCCCCTGCCGCCGGCCGCATGGCACACCCGGGCCGCCTTGCTGGCAAGCATCGTTTCGAGCTGCATCACGTTAAGCACCAGCGTTTCGACGATCTGCGCTTCGATGATGGGGGCGATAACCTCGACCAGGGGTTCGTTGGCGAAAAAAATCCGCCCCTCAGGGATGGCCCTCACGGTTCCCGTGAAGCGGAAGTCGCGAAGATAGTCAATAAACTCCCTCGAAAACTTCCCGAGAGATGCGAGATAATCGAGCGCTTCGGGTCCGAACCGAAGATCGGGAAGAACTTCCAGAAGATGCTCGATGCCTGCGGCGACAAAGTAGGAGCGTTCGGCCGGATAGTCGCGAATGAACAGGCTGAACGCGGCCTCTCCGCTCATGCCCTCACGCAGATAGCACTCAGCCATCGTCAGCTCATAGAGATCGGTGACGAGTTCCGGCACGTACTGCTCCCAAATCTTCATACCCTCTCCTCGATACGTCATTTCAGGAGCCCTTTGCCTGCCTGGAACGCGTGTGGACAATTCGCGCACCGTAAATTTTGCGCATTCGCTCCAGCGCCGATTCATGCTGCGCGGGATCGATATCCGCCACTGCCTCCACGGGAATCACGGCAAGGTAGCCGCGGTTCCGGAGATCCCCGGTCGTATCCATCACGCATATCGATGTCAGAACCCCCGTCACCCAGACTTCATCGGGCCTCAACTCGGAGAGCAGATCGGCCAGATTGTTCCCGAAGAACCCGGAAAATCGCGTCTTGTCGACGACGTGATGTTTCCCGGCGGGAGCAAGCTCGGGGATCACTTCAAAGCCCCAGGTGCCTTTTATCGCGTGAGGGGGAAAGAGCTCGAATTCCTTATCGTCCCTGGCATGCGCGTCCCTCAAGAATATGACGGGATCGTTCCGTGAATCGAATTCGTCGATGAGTTCTCGTATCACCGGAACGATTTTTCTCGATTCATCGCCGCAATACAGGGCCCCGCCAGGATTGAGGAAGTCGTTCAGCAAATCGATTACAATAAGCGCCCTTGATGCCATCCCGCATCCTCCATTCAAAAGCCCGGAGTAAACTCCGAACCTTAACGTGCACCGGAAATCAAATGATTTGAACTCCATGTAACTCAGCGATGTTTTAATATATAATATCAATAAATCCCGGTCGGCGTTCGAGATTTTCACACTTATCGCAAAATTTCGAATTGCAGGCAAGATTCGGATAAGACGACAAATGCTTTTCGAGACGATTGAAGTTGAGACGCGCGACGAGTATAAGGGTTCACAGGAGCCTGTTTCCTTTGTCTGGCGCGGGGAAAGGCACCGCGTGGACCAAATCGTCGACAGGTGGTATGAAGGCCGGATCGATTCGACTCGGATGCCGATGCTCTATTTCCGTGTTAAGACACAAACCGGCCAAATCCTGATTCTCCGGTATCATGAGTTTTTTCGCGCGTGGTCCATTCGCGTGTGATGCCGGCATCGCTATGGCACATACTTCGGAAGGATGGGTCTTGATCCGGATCGCCGTTATCGACGGACAGGGCGGAGGTATCGGTACCACCGTCATCAAAAAGATTAAGGACACTTTCGGTGAAACCACCGAGATATGGGCGCTGGGTACAAACGCCATAGCGACCGCTCAGATGATGAAAGCCGGGGCGAACCGGGGTGCAACGGGCGAGAACGCCATACGCCACTGCGCCGGGAAGGTCGAGGTGATAGTGGGTCCCATTTCCATCCTCATCACGAACGCCATGATGGGCGAGGTGACACCGGCCATCGTGGAGGCAATCGGCCAGTCCGAAGCCCGCAAGCTGCTTCTGCCTCTGACCCAGGAATCCGTTACGGTTGTCGGGACAATCCGGGAACCTCTGCCTCACCTGGTGGAAAGACTGGTGTCCGAGCACCTGTCCACCCTGATCCCTGCGCCTGAAAGTCTCAAATGAGCCCCGAGCACAGCATGGAGAGCCCGTTTCTTGTCATTGGCGCAGCAAAAAGCGGTAAGAGCGTCTACGCCGAGGAGATTATCAGGCGGCATGAGCCCGATTATGTCTATGTCGCGACGTCGCAGATCCTGGACGGAGAAATGGAGCAACGCGTGCGGGTTCACCGGGAGCGTCGCAAAGAGCACTGGGAGACGATCGAATGCCCTTTCGAGCTTCCCGACACGCTGCGCACCCTGAAAGGAACCGGACGCCCGGTCCTTGTCGACTGCATAACTCTGTGGCTCAGCAATCTGCTCTGCTTTTCCCCGATCACCCCCGAAGCCGCCGTGGACGCCCTTTGCGACTCGGTATGCGGCGCCGACTATCCCCTGGTAATCGTCTCCAACGAGGTCGGGGCCGGGATTGTTCCCGAAAACGCGCTCGCCAGGAAGTTTCGTGATCTTGCGGGGGCAACGAATCAGAGGCTTGCACAGATATGCCTCTCCGTTACCATGGTGGTTGCCGGACTGCCGCTTCGTCTCAAATGAGCCCGCGCACACCGAATTGGATCGAATGGATTTTGAATGATTAAGAGCTTTTCCGCCGCACTCTCGTTTTTGACCGTTTTTCGTCTGCCTGTGGGAGAATCCATTCTGAGTTCGCAAGAGCTTGCGGCGAGCTTTGCCTGCTTCCCGCTCGCGGGACTCGTACTCGGATCGATCTATTGCGCAACGGCGGTTCTGTTTGCGGGACATGTGCCCGAGTTGATCCTGGCCGCCCTCATCACGTCTCTTACCGCTCTTTTGACCCGGGGCCTTCACTTCGACGGCCTGGCGGACCTGGCCGACGGCATATGGGGAGGCTCCACCCGCGAACGCCGCCTCGAAATTATGAAAGACAGCCGGAGCGGCGCTTTCGGAGTGCTCGCAATCGTTCTCGCCGTGGCCCTCAAGATCGCATCCGTCCATGCGCTCATTCTGGCCGACAGCTACGCTCCTCTTCTCGTTGCCCCGGTCCTTTCACGCTTCGCCATGGCCGCGGCCGCTTACGGGAGCGATTACGCCCGGCCGCAGGGCCTTGGAAAACCTTTTCTTGAAAACATGCGATTCGAACACCTCATAACAGCCGCAACAGTTGCCGCCCTGTGCTCGATTCCCGCCGGCTTCTTCTCTCTGCTCGGCTTCGCCTCAGTGCTCTGCTGCGTTAGCTTCATGAGATTCGTTTCGAAGAAATATCTCGGGGGCATTACGGGTGACGTGCTCGGCGCGGTGAACGAAATCGGCGAAATAGCCGTTCTTGTTCTCGGCGCCTGCTTAGCCGGCCAATGATCCTGCCGGGAAAGGAGAGCATATGGCAACATCGCCGACCACACAGTTGGAAATCCTGAGGGAACTCAGGCAGAGCAAGGGAGATTTCGTCTCGGGGGCCGAGCTTGCCGACAGGCTGGGCATCAGCCGGATGGGCGTCTGGAAGCACATTCAGAAGCTAAAGGCGATGGGCTATGAGATTTCAAGCCATCCCAAGGGGGGGTACAGGCTCGAGGAGGTCCCGGACTCGCTGGCTCACGGGGAAATCGTCCCCAACCTCCAGACCAAGTGGCTCGGCATTCCTTACCACTACCTCCAGACGGTGAGTTCCACAAACGACCATGCGCTGCTCCTGGCCGCTCAGAACGCTCCGCACGGAACCGTCGTGGTAGCCGAAACGCAGACGCGCGGCCGCGGACGTCTCCGGCGCGAATGGATTTCGACGCCAAACCGGGGCATTCATGTCTCCATCCTTTTCAGATCTCCCCTGCCCGTCCGGGTGGCCCCGCAATCCACGCAAATCGGTGCGCTCGCCCTGGTGAAGGTCCTGCGGGAAACCTTCGGACTTTCCTCCCAAATCAAGTGGCCAAACGACGTTCTGGTAAACCACAAGAAGGTCGCGGGCATACTGACCGAGATGCAGTCGGACCAGGATTTTTCGCGGTTCATTGTCATGGGGATCGGAATCAACGTGAATCACACCGCCGAGGATCTCGCCGGGCCGTTCCGTTACCCGGCGACTTCCATTGCGATCGAAACCGGGCTTCCGGTCAAGAGGCAGCATCTGCTCATCCAATACCTGCGCCAGTTCGAGCAGGACTATGAGCTTTTCCTGCACCAGGGGCTTTCAGCGCTTATTCCTCAGCTTGAAGAGTTTTCGGAGATTCTGGGAAAGACTGTTTCCGTCACGTACGGGGATAGGGAAATCACGGGAAGAGCGGAAGGATTTACGCCAGAGGGGGCCCTGCTGCTGCTCCAGAGTAACGGTCAGCAGGAGACTATCTGGGTCGGTGATGTGGCGCGCGTTGAGAGCGCGCCCTGAATAGTATTGGACGGATCAAGCCCCCCTTGCACGCTCCTGGGCTTCCTGCTTGCGTTTGCATTCAATGCACAGTGTCGTAACCGGCCTGGCGTTCAAGCGCTCGATTCCGATGTCGTCGCCGCATTCATCGCAAAGGCCGAAATTTCCGTCCTCGATCCGTTGCAGCGCTTCACGGATCTTGATAATCAGCTTTCGCTCACGGTCTCTGATCCGAAGCATGAAGTTCCTGTCCGATTCAAGTGTGGCGCGGTCGGTGGGATCAGGGAAGTTCTCTTCATTGTCGGTCATGCCTGCAACGGTCTTTTCGGCCTCCGAGTAGAGTTCGTCCAGCCTTTTCAGAAGGACTTCCTTAAAATAAGCTTGAGTTTCCTTATCCATAATAGGCTCCCCTGGCTGATTTTAAACGTTATTGGCTAACATACTCGCGAGAAAGAGTAAAGAGAAATAAGACCAATCCCTCAGCCACGTTCATACGTCCCACTCTTGCCACCAGACTTGAAAGTCAGCCGGGCTTCGCGAATCGTCATTCCACGATCCACAGCCTTACACATATCATAGATGGTAAGCGCGGCGTGCGTAACGGCAACCAGCGCTTCCATTTCGACACCCGTCCTGTCGTTGGTCTTTACCCTTGAGCTGATCCTTATCTCGTTTGCGGCGGCGTCCGGGAAGAATTCCACCTCTATGCCGGTCAACTGCAGCGGATGGCACAGCGGAATGAGCTCCCACGTCCTCTTCGCGGCCATAATCCCGGCCAGGCGCGCGGCCTCGTAAACGTTGCCCTTTGGGATCTCGCCGCCCGTGATGAGTTGCAGCGTCCTGGGCGAAAGGCTCACAAAAGCCTCGGCGCGGGCTTCCCTCCAGGTCGGTTCCTTTTCGCTTACATCGACCATTTTCAAGCGGCCCTGCTGGTCGATGTGGGTAAATTCAGCGGTATCGGATTTTGTCATCAGCATCCTTCGATCACGCTAACAAGCAGGATAAGATCACCGGGCGGAACCGAAGCGGAACGACCGTCTCCACCGCCGGCAACTCTGATACGCATTCCGTCCTCTATGGTTGCCGGGATCCAGACGCGCAGGGAGCAGCTCTGCTCATACTCGCCGGCTCCGCCGCATGTGGGGCACCCGAGCCTTCCTATGCCGTTATTACAATTTCGGCAGAACACGATGCGTCCATAACAGATTTCCTCATGGCAGCCGCCGTTGCGAAGGGCGCTTCTCGCTATTTGTATATCGAACCTCAGGTCGCAGCCGTGCTGGGTTCTTACCTGAGGACGCCCCATCCCGAACACGTCCTGGAAAATTTCGTCGAAAGAATTCGCCTCGCCGCCGTGTTCGTGTATATCGGTCCACGAGGAACTGGAAGTGCTCTTCCTCTTCGGCTTTCCGTAACCCCTGATCCTGTCGTATCTCCCGCGCGTCGCGGGGTCCTTCAGGATCTCGTATGCCTTCCGCACTTCCCGAAAGCGCTCCGCTGCCTTGGGATCTCCGGGATTGCGATCCGGGTGCAGTTTCATCGCAAGATAGCGAAACGCGCCGCGGATTTCATCCTGTGTCGCACCGACCCGTATCCCCAGGACTTTATAATAGCAGGTTTTCCTTTTGGCTCTGGTTCGTTCCAAAGTACCCTCACAAGCCAATAATTCAGATATCGAATCCGCAATGTGTCCGTAATTGTATTAGGAATCAGGAAACAAAACAAGACGGAGAGTCATTGCCGGGATTCCACTGGGAAAAATGCAAAAGGCAAAAAGCCCTTCGCGTGAGTCTCTAAGCATCCGGCCCGCACGCACGGCGCGGCAAGCCTCCCGCTGCACTGGAATCGGATGACCCCGAAGCACCCCGGTTGCCGGAAAACCACGCAATCAGCAGTCTCTTCGGTAGATCCGGTCAAAGGCGGTTATGATCTCTTTGAGGCAGACGGAAAACTTGTCCGCATCCATGTTGTTATAGGCCTCGGTGAGCGTAATGAGCGCCTTGTTGAGCGAGGAGTCCCTTTCGGCTTTGGCGATAGCGCCGAGAGCGTCGATAAGCTCCCCGAGCGACTTGTCCAGTTCGTCCCCTTCGGTGATTTTGTCCGAGCTTGTCTCGAAGACCTTTGAAAGCTGCTCGAGCGCCTGAGAGATCTTCTTGAGGTCGTCACAGTCGGGCAGTTCCGCCTTCAGCGCCAAGGCCGAAGAACCGAAAGGAAGGAAGGAAAGAAACAGAAAAACCAATACGGCAACACCCTTCAAGAGCATCTTCCCCTTTCCGGGCGGGCTGCTGCTTTTCCCATTTCCCGCAGCCGCCTCGAAAACAACGCTTTAGGAAGCACGTGAACCCCATTTCCGCACGGAAATCCGCCCCACCCCTATCTCCGTCTCTCCGCAGTCTATTTGCGGGAGATACCGATCAGTGCTTTCCTGAGAGACGGAACCGAATCCTTGAGGGATGTCCCGAGGTCCCTTATCCGCTCGAGCCCCGTCCTGTAGCGGCGCGACTTCAGGAATCTCACTTCTATGTCCTTCAAACCGGCCTCGCTCAGCAGGAGTTCGAGTTCCGATTTCGTGAATTCGCGGTTGTGCCTGTCGGGGTAGTACTCGCGCCCCTTGTAGACTATCGGGTCCGTATGAAGGTAATGGAGTCTGTAGTCCCAGGTGATGTGTTTGCCGCGCAGCATCCGAACACGGTTTCTGAACGCGGCCACGTTTGGAACGTCGATCTCGAGGATCCCTCCGGTCTTTAGCACCCTCTTCATTTCAAGCACCGGCCCAAGATGCGAATGCGTGAAGTGCTCCAGGGTCTGACAGCAACTGACGGCATCGAACCATTCCGATTCAAAGGGCAGCGCGTCCGCCTCGATGTTGCACACCTGCAGAGGAATCCGGTGCCTGACGTGCACGGACTGCGTGCTGCGATCTATCAAATCCACGGCATACACATCATGTCCGAGCATTCGCAGCAACCCCAGCAGAAGCCCCCCTCCGGAACCCACATCCAGAACGCGCGGGCAATTTCGGAAAGCAAACGCTATTTCGCAAAAACGGTCGATGCCGGACCTGAAATAACCCTCGAGAAGCTCATCCCCCCTATCGTAGAATTCGCCCGCGTTGCGCTTTCGCACCGCAAACTCTTTAATGCCCGACTTTGTGAGGTCGTGAATCGCCATCTCGCTCAATCTCCGTAATCCGGATCAGGATTAAAAACGATATATCGGGGGAAGAATATTAGGTTTACACGCAAAGGGATGTCAACGTCAAAGCAAGAAAAGCCGGGGATGATTTTCCATTGGAACCCGACCGGGAGGGTGGTCCGCGCAATCGGCGGATGTACCGGACACGGAACATGGACGGCGACGAATCCGCATTGACTCTCCGCCGCGCAATGCATTATAGTAACTTTCGGTCGGCAGTTCACCCAGGCGTCGCCGCCCCGACAGGGGTGCTAAACCTGCCGCAAGACCTTTCCAATTCGACCCGGACAGCTTATCCCGTGCCGAGCCGGAAGACGGCGACCACCGACATCATCCCCGCATGAACCGGCACGCGCTACAAAGGATGAGTTATGTCCAGAAATCTGTTGCCATTCCATTCGGATGATATTTCCGCTCTGGCCCGCGCCTTAAAAGGCCAACTCGCAAAATGCGAACCTCAGCCGAGCCATCTCGAAATCCTGAACATGCTGGTGCGAGCCAGCGGCTACCGCAATTTCCAGCACTACCGGGCACACATTCTTGCCCCCGGGGAACAACCCGTGACGGTTCCGGAGCCCGTGGCCGTCGATCCCGGCCGCGTGAAGCGGCTGCTTCGGCTGTTCGACCCGGAGGGAAAACTCACCCGCTGGCCTTCAAAGCACAGCCAGCAGGAACTCTGCCTCTGGGTTATCTGGTCAAGACTGCCCGCCGGACAGGTTTTTGCGGAAAAAGAGATCAACCTCTTTCTAAACGAAAATCACCTTTTCGGTGACCACCCTCTCCTGAGAAGATGGCTCTGCGACTACGGCATGATGAGCCGCACGAGAGACGGCAGACAATACCGCCGGGTGGAAAAAGCTCCGCCTGCCGAGGCGCTTGAACTGATCCGCCGGATTGCGCATCCGTAATCCGGGAAAGTGCAAAGGAAGGCGGAGGCAAACGACATCGAGAGGAAAGCCGGGGAGTTCCGAGTGCTCACCCGGCGCTCCCTCGCCTTTCTTCCGTTCGCAATCGCCTTCCTGCGAATCATTCGGCCCTGGACCGGCGAGGTCGATGACCGTAGACATTCCCGCATTCGAGAGCGAGCGCTCAATATTCGACGAAAAATCCCTGTAGCTGCTTCGGATCACCGGTTTTCATCAGGCCCAGCATCAAGAGCACGCGGGCTTTCTGGGGATTGAGCTCCATGGAGGCGACAAATCCCATGCGATCGTCGTTGACCTCGACATTGCGCGCGACAACGCCGCTTCCGGTTCGGGTGCTCCTGACGACCGCCACGCCCGCTTTCGCTGCCTTTGAAAGCGCTTCAAGAGCGGGAGTCGTTGCGTTCCCGTCCCCGACTCCGGCCAGGACAATCCCTTTCACACCGGATTTTACAGCGGAGTCTATGAACTCGCCGCCCATGTTGGCGTGAGCGTAGAAAATCTCGACGCGCGGCAACGCGGCAACCCCTTCGACGGAAAATTCACTCGAGGCTGTGTGCCGGGGGACCGGTTTTGAGAAAAAAACGGGCGCACCCGTGTTCACCACACCGGCTCGCCCCCGGTTCAAAGACTTGAAGGTGTCCAACTGTGTTGAATTCTGCTTTTGCACTTCACGGGCATAGTGGATTTCATCGTTCAGGACGACCAGCACTCCCCGCCCCCGCGCATCCGGATGCGCGGCAACGGCAACCCCATTGTAGAGATTCATCGGCCCGTCGGCGCTGATCGCCGTCGCGGGACGCATGGAGCCAACCATCACCACCGGCTTGTCGCTCTTCACGACAAGATTCAGGAAGTACGCGGTTTCCTCCATCGTGTCCGTGCCATGGGTTATGACAACGCCGTCCACATCCGGTTGACCGAGCAACTGGTTGACACGACCGGCCAGTTTCAGCCAGACCGCGTCACTCATGTCCTGGCTGCCGATGTTTACGATCTGCTCTCCGCTCAATTCGGCTATCGTTTTCAGCTGCGGGACGGCATTTATCAGATATTCAATTGAAAAGGAGCCGGCCTTGTAGCCGCTTTGCTTCGTGTCCGCCTGCGCTCCGGCAATAGTGCCACCCGTTGCCAGGAGCTGTATTCGAGGCAGAGCGTGGGCGCTTCCGGCCAGGACAAGAACAAATAGACCACTGAGAATCACTCGTGAAATCAAGCTCGGACAATTCATCATGCTCCCCCCGGATCCGACGGTGTGCAATCCCTGTTATACAAAACCGAAAACAATTGGCGCTGAAATACACTCGCCCGAAATACGGATCGCGTCCTTTTGCTATCTTGCCGGAACCAGCATATTTTGATGCATGCAGGCGTGCATATCGATCACAATCGACTTGTCCGGCACCCGGAAAATGCCGCAACAATCCCCGTAAGTCAACGATTTCCCGGCCGATCCATTATAAAACCAATGAAAAAGAGCGGGGGAAATGATTTCCCCCGCACCCCCTCGGGATTTCCGTCGCCGCAGCCTTACGCGCGTGCGCGTAAGGCTGCGGCGCTCCGGGGAGGCGGCTTTTCTCCGCGATTGCCATCTTCTTGTTTTTATGTCAATAATATGCGCGTCTTGTAACTTCTCCCGCTCCCAAGGGCCATGCTCATTGATTGCGAAAACATATACGTGCAGCGTATTGGGTATTGATGCCGTACCGGTGGAAGTCGAGGTGGACCTCTCGCCCGGATTGCCCTGCTTCGCCACGGTCGGTTTGCCGGATAATATCGTTCGGGAGAGCAAGGATAGAGTCAAAGCGGCGCTTCAGAACAGCGGCTATCCCTTTCCGGCGGAGCGCATCACTGTAAATCTCGCCCCCGCGGGCCTGAGGAAGGAGGGCTCCGGCTTCGATCTCCCCATCGCGGTTGGAATCCTGGCCGCGACAGGCGTAATCGATCCTTCCAAAACCGAGAAGCGGATCCTCTCCGGAGAGCTTTCCCTGGACGGACGGGTGAAACCTGTCGCCGGGTGCCTGCCCATGGCCATGCTCGCCCGGGACAATGGTTTCATAGAGATGCTCGTCCCCGCATCCAACGCCCCCGAAGCCGCAATAACCGGGGCGGTTCCGGTCAGGCCCGTCAGCCATCTATCCGACGTCGTCGAATACCTGTGCGGGCGCAGTGAGATAAGGGCATATCAGGCGGACCCCGATGCCTTCCGCAGCGAGCACTCTCCCGAACTCCCCGATTTTGACGACGTAAAGGGGCAGGAACACGCCAAGCGCGGACTTGAGGTGGCTGCGGCCGGATCGCACAATATCTTGATGATCGGCCCGCCCGGATCCGGAAAGACCATGCTGGCCCAGAGAATCTCCGGGATTCTCCCGCCGCTCAGTTTCGAAGAGGCGCTTGAAACATCCAGGGTTTTCAGCGTTGCGGGCATGCTCCAGGGAAACCCCCTGATCAGGTGCCGCCAGTTTCGATCTCCCCATCACACGATCTCGGATGCGGGACTCATCGGAGGGGGGCATATTCCCAAGCCCGGCGAGGTGAGTCTTGCCCACAACGGGGTCCTCTTTCTCGATGAGTTTCCCGAATTCCGGCGCAACATTCTCGACATGCTCAGGCAGCCGCTCGAAGACGGCCAAGTCACCATAGCGCGGGCGACGGTGGCTCTCACCTACCCTGCCCGCTTCATGCTGGTGGCCGCGATGAACCCCTGTCCCTGCGGCTACTCCGGCGATCCCGTCAAACCATGCACCTGCTCTCAGAAGGCGATTCTCAACTACCGGGGGAAAATCTCCGGACCGATTCTCGATCGCATCGACCTGCACATCGAGGTGCCGACAGTGAAATACGAACAGCTCCGCTCGGATTGCGAACTGGAAAAATCCGAAACCGTGCGCGAGCGCGTGACAAGGGCCAGGAATGTGCAGCTCTCCAGATTCCAGGGTGAGGGAATTTACGCGAATGCCCAGATGACGCCCAAGCACCTCAAAAAATTCTGCCGGCCCGACCCGCATGGGCAGGCGGTTTTGGACCTTGCCGTCCGGCAACTCGGCTTGAGCGCCCGGGCATATCACCGCATTCTCAAAGTCTCCCGCACAATAGCGGACCTGGAAGGCTGCGCGGCGATAACCCGCGATCACCTGCTCGAGGCCATTCAGTATCGTTCCCTGGATAGGAAATTCTTCTGACTCTTACCGAGCATAGCCGATTTGCACGCCAACGTCTCAATGCAGCGGCACATCGGCATTCGAATCGAAGAAAATGTACTTCTCGCAAATCCGCCTGAAGTGATGCCCGTATATTGCGAGGGTCACCGCCAGCGGCAGCAGCTTCGGTCTTCGCACCAGGGTCCAGAGGAGCAGGTGCCAGTACTGGAAACGCTCCTTCCCCAGGACACCCAGCCAGAAGCCGGACCGAATCAACGCGAGGAAGCGCTGCAAATCCACCGGACTCGAGAACTCGGGCGGCCTGAGTTCTTTGAAAAAGGTCCTGACCCGACGGTAGAAAGTCTTCGGTGAGTAGATTTGCTCCATAATGGATCGGTATCCGTCCAGGAGCCTGTCCAAACCCATCTTGGGAATGATGTTCGTCGTGCCGTCCACGTTGTCTCCGGAAAAGGCGCTGAGAACCCGGTTTTCCTTTCGAAGTCTGTCAAAAAGCCTGGTCCCGGGAGGAGCCTGGAGAATCCCGACCATCGCGGTCACGATGCCGCTCTTCTGGATGAAATCGATCTGCCGCTGAAAAGTCGAATTCGTATCGCTGTCGAAACCGACGATAAATCCGCCCATAACCTGCAGACCGGCGCGTTGTATGATCCTCACATTCTGCAGAAGGTCGCGGTTTTTATTCTGTACTTTGTGGCACTCGGACAAGGACGCCTCATCCGGCGATTCGATCCCGATGAAGACCATGTCGAAGCCCGCCCTGTACATCAGGCTCAGAAGCTCCGGGTCGTCGGCCAGATCGATCGAGGCTTCCGTAAAAAAGAGGCACCCTTTCTTGTCCTTCCGCCACTCGATCAGGGCGGGCAGCAGTTCGGATTTGAGGTATCTCTTGTTGCCGATGAAATTGTCGTCAACGAAGAAGATGCTGCTGCGCCAGCCCGCGTCATAGATACCGTCAAGCTCCGCCAGGACCTGCTGCGTCGTCTTCAGGCGAGGTCTGTGGCCGAACAGAACCGTCACATTGCAGAACTCGCAGTTGAACGGACATCCTCTTGAGAATTGGACACTCATCGAGGCATACCGTTTCATGGAAATCAGATCCCACGAGGGAACGGGAGTGTGATGAAGATCGCAGAACTCAGAGGCCCGGTAGATCCTTTCGGGGGTTCCGTTT
Organism: Desulfobacteraceae bacterium; assembly: GCA_021372055.1. Classification (GTDB taxonomy): domain Bacteria; phylum Desulfobacterota; class Syntrophobacteria; order Syntrophobacterales; family Syntrophobacteraceae; genus SbD1. The sequence continues at coordinate 5,131 of JAJFVB010000130.1, read as the reverse complement.
TCGAGATCTTTCAGGAATCGGGGCAGTGTAATTTCGGCCTCATCGAGGACGAAGTGATCGACCTCTCCGAAATCGTCCGGCTCCACGCCAAAAAGCGGGCCTCCGGCAACGACCTTGAGGCCAATGGCCCTGCAGCGGGCGATGACTCTCTTGGCCGATTGCTTCTGGATCGCCATTCCACCGATGAAGGCCATATCGGCCCACGCGAGGTCCGCGTCCGCAAGCTCCTCCACGTTCAGATCGACGAGCCGTCTGGACCAGTCCGAAGGCAGGAGCGAAGCGAGCGTGAGCAGCCCCAGTGGGGGGAACGCCGCTTTCTTGCCTATGAAACGCAGGGCATACCTGAAAGACCAAAATGTATCGGGGATTTTTGGATAAATGAGGAGAATCTTCATACCTCGAGCCTCCTGGTCGGAAAAATCCCGTCAAGGCGGCCGGGATTTTCTCCGACTCTCGATCGCAGGTGAAATGGACCGTACCGCTAATTCTCAGTGATCATTCCGGAATTGTCCCTCCCGGAAATGCACTCATCCCTCATTTGGACGCATGGCCGAGGGTACTGCGGTTCTTCGTGAAATGGAGTCTGCCAAGCCGCTCCGAGGCGAACAGGAAATGTCCAAACTTTGTTGAGTAGATTAGAGTCTGGCATCGCCGGATGCAACAAAAAAGGGGCATCCTGCAAACGCATACCTGGATATTTGAACAACAAGAAAGGACATGGCGGGGTTCCGTCCGACGCTGGACCTCGCTGCCGAGGCAGTCTGGTACGGTGATTTTTCGGGCGAATGCGGTTTCCTAGACTCCGGGCCGTTTGATCCTCGATTCGCAGGACCTCCAAGAGGATGCTATCGAAGAATTTGATGATTATTCTGAATGGCATGACACGTTTGTTTCTGCATTCGCGTCCTCAAGCAACGAGGACGTCGAAGTAAACAGGAGAGTGAAATGAGACGCATATTGTTCGCAGTATTGATCCTTGCCCTTGCAACCACATTCGGATGTGCCGGGATGTCGCACACGCAGCAGACCACACTGAGCGGCGGCGCCATTGGCGCTGCGGGCGGAGCCGTTCTTGGCGCGGTCGTCGGGGGTAATCCCGCCGCCGGCGCCGCTGTCGGCGGCGCTGCCGGTGCGCTCACAGGCTATGTCGTAGGCGAGCATGACAGGGGCAGGTGGTAAAAGCTCGGGATTTCCGAAAGCAACGAATCAGCCATAGGTGAGAAACCTGTCCGGCGCCATTGAAGGTTGCACTCCGTGCAGGCTTTTGGCCGCCGGACAGTCCCCCCGAAGGATGCAAGACATGCAGCGGAAGAGGCTCAAGCGAGACTGATCGCGGCATTTGACTTCTCCGGTTCCCCATGTGCCCCCGATGCCGTTTAACCCCGGAGACAATGACAGGATTTCGCACCAATTCATCAAGGAAGGCGGAGCGCAATGAGGAGATTCTTACTGATTACAGGCGGCACGGTTCTCGTGATCATCGTGCTTGTCGGATGGTGGATATTCAGCCGGCCGGAACGCGGTTCGGTCGGCTCGGTCAACACGGCCTTTCGCTGGCTCGGCCCGGACGACAAAATCGTTGTCGACGGCTTCGACGATCCCAAGGTCCAGGGCGTTGCCTGCCATATCTCCCGCGCTCAAACGGGAGGCATCAAGGGTGGAATCGGCGTAGCCGAGGATACGAGCGATGCGAGCATCTCCTGCCGCCAAGTGGGACCGATCAAAATTCTTGGTGATCTCAAAGACGGGGAGCGCGTTTTTGACGAACACCGCAGCCTCGTTTTCAAAAAGCTTCAGGTCGTCCGGTTCATCGACCGGCAAAGAAACGTCCTCGTATATGTCGCCTACAGCGACCGGCCTATCGAGGGCAGCCCCAAGAACAGCATCAGTTCGGTACCCATCATGGGGTGGTCAACCCCGTAGGGCGGAACCGGAACACTTTGGAGCTTTCTCCATCCCGCACGAGGTCTGTGGAATCGCCCTTGCCCGGTTTTTTTCGGGATATTTGCTCTCAGCTCGACATGAAGGTCCTCGGTGGATCCGGTTGGCTTTTGACAAGGGAGTAGCGATTTGAATTCGGCAAGGCTGGGAGCCACACCTCTGAGTAAAGACGCATGCCGCTTTCTCATCTGGGCGCCTTCGATCCAAGAGGTACGGGTCCACGTTCACTCTCCCGAAGAGCGGTTTGTACCGCTGGAACGAATCGCGCGCGGCTATCATCACGGTGTTTTGCGGGGTGTTGGACCGGGAACCCGATACACGTACGCGCTCGACGGCAAATCGGACCGGCCGGATCCCGCCTCGAGGTCTCAGCCCGAAGGAGTTCACGCTCCATCGGAGGTAGTCTCTTCCGATTTCGCGTGGGAGGATTCGCAGTGGTCCGGAATTCCACTTTCGCACTATGTGCTCTACGAACTCCACGTCGGGACATTTACAGCCCCGGGGACCTTCGATGCAATAATTCCCCATCTTGACAATCTCAGGGAACTCGGGATCACGGCCATCGAGCTTATGCCCGTGGCTCAATTTCCCGGAGATCGCAACTGGGGCTACGACTGCGCCTACCCTTTTGCGGTTCAGAATTCATACGGCGGCCCGCTTGGACTAAAGAGGCTCGTCAACGCGTGCCATCGGCGCGCCATGGCCGTGGCACTGGACGTCATCTACAACCATCTCGGCCCCGAAGGCAATTATCTACAGGAATACGGTCCCTACTTTACCGATCGCTACCGCACCCCATGGGGCGCGGCTGTGAATTTCGACGGGCCGGAGAGCGACGAGGTCAGGCGTTTTTTCATAGAAAACGCCCTGTACTGGGTAACGGAGTTTCATATAGACGCGTTGCGCCTCGATGCGGTGCACGGGATCTTCGACTTCTCGGCGATCCATATTCTCCGGGAGCTTTCCTGTGCGTTTCACAGGAAAGCCGAGCAACTCAGCAGGCGCGTCCATATCATTGCCGAATCCGATCTCAACGACCCGAGGCTGGTCCGCCCGCGGGATGCAGGCGGCTACGGCCTCGATGCCCAATGGAACGACGATTTCCACCATGCCGTCCACACTCTGCTCACGGCTGAGCAAACGGGCTATTATGAGGATTTCGGTCAACTCGGCGACCTTGCCAAGGCCTATTCGGAAGGATTCGTCTATTCCGGATCGTATTCGACATCCCGGCGTCGCAGACACGGCGACTCCTCGCACAATGTATCCGCCGGAAAGCTGGTAGTCTTCTCTCAGAATCACGATCAGATCGGAAACCGCCCGCAAGGGGACAGGCTGAGTTCGCTGGTCTCCTTCGAAGCCTTGAAACTCGCAGCCGGAGTCGTGATCCTTTCGCCTTTCATACCCCTGCTCTTCATGGGCGAGGAATACGGCGAGATCGCCCCGTTTTGCTACTTTGTCAGCCACTCCGATCAAGACCTGATAGAGGCGATCCGCAAGGGGCGCGGGCAGGAGTTCGCCTTTTGGCCCGAACCCAACGCCCCCCCCGATCCCGGCGAAGAATCGACCCGGGAAAGCGCCATCCTCGATCACACTCTCCGCCGGAATGGAAGCCATCGCATCCTGTACGAATTCTACAGGGAACTGATAAGGCTTCGAAACGAGCTGCGGATATCCGTCGGGTTTAGCAAGAAGCGCATGGAAGTGCGGTGCCTCCAACTGGAATCCTCGATTCTCGTGCGCCGATGGGATCTCTCGGAGCAGGTCGCCTCGATCTTCCATTTTGGCGACGGGAACGAACGCATTCGCGTCGATCTGCCTTCCGGCCGCTGGCTCAAGCGAATCGCTTCGGGGGAACAACGCTGGAACGGCCCCGGCGTTGAACTCCCCGATGCCGTTCATTCAGACGGAACCGTCTCCCTTGAATTAACGAAACACTCTTTAATAGTTTTCGTTTTCCAACCGGAGATTTGATCCATGAACCGCTATGTTTGCATCCACGGACACTTTTACCAGCCGCCCCGGGAACCCCCCTGGCTGGAAGCAATTGAGATTCAGGATTCCGCTTTCCCTTACCACGACTGGAACGAACGGATCGCCGCCGAATGCTGCGCTGCAAACGGTATCTCAAGGATCTGGGACAGGGATGGGAGGATCTCCCGGCTGGTGCACAACTACGCCGGCATGAGCTTCGACTTCGGCCCGACCGTACTGCTCTGGATACAGCAATATGCCCCCGAAGCCTATGAGGCGATCCTCGAAGCCGACAGGAAAAGCGTTGAGAAATTCTCCGGCCATGGAAACGCCCTGGCGCAGGGCTACAACCACATGATCCTTCCTCTGGCGAACGCCCGCGATAAGCGGACACAGATACGCCGGGGAATAAAGGAGTTCGAACATCGGTACGGCAGAAAGCCCGAAGGCCTATGGCTGCCCGAGACCGCCGTGGACCTTGAAACCCTGGACATCATGGCTCAGCACGACATCCTGTTTGCCATTCTCGCTCCAAACCAGGCCAACCGCGTCCGTCCGCTCGATTCCGAGCAATGGCAGCAGATCATCCAATATGCCGGAAGGGTCCTGCAGCTTCTGAGCCTAGCTTTTTCCGTCACTCTTGGAAAACTGCCGGAAAGCATCCAATGAATACGCCAACAGCGACTTACCGCATTCAGTTCAACGGCGCGTTCAGATTCAGGGCGGCACAGGAAGTCGTTGACTATCTGGCCGGACTCGGGATCTCCGATCTCTACGCTTCCCCCATCTTCAAATCCGTCAGGGGCAGCCTGCACGGCTATGACGTGGTCGACCCGAACCAGCTCAATCCCGAACTGGGAGAGCGGGCCGACCTGGAGAGCCTTTCGGCGGAATTGGGAAAGTACGGAATGGGATGGATCCAGGACATTGTTCCGAATCACATGGCCATCGATTCGGACAACAGGTTTCTCACGGACATCTTCGAGAGCGGTCCGGGGTCGCGCTACTACCGGTTCTTCGACGTCGACTGGGACCATCACGCGCCCAGCCTGAACAAAAAGATCCTGGCCCCGTTTCTTGGCAGGTTTTACGGCGAATGTCTCGAAGACGGAGAAATATCGCTCCGGTTCGGTCCGGACGGTTTCAAGGTCGCCTACTACGGCTTCGAGTTCCCCCTTCTCATCGGCTCCTATCTGTTTCTCTTCGAAGACCTGTC
>JAJFVB010000103.1 GCA_021372055.1 Desulfobacteraceae bacterium | reverse complement strand
CGCCAGTCGACGACGCACTGGACGGTCACGCCGCATCCCTGAGCGTAAAGAATATGGTTTATGAAGTCGCCCTCGCTGATGCAGTCGACGCATACTTTCAGCGAAACGTGTCTGCCGGGGTCCGATCGCTTCAGCCGGATGAGGTTGTCGATCCTGTCGTGAACGTAGCGCTTCGGGTGAAAGGGATGATGCGGCTGCCCGCGGGTGAACTTCGGGATTGCGTTAGCCGAAGCGGGGTTCCCGTTGTACCAGTCCACATCCCTTTGCAGCAATGCCGCGTCCCCTTCGAAGGTGCGATAGGTGTTCGGAGTGGCGTGCCTGTTGCTTAATGTTCGCCGCTCTTCACCGTCCTTCTCGAAATGATTGCCGTCCATGAAGATGTATTCGAATTCGGACGCGATGGACCGCTCCCGCAGGTGAACGATATAGGCGATTTTGGCGCAGGAGATTTTCCCGTGGTTCATGGGAGCGGGATGGATGAAGAAATCCCGTGTTACGCGTCTATGATGGTTCCAGCGGATTTCATAGGGATCGGTGTCCACCAGGAAATGCTCGCAAATGCCGTCCACCCTGTAGAGCTTGAGAATGACTTTGAGGTTCGCCTCTTCACCCCAGAACATCTCGAATCGGATCTGCCCCCACCGGATGAAAAACAATTCACCGAATTCATTGTTTCTCGGCATGTGCCTTCCGAGGATTCCTTCAGAGGGAAAGGCATATTTTTCGGCGGATCCCATGCCCGGTATTCCTCCCTGAATCGCGGCGGCAATTGACTGACGGCTATGATCGACCTGGGATAAAGGATGCTGAACTATCCTGGTTGAAACTGATTAGACCGGCTGCGGGGTTTGTCAAGCCCCCCTGCGGGGGCGGAAGGCAAAGCGGGGGGCAGGGACGGGGACATTGCAGACAAGTTCGGACCTGTTCTGCGAAATCCGGTTATTCGCAGGGTATTGCAGATCACGGTAGCGCTGCTTGCAAACATGGCCGAGGCCGCAATCAGCGGCGTGAGCGCTCCCGCGATCGCCAGGGGTATTCCCACAACATTATAGAAAAAAGCAAAGAAAAGGTTCTGCCTTGCAATTTTAGAGGAAAATCGCGCCAGCCCGATAGTTTCGGCAATGCGTACGGGGTCCTCTCCGAATACCGCCGCGTCGGAACATTCGCGCACGAGATTCGCTCCGGTTCCCACGGATATGCCGATGTCCGACTGCGCGAGCGCGGCTGCGTCGTTTATTCCGTCGCCCGCCATGGCAACCCGGATTCCCCGCGCCTGGAGGCCTTTTATAATTCCGGCCTTGTCGGCCGGGATGGCCTGTCCGGCGCAGTTCTCTATCCCGAGTTCCTTTGCGACCGCGCGGGTGGTCGCCTCTGAGTCGCCCGAAACAATCCACACCTCAAGGCCGTCGGATTTGAGCCGCGATACGGCCTCAGCGGCTCCTGGCCGCACCTTGTCGCCGAAGATGAGAAGCCCCCGGATTGCGCCGCTCCAGGCGAAATAGACCGATGTCATACCGGATGCTTCTGCTTCCCCCGCTTTTTTCTCCAGTTCCGGCGGAAGAGACAGCCCGAATCGGGCCATAAGGGGGCGGTTTCCCGCGACAACTTCGCCGTCCTCGAAAAGCGCCGTGATTCCCAGTCCCGCCAGCGGCTCGAAGGAGAGCGCCTCATGCAGTTCGATATTCCGGGCGCGGGCCGCCCGCACGATCTCTCCGGCAAGGAAGTGGTCCGATTTTGCCTCGGCGGATGCGATCCGCCGCAATGCTTCCGTCTCGTCTCCATCCGGCACTATGATTTCACGCAGGGTGTATTTCCCCTCGGTAAGGGTCCCGGTCTTGTCGAAAACAAACGCCCCGAGTTCCCCGGCCCTCTCGAGGGCGCTGGCGTTACGGATGAGGATGCCGGATTCGCGGGCCCTGGAAATCGCGGCAACTCTTGACAGAGGAGTCGCTATCCCGAGCGCGCACGGGCAGGTAATCACCAGGACCGTAAGCCCCCGGAAGATCGCCTCCTCAGGACCGGCGGAGGCCAGAAGCAGGAAACCCGTAACGCCCGCGGCGGTAAGCAGCACCAGAGGAACAAGCATGCGCATGAGCCGGTCCGCGAAGAGCTCCAGGCCGTTTTTTGCGGCCAGAGCCTCCTGTATCAGGCTCACCATCTGGCTTAGCGAACTCTCGTTTCCGGGCCGCATCGCTTCAAAGCGCGCGTCCCCGCCCAGGAACAGCGCTCCCGCCGGGACTTGCGCGCCCGTTGCCTTCGCGGCCGGACGGGATTCGCCCGTGACGATTGATTCGTCCAGAACGGCGCTTCCGGAGACGATGCGCCCGTCCACCGGGACGCGTTCACCGGGGAAGACCACAACCGAATCGCCGGGCCGCACTTCTTCCGACGCGGTCCAGACCTCTTTGCCCCTGCTCACGATGCGCACCTTGCTTTCCACGGCATGAAACAGGGTGGTTATCCCGGCGGAGATCTTCTCCCTTGCCCGCAGCTCGATGAACTTTCCGAGCAACACCAGGGTCATGAGCATCGACGCGGTGTCGAAATAGACGTGGAGGCTGCCGCGAAGCATGGCGAAAACGCTGTAGAGGTACGCCGAAAGAGCGCCGGCGGCGATCAGGAGATCCATCGTGGGCACAAAGTGCCGGAGGCCCCAAAATGCCTTCCGGAGAATGGGCCATCCGCCGTAAAAAACAACCGGGGTTGCCATGGCCCAGAGCGGATACGAGAAAAAGGCGGCTCCATCCCTCCCGATGTCTTCGAAAAATCCATAATAGAGGGCAAAGGAAATCATCATGATATTGATGCTGAGTATCGCTGAGATCCCGAGCCGGACGGCGAGTCTTCCGCTCCCGGCCGATTCCGGTCCCGCGTCGACGGGGGCCGCGCGGTAGCCCAGGCGGGATATGGCTTCGATGATGGTGCGGGGATCGGTCCGGTGGGGCATGTAGGTGATGCGGGCGATGTCGGAGAAAAAAAAGATGCTCGCGCAGACCACTCCGTCCAGCTTGCGCACGATCTGTTCGATGAGCCAGGAACAGGCGGTGCACCACATCCCCTCGATTCTCACCGAAAGCTCTTTCGAGAGCCCGTCCCGGATTGCGTCCATGCCGCCCGAACGGCTTCCCGGGCCCCCGGGAGGTCTGGCCGGCTCCGGGTCCGCTTCCGGCCGGGAATCCGAGGGGATCAGACCGGATGCGACGCAGGCCCGGTAGAGGTCCGTATCCCGGCAATCCTCGGGCAGCCCCTCCGGGCTGTTGTGAAGGATCTGGAAAACATACATGCAGCCAAGGCAGCAGAACCGGACGGTCTCTCCCGCAATGTGCAGGGAAATATTGGCGCGACCCGCCGGGAGTCCGCAAAGGCGGCATGAATCATCGGAAAAAGACTCGGCCAAAACGTCACCGCCTCTTTACTGATACGAATGAGCGTTCAAGAGGATACCAAGCTTTCAGACCGTGGGGAGCCTGCTCCCCACACCCCATACGCAGCTGCGCTGCTCATTTCGGCGCTTGCGGCGGGCCGTTGGCCAAGCCGCAAGCGCGCACTTTTCCATCGGTTCTTCATGGACGGTCCGCTACTGCATCATTCCTGAATGCCGCAGGGAGTGGACTGCTCCAAACAGAGCGGCTCCGCCTCTATAGACGAGCAGAGCGCCCATGATCATCACGGAGACCGCCGCCGCCCGTTCCCCCAGAAGCCGTGTCCAGGCGCACAGAAACGAGGCTCCCACGCCGCCCGCCAGGAGAAGCGGGATTGTGCCCGCCCCGAAGATCACCATCGTGAGGAATCCCTTCAGCGGGGCCATCGTGGCGGCGGCAGCCACGAGCATGGCCCAGGTGAGCCCGCACGGGAGCAGCCCCGCGGCCAGGCCGATGACAAACTTTGACGCCGGATTGGTTGAAGCCGCCATCCGCCCGAACCTTTTCCCGAATACCGCCCCCGCCGGCGCGGCCAGTCTCGCAAGAAATCCCGGAACGGGCAGGGCTTTGAGAATGATAAGACCGATGGCCAGGAGAAAAAGCCCGCTCAGCAGCACCAAGCCGCTGCGGTACTGCATCGAAAAGCTCTTGAACTCGAGGGATTCGAAAAGCGCGGCAACCGCAGCCCCGGCAATCCCGTAGGTCGCGATCCGGCCCAAGTGGAACGCGAGTTGACGGGATATCACTCCCCGCAAACGGCTCAGGCGGGAACCGTCCCCAGTAGCCGGGCGGCAATGGATGGAGCAGGCCAGGACGAGCGGCCCGCACATGCCGAGACAGTGCAGACTGCCGAAAAGTCCGACCGTGAAGGGCGCCAGGATCTCGAACATAAAAACCGCCTCTCCGCGCGGGTTCGCGCACCTCGGCCATTGCCGGGCAATTCTGTCAGGAATAATCGACGAGCGATCTGAGGTAGCGGATCACCGCCCAGGTCTCTTCCTCGGATGCTGTCGAAAACAGCGGCGGATGCCGCATGAATCCGAAACGGATCTTGTAGAAAAGCTCGCCGTCGCTCTGTTCCTGCACCGCTTCGCTCTTGAGGTTCGCGGGAAGCGGCGCGAAGCTCTGCCCCACCGTTCCATTTCCGTCCGCACGCATACCGTGGCACTGGCCGCAGTAGAAGCGGTACCGCTCGCTCCCCAGTGCGATCACTTCCGCGTTTGGAGGCAAGGCGTTTTCGAGCTTTGAGAGGTCGGCCTGCCTTTCGGCGAAAATCCCGCCTTCGGCCGGAAGAGTCCTCTGAGGCATCTGAGGGAATGTGTCATTATAGGACTGAGCCGCCTCGTCATCTCTCATCTTCCCGTAGTTGCACCCCGCCACGGCAGTGGCAACAACGGCCGCCAGAAGGCAGAAGGATAAAAGCCTCACGGTCACCAAGCCGAGTTTCCGTTTCTTCTTCATTTGGCAAGGCTCTCCATCTGGGACTGCGTCGGCGGCCCCATTACGTGCTGAGGGTCGGGCGTTGCCGGCAGGATCGACGGCGCACGGCCCCGGGGCAGTTGGGGATTGTAGCTCGAATAGGCCGATTCGCCCGGAATGTCGGGTATGACGCTGAAATCCCAGTCGAGCGGTCCTTTGTTGCCGATCGTAAAAAAAAGCAGAAGTCCCCACGCGAGAAAGGCAGCCGCCATTGCGCCGAGTATGCCCCACGTGAAGGCAGGACCGTAATCTTCTTCACCCGAAAGTGCCATTTTCCCGCTCCCCGGATCTATACGTTCGTGCCGGTCGCCAAGACGTACAAAAAGTAGCACACGGACCACATCGGGATGATGATGTACACCAGCAGGAGAAAAGGTCCAATGGGGTGGCCTTCGAAATCGTTGGGATCCGATGCCTCGATGTCGTCATGCGGCCCCGGCGACAATCTTCTTGAATATCCCGCCCAGGCGGCATAGGCCAGAATAACGGCGGAGACTCCCACGAAAAGAGCCGCCATAAGGTACTGGAAATCCAACCAGTCAAAATATCTCATAACACTTATCCGATTTGATGGTCTTTGATGCTCATCAGCAGTGCGGCGGCAAACGCGGCAAGCGCCATGAGCACGATCAGGAGCAGGACGGCCGCGTTTGTTTTCCGCTTTCGGGAACCCGCCGCAACCAGAGGCTCGTCGAGGAGGTCCTTCGAAAGCGGCAGGTAGCGCGCCCTGTCCTGATCCGCGAACTGCCCCGAGCGCAGTCCCCAGATGAACGCGGCGATGCTCACCAAAAGACTGGCCACGACAAGAAAGAGCCACCCTGCGTAATAATTCATTTTGCGTTCTCCACCGGTTCGTTGGATGCGTCGATTCCTCTCGGTTCGGCGTGCGCGTCCGTCCGGCCGATAAAGGTCACGGCGACATAGTTGCCGACGTCCCAGATCTTTTCCGATTCAAGGTCTTTTTTGAAATAGGGCATGGCCGTTCCCGTGATCCCGTTCATGATCTGGTAATAGAGGATGCCGCCCGTAATGCCCCGGTCTTTCAGGAGCGTGAAGTTCAGGGGCGGAGGGTAGAGGAAGGGCTGCGCCGGCCCCATGCCGTCGCCGATCGGCCCATGGCATCCGATGCACTGCGTCTGATAGATACGGTGGCCCCGCAGCAGCCCCGGCCTGGAGCTCATGTAGGGATTGGGCAGCTTGGTCCAGGGTTCGGGCACGTGGCCGTGGAGCCATTCGACGTTCTTCTGCGGACCGGACTCGAAGGCCGCCACAGCCTCGTCCTTCCAGTATTTCTGCCGCGCGGTTCTGTCGTCGGCCATCTTGTAGCCAAGACTCTGCATGTAGGCCACAAGAGCGATCATCTCCGCCCCGCTGAAGAAGTTCCACGAGGGCATTATCGATTCGGGACGGACGAATCTGGGGTTCCTGAAATGAGCCGCATGCCAGTCGTCCGGGTGTTCGCCCCCCTCCTGGGAAAGATCGGGGCCGGTGCGCTCGGTTCCCAGCAGGTGCGGCTGCTCCGCGATGTAGTCGCCCGAGTGGGCGACCCTCTGCGCTCCAACGCCCCAGTCGAAGTTCCGGATGAACTGCGTATGGCAGAAGGTGCATCCGTTGTTCACGTAGACGGAGCGCCCCTCGTCCTCGATCGTGGTTCGCGCCCTGTGGATTTCCGAGGGAGGTTCGCCTCCGACCGTCAGCCAGGGAAGGATAACGTGCATGAAGAGAACGGGCGCGAATATGAGCAGTCCTCCAAGGACAAGTACCGAAGGGTTCATCCTCATGGCGTTTCTCCGTACACCTGCAGCCTCATCCGCTCTTCCGCCGGGGCCTGATCGCCCCGCACCGTCCGGACGATGTTATAAGCGCCTATGAGCGCCCCCCCGACGAAAAGAAGGCCAACCGCCGCTCGCACGATAAAATAGACATGGACCATCGGAACCGTCCGGTACACGGTTTCCCCGTTAAGCCAGCTGTTGCCCTGGACGAGCCCTCCGGCGGTGAGCACCGCGAAGAAGCCGGACATCCCGAGCAGGAGAAGCCAGTACTGGACGTCGGCCAACCGGATGGAGTAGATCGGTTTCCCGGTGATTCTGGGCAGTATGTAGTACAAACCGCCCAGAGCTATCGTGCCTGCAAAACCGAACACGCCCATGTGAGAATGCGCGATTACCCAGTTGTTCAGATGCGTGACTTTCTGCACGACCGGCAGGGCCTGGATGGGCCCCTGCAAACAGGTGAGAATGTACCAGAGCAGGCCCGCCATCACGAACCTGCCGCCGATGTCCTGGTGAAAAAAGCCCAGGCGGCCGCGCATCGTAAGCCACAGGTTGCCAAGGACCGTCATGACGGGGATTATCATAGCGATGCTGCCCGTTACGGCCAGCACCTTGAGCCAGGTCGGAACGGGCGTTTGCAGGAGGTGGTGCGTTCCGATGTGGGTATAGATGATCAGGATGGTCCAGAAGCCTATGAGAGAGAGCGTGTGCGAGTGGAGCGGAGCCCGCGCCACTCTCGGCACGACGAAATACGCGATCGCAACGGCAAGCGGAGTGAGGAAAAGGCCGACGATCCCGTGTCCGTAAAACCATGCCAGGATCGCGTCGGGCATTCCGAAAATCGCTCCCGTGGCCGGGTTCCACACCGCGTTGCCGAAAAAGTAGATCAGCCAGGTGTATATCAGCGCCGCGAAGATGTACCAGGAGGAAACGTACATGATCTTTTCGCGCCGGTTGATCGCAGTCTGAAGGCAATTGACGAAGATGAGGGCAAAGGCCAGCAGGATGCCGATGTCGGCGGGCCAGATCCATTCTGCGTATTCGCGGCCCTGCGAATATCCGAGGTCCAGGGTGATGAGGCCCAGGGCGATGGAGAGATTCCAGACCCACAGGGAGACTTTGCCGAGCCGCTCGCTCCAGAGCGGGGTTCTCAGCACTTCCTGCATGATATAGCAGGCGCAGCCCAGCAGGGCCGATCCGACGAAACCGAAAATCATCGTGGTCGTGTGCATGGGCCGTATCCTGCCGAATACCAGCCAGGAGATGCCGCCCAGCAGGTCCGGCGCCACCATGTGCGTCGCGCACACCAGGCCTTCGAGCGTTCCCAGCACGAACCAGAGGGCGGAACCGAGCAAGAAAAGCTTTGCGGTCCCGTTTGTCTCAACCTTCAGCAATTGCACCGTAGTCCACCTCTTCCATGCTGCGCGTCCTCAGTGATGGCAGCCCAGGTAACAGTCAAGCTGCGCATTGTTCTGCTTGTGGCAGTCGATGCAGAATTTCATCTGGAAATTCACATTGATCAGCCGGTCCATTGTCCGGACATCCCCGTGGCATTTCGCGCAGTCGGCCTTCGCCCATTGGATGTGAGGCTGGTGCCTGAATTTGACGAAATCGGGCACGAAAAAGATCCGGACCCACGGAACGGGCCTCTTGCCTTCCAGGTATTGTTTTTCCTTCAGGATCTCGGGGTGCGTGGGAATGATATGGTTGTGGCAGAAAAAGCACTTCTCCACCTCGGGAAGACCGGCGTGCATGGACCTTTCCACGTAAGAGTGGCAAAAGCGGCATTCGATCTGCTTGACGCCCGCATGAACCCGGTGGCTGAAAGAGACGGGCTGACGCGGTCCTATGTCCCGCGCGGGGAAAAAGAAATAAAGATACATCGCCGCAACTGTCAGCAGAGCGAGCACGGTCAGCCAACGTGTCCACGATAGCGGGTTTTTCGGGAATGCGTCCTTGCCTTCAGCCATTTTTTCTCAATTCACCAAAGTCCATGGACTGCTCATGCAGGTTCGAACCCGGCGCCGGAGCCCCTTTTTCAGACCGCCCGCGCCGCTTCCTCTCCGGGTTCGGTAACGCGTCTCACCACGGGGTCCGAAACCGCCACAACGGGATACCTTTGCAGGAACCACGCGATGCAAAACGCGAACAGGCCGCCCCAGCCAAGGGTTATCGCCGCTTCGAGGATGCCCAGCGGAAACGGCTCGCCGCTCAGAAGCGACGGGGAGATCAGGAGAAGCTTTTCCAGCCATGCGCCGCACAAAATCCATGCCGAGAGCGCGATCATGAACGCCGGCCTCATCTTCAGCCTCCGGAACAGCAGGAGAAGAAAGGGCACGACGAAAAGAACGAGCAAAACGGTCCAGGCCAAAGCCGTCCAGGGGTCGTACATGACCCGCCTGATCATGTAGCGGGTCTCCTCGGGCTTGTTGCCGTACCAGATGACCAGGAACTGGACATAAAAGAAATCCGCCCCGACGACGCAAAAAGCGAACAGCAGCTTGCCGAGATCGTGGAACTGCTTCTTGCCGATCAGCTTCGACATGCCGAGGTTTTTCGCCGCGAGCGCCGAAACGACAATGAGCACGGCCAGCCCGGAGTAAAACGAGATAACGAAGTAGTAGGCGCCGAAAAGGGTGCTGTGCCATCCCGGCGCCAGAGCCATCATCAGGTCGAACGCGATAAGGGTGAGGATGAACGCATACAGGATGATGAAGGCCGGGGAGAGCTTTGCCTGGGCGCCCGCGCGGGCGGTCAGCTTTCGCTCGTCTCCGCGCATGTATTCGAGATCGCTCCGGACGGAATGATTGACAATGCAGAGGGCCACCAGGGCCAGCAGGAACAGCGCAATCCCCCCGCGCGCGAAGAAAAAGGGCGTGTTCAGCCACGCGGCCTTGTGGGTGTGGGGATTTCTCACCCACCAGAACAGGGTCTCGCGCGCTCCGAAAAGAGGCCAGAAAAGAAGGAAGGTGGCGGGCAAAAAGAGCGCCACGGACTCGGCGATCCGCTTTACCGACCTGCCCCAGGACGCGTTGGTGACCACGAGAACGGGTGAGAGCAGAAAGGTTCCAAAGGCAAGACCGGTCCAGAAAACAAAGTTTACAAGGTATGCGGTCCAGGCCCTCAGGGTGTCTCCAGAGTAGATTCCGTAGAGGAATGCGCCAAGTCCGATCAGGAACAGCGCGCACGAGATTTTCTGCACCGCCGCCCAGTTCGCCGTCTTTCCGGCAAGCTCGATATCCCTGTAGACTTCACTCTTCAACCTTGAGGACCTCCTGTGCCCCCAGATCCGTCATCATGCGGGAAATCTTCCCCCAGTCCGAATCGGCGCAGTAGACCACGAGCCCGAACCGATCCTGGCTGAACCGGCCGTCGTAATATTTCGGCAGACGCTTCTTGGGCATGCGGTTCAGGAAGAGCATGCCTCCGAGCGTGAAGATGATCGATAGCAGGATGAAGAACTCGAAAGCCGGGATCACCGTCGGGACGTAGGGGATCGGGTACTTGCCCCCGACGATGAACCGCCACTGCGCGGCCGTGTACCAGGCAAGAAAGACCCCTGTCAGGATTCCCGTGACGCCTCCGGCAAGCGTGAAAAAACGACCCGGTCCAAGCGCCGGCTCCCCCAGCGCTTCGCGGATCTCGCTGCTCTGGAAAGGCGAATAGACCGTCGCGATGCCGATTGCCTCCCGTCTGAAGGCTTCCACCGCGGACACCAGGGCCCTGAGTTCGGCAAAACTCCCGATTACGGCAATCCTGTCAGCCATGGAGACCACCTCCGCTGCTTTCGCCGTGAGCGATGGCTTCCTTCACCTCCGTCATGGAGATCGTGGGCAGAAACTTCGCAAAGAGAAGAAACAGGAAGAAAAAGAGGGAAAAAGACCCGATCATGATTCCCCACTCTATCAGGGACGGGTATTTGTATATTCCCCAAGAATAGGGATCGTATTCGTGAGCCTGCGAACCGACGATGATCACCAGCCGCTCAAACCACATCCCGGCCTGCACAATGAGGGCAACCGCGAATAGAGCCGGGATGCACGTGCGAACCCGCTTGAAGAAAAGGACGATGGGGACGACGGCGTTGCCGATGATCATGAACCAGAAGGCCCAGGAGTAATAGCCGGTCATGCGAAACAGGAACTGGTCGTTTTCGGCCGCATCCCCGCTGTACCACGCCAGGAAGTGCTCGACGGCATACGAATAGCCCACGATGAGCCCGGTCAGGATGATTGTCTTGGCGATCTGTTCGAGGACGCGAAGCGTCAGAAGGTTTTCGAAATGGAAGATCTTGCGCATCGGTATGAGCAGCAGCAGGACCATCGCGAGCCCGGAATGAATGGCTCCGGCGACGAAATAGGGCGCGAAGATCGTGCTGTGCCACCCCGGAGTGATGCCGAGCGCAAAATCCCAGGAAACGACGCTGTGGACCGATATGACGAGCGGAGTGGCAAGTGCCGCGAAGAAAAGATACGCCGTTCCGTAGTGCTTCCAGGACTTCTCGGAACCCGCCCACCCGAGCGACAGGAGGCCGTAGATCCTGTTCTTGAGACCGGTGGAGCGGTCCCTGATCGCGGCGAGGTCGGGTATCATCCCCGTGTACCAGAAAAGGAAGCTGACCGTCAGATACGTGGATATCGCGATGACGTCGAATACGAGGGGAGATTGAAAGTTCGGCCAGAGATTGCGTTCATTCGGGTAGGGAAGAATCCAGTAGACGACCCAGACCCGGCCGAGGTGGATCAGCGGGAACAGCCCCGCTATCATGACGGCGAAGATCGTCATCGCCTCGGAGGCTCTTGATATGGTGGTCCGCCAGGAAGCCCTGAAGAGAAACAGGATTGCGGAAATGAGCGTGCCGGAGTGCGCGATTCCGACCCAGAAGACGAAATTGATGAGGTAGGTTCCCCACATGGGCGGATGGGTTATGTTGGCCACACCCAGCCCGACCCCTATCTGCCATGCCCAGGAAACGGCCCCGACCAGGACTCCCAGCCCCGCGACAGCGACACAGACCCAGTAAAACCGGCCCGGATTCCACATTGCCCCGACAATCTGCCGGTCGACCCCCGCGTAGCCCGAAAAGTCCTGCGTTTGCGCATTGCCTTCCATTCGGTCCAATCCTCAACAAAACGACGAAGCGGCCTGAGTGCTTGAGGAAACTCTTTGGGCGCCCCGGGAAAAGCGGCACCTCAGGCTTCGATCTCCTGTGTCACCCGTTTGAGATAAATCACGGCCGGCTTTGTATTCAGCTCGGCAAGCGCCTGGTAGGCGCGGACATCGTTTATCAGCCGGGACACCCTGCTGTCCGGGTCCAGAAGGCTGCCGAACACCAGCGCACCGGTCGGGCATGTCTGGGCGCACGCGGTCGTGAAATCGCCGTCCTTCACCTTGCGGCCCCGGTTTCTTGCCTCGATTTTTGCCTCGATTATGCGGTGCACGCAAAAGGAGCACTTCTCCATGACCCCTTTCTGCCTGACGAGAACGTCGGGGTTGAGCTGCCATTTGAGCGGCCAGGGCCTGGTATAGGTGTAGAAATTGAAGCGCCGGACCTTGTAGGGATCGTTTTGCGAGCAGAACCGCGTGCCGAAGCACCGGTTGTAGATCTGCGTGTTGAGCCCTTCCGCGTTGTGGTGGGGCGCAAAAACGGGGCAGACATATTCGCACGGGGCGTTGTCGCAGTGCTGGCACATATTGATATGCCAGCGGGCGAGCCGCGTTTTTTCGTCAAAGTAGCGCTGCACGCGGATCCAGGACATCTCCCGTCCCATGAGGACCTGCTTTCTTCCGACAACGGCCACGTTGTTTTCCGCGTAGCACCCGGCCACGCAGGCGCTGCACCCGATGCACCGGTCCATGTCCACGACCATGCACCACCGGTAGTCCTTGTGGCCGTGAGGAGCGTAGAAGTCCCTCTCCTTCTCGTACCCGCTCGGGAGAGGATAGCGGATCTCGGGCTTCTCGCCCGCTTCCGCCAGGTGGTTGCGCTCCTTGAGAGTAACGGTGTGCCAGAAATCCCGGCCCATTTGGAAGAAGCTCCCATCGGTGTTTGCGATTTCAAAGCTTCGCCCCGTCCCCGCAATGCCGCCGCTTAACGGCGCGCGGAGGAGCCCCCCCGTTGCCGGGTCCACCTCCGGCGCCAGCAGATTGAAGGGATTGGCCGGAAGGTTTTCGGCATACCTGCCGAAATTCGTGTGACCCTGTCCGACGGGAATTGCCGCCGTCCCCTCGGGGACCGTGAAGATGGGCAGAACCGGTATCTCGATACCGCCGGATTCCGTCTTCACCGTGACCAGGTCGCCCTTTTTCAGTCCCATTTTCCCGGCGGTATCGGGGTGGATCTCGATCCAGCCGCCCCATGCGGTCATCGTCATGGGATCGGGGATTTCCTGGACCCACATGTGATTGGCCATCCGGCCGTCGAAAAACTGCACCGTCGGGTAGATGACAAGGGGCAAGCCGTCCGCCGCCTCGGCCGGGGGAGGCGGGAAGGCAAAGGAAAAGGAGGAAGCGGGCCGGGCCCCCTTCGCGGTAGGCCGGTCGGGCCAGCAGCCGCCCTTTTCCAGCGCGTCCAGCCAGAACGCATCGAAGCTGCCGGTTCCTCCCGACTCCTTCCAGGATCTCCTCCAGTAGGCCTGCATCGCCGCCTGGAAATCCCGAAAGGGGAAAGAACCTTCCTTCCCGGCTTTTTTGCCCGTTGCGATGAGGATGTCTCCGGCATGGCGCGTATCGAAAATCGGGCCCATAACCGGCTGCAAAAAACCCGTGATGCCGGATCGGGGCGAGTAATCTCCCCAGGATTCGAAAGAATAATGTGTCGGCAAGACAAGGCCTGCCAGGGAAGATGTTTCGTCAATCGCGGGAGATAGGCTCACGACCGTCCGGACGGATTTCATCGCCCCGGCGAAATCCCACGCGCGGGGAAGCGAAAACACCGGGTTGGCCATGTAGACGAGGAGCAAATCGACCTCCCCGGCCCGCATGCGCTCGGCGAGGAGTTTCATCGACTGGGCCGGGGCCGCCTGCGAACAGGAAGAAGCGCGGCCGAAATCGATCGCTTTCAGTCCGGCGGGTTTGACCGTCGTCAAAAGATTTGCCGCAACCGCCGTTTCGGTTGCATTGGGAACGGAAAAGCAGAGCCCCTCGGCGATGGCCAGGGGACTGGATGCCCGGGCAAAAGCGGCGGCGGCCGCGCGGATCAGGCCTGGATCGCAACCGGCTGCGGAAGCCGCCCTCTCGACGGGCCAGTCGGAGGTCGCACCGGCAAGCGTCGCCTTTCGGGAGTCGCCGAGATCGCGGGCAAGGTCACCGTCGAGTATCGCCCGGATCATCCCGAGCGCCACCGCGTATTCCATGCCGGGGCGCGTGCGGATCCACAGGTCGGCGTTATTTGCCGTCATGGAAAGGCGCGGCCCGACAAAGACGAACTTGTTCTTCCCGTTCTCCCGAATCGGATGAAAGTCCCCGAACTGGCGGGAAAACTCAAGATTGGATATCCATGTTTCCAGAAACCCGGCGTTGAAGGAGATCAGGAAATCCAGATCGTCCAACCGGTAGGTCGGGACCGAATCCTCTCCGAAAACGATACGGTTCGCGGCCCGCAGAGGCTCGTAGGCAAGCGGTTCATAGATAACGTGGACGCCCTTTTGGCCGGTCTGCGCAAGCCACAACCCGAACAGGTCGGCCAAAGACCCCGTGATCAGGTCGGAAACCACCGCAATGCGGCCGGTTCCGCCCTTTTTGGCGATCTCGGCGAGAGCTTCGGAGAGGATTGTCTCGCCATTTGCCCAGGTCGTCGGCCGGAGCTTGCCCGAACCGTCCCGCACCATGGGACCGGGGAAGCGGTCCGGATTGTAGAGGCCGTGCAGCGAAGCCTGCCCGCGCATGCAGAGCTTGCCGCCGCTGATGGGATGAACAGGATTGCCCTCGACCTTGATTATGCGGCCGTCACGGTTCTTCGCAAGCATTCCGCAGCCCGCGGGGCACTCCCTGCATGTCGTCGCATAATAGGTCGCTTTTCCGGGAACCAGATCTTCCGGAGGGTTCACATAGGGAATGAGGTGACGCGCCGGTTCGCCGCAGCCGGCCAGGATAGCGCTTGTTCCACCGGCCCCGAACAGTTTGAGCAGGTCTCGACGACGAAGGTCCGGCATACGTTAACCCTGAGATGTTTGAGAGGGAAATTTACCCGAGGGATCAATTGAAAGCGCGCGGCGGCTCTTGAGCCCGTCAGCCTGCCGCCGGTCCCTGCAGAACCGACAACGAAGTTAGAGCAAAAGTAAGTTCACATGCAGGGATATCAATAGCCGGAAACCATTTTCCCAGGCCGGGCTACTGCAATTGAACGTCTTTGGCATCGCCTACCACCACGAGGACATTCCGCTCGGGCTGCAGGTAGGCCCCTGCCACTCGCAGAAGGTCCTGCGGCGTTACCGCGTTTATGAGAGACGCGTATTTGCCGGGGTAGTCGAGCCCGAGACCGTAGTATTCCACCTGGGCAAGGAATTTCGCATAGTCCTGCTGCGTGGCGCCGTATCTCAGCGGGAAATTCCCGATCAGATAACTCTTCGCCCTCTTGAGTTCCTCTTCGGAAACGGGCTCATTTTGCATCCGTTTCATCTCCTTTACCGCAAGATCCACGGCCTGCCCGGCGGTCGCATTTTTGGTCTGGAGAAAAATCCTGAAAGATCCGGCATGCTTCCGCGAAAGCATCACGCTTTGAATCGAATAGGCCAGCCCCTTTTTCTCCCTTACCTCGACCATAAGCCTGCTGGAGAGGTTTCCGGAACCGAGTATCTGGTTCAGCACGGAAAACGCATAGTAGTCCTTATCCGCGCGAACAAGTCCGGGATTTCCGATGACGATGCTTGCCTGGGAAATGGGCCGGTCGATCTTGACGATCGTCTTCCCGGCGGCGAACTCCGGCTTGAAGACCGTCTCGGGCGCCTTGGCCGCTTTCCACTTGAGAAACCCGGGAACGATGCGGGACTTCACCTCCTCCATCGTAATGTCGCCGCCGACCACAAGAACGGTATTCGAAGGATGGTAGAAGGAGCCGTAGAATGCCGCCAGATCCGCCGGCCCGATGCCGGCAAGCGATGCTTCGGTTCCTTCGGCATCGCTCGCGTAAGGGCTGTTCAGAAACAGAGCTCTTTCGAAGGCCCGGTTCGCAAGGTCTGCGGGGTTGTCTTCCATAGCACGCAGCTTGCCGGTAATATTTGTTTTTTCCCTTGTCACCTCAGCCGGGGGGAAAACCGGGTTGATCAGAAGCTCCGTAACGAGATCCACTCCGGCGTCCAGTTCCTTCTTGAGGATTTGCATCCCCAGCCTCGCGAAGTCTTTTCCGCATTCCACATCGAGTTGCGCGCCGAGGTAATCGACGGTGCCGTTGATCTGGTCGTAGGTAAGATTCCGGCTCCCGAGCAGGAGCGATTTCGCAGTAAGGTTTGCCAGTCCCTTTTGTTTTTCAGGGTCCCGCCAGGAGCCTGCGGCCACGAGCAGTTCGAGCGAAACGGCCGGGATGGTTGCGTCGCGGAAATGGATCAGGGTGAGCCCGTTTTCCAGCACCACCCTCTCCGTTGCGGGCAGTGCCGCACACCGTGCCTGGGGGAGGATTGAAAAGAAGATCAGAACAAAAAGACCGAGCCAGGTTTTCTTTTTCATTTGGCGCTTCCGGATATCTGGTTGGAGCAATAGCGGCCGCCGCCGTGTGAAGGCGTCCGTCCGCCGGTCATCGGGAATCAGTGCAAAGGTTTGTCCAGCAGCCGAATCATTCTATCCTTGAGTCCTCCGGGCGTCGGAGCGGGGGCATTCTCGGCCGGGCCCGCGGGAATGAGCCTGCCGACCGTTCTGTTGGCCGGAGTAAAGTACTTCGAGGCCACACGCTGGATTTCTTCGGGAGTGACGCTTTGAATGGAGGGCAGATAATCGGCGATGGCTTTCCAGCCGTGGGCTATCTCATAGTCGGCCAATTGCAGTCCGAGGGAGAAAAGCGAATCCTGGTTGAGCAGGAAAGCGGATTCGAGCTGGTTTTTGGCCTTCTCGAGCTCTTTAGCTTCAACAGGAGTTGTTTTCAACTTTTCGAGTTCGTCGTAGAGGGCTTTTTCGATCTCGTCCATGTCCTTGCCGGGGAGGAAGGAGGCCGCGAGATAAAAAAGGCCCGGATCCCGGGAGGTGAGCGAGTAATCGGTGGATGCTTCCAGCGCGATCTGCCCCCGCACGAGCCGGTCGTATATGCGGGAACTCTTCCCTCCGGACAGGATGGAATCGATCACCTCGAGCACATAGCTGTCCCGGTCCCGGAGATTCGGGACATGGTAGGCGGCCGCGATGGTGCCGACCTGGGCGGGCCGCTCGACCACGATCCTTCTTTCGCCGGATTGCGGCGGATCCTCGATATAGGGCTGCGGCGAGGTTTTTCGGGCGGGAATCTTCCCGAAGGTCTTCTCGAGTTCTCTTAGCAGGCTCTCTTTTTCGAAATCCCCCGTAACCACGATGAAGGCGTTGGCCGGGTTATAGAATTCGGCATAGAAGTCCTGCACGTCTTCGATCGTCAACCGGGCAAGGTCCCCGGTCCATCCGATCACGGGCCAGTGGTAAGGCTGGGATTGGTAGGCCGCGGCTTCGAGCTGTTCGACGAGAAACGACTGAGGCTTGTCGTCCACCCGCATCCTCCGCTCTTCGACCACAACCATCCGTTCCGTCTGGAAATCTTCCTCTTTCAGAACGAGGTTCTGCATGCGGTCCGCCTCAAGTTCGATCGCTATTCCGATCCGGTCCGAGGCGAGGTTTTCGAAGTAAGCCGCAAAATCGTGCGAGGTGAAAGCGTTGTCTTCGCCTCCGGTCTCATCCAGCATCCGGGCGAATTCCTCTCCGCTGACACGCTTGGTGCCTTTGAACATCATGTGTTCGAGCACATGGGCAAGGCCCGTCCTGCCCACCCGCTCGTTTCTCGATCCGGCGCGGTACCAGACCTGAAAGGAGACAATCGGGGCCTTGCGGTTTTCGAGCATGATAACCTTGAGGCCGTTTGGCAGGCGCGCTTCAGAGGCATCCTTGAAGGATTGTCCCATCGCCTGCGAGGAGAACAGGGCCAGCATACACGACGCTAAAAGGATTAAGATTCTCAACTCTCTACGGCCTCCGGCATTGGATCGGGCAACCCCTTCCCGGCCGATTGCCCGTCTTCATTCAGTGCATTGTTTTTCCACTATAAGAATCGGCCATCCAAATGCAATCGGCCGCAAAGACCCTTCCGTATCGGAATTGTTTTTGCGTTTCAGGATCTTATCTTCTTGCGGAATTCACCTGTGAGGAAGCTGCCGCGAAAGGCGGCGTCATTGAACCCTTCACTGCCATGGGAGGTACTCGGATGCGGGAATTCAGCCTGGAAGAACTTGCGGAAAACAACGGCCGGAACGGAAAGCCCGTATACATCGCTCACGAAGGCAAGGTCTACGACGTAAGCGGCAGCAAGCTCTGGAGCACCGGCACCCACATGAAACGCCATCGGTCCGGCATGGACCTCTCAACGGATATCGGCGCCGCGCCTCATGGCCCGGAGGTGCTCGAAAGGTATCCACAGATAGGGATTATCAGAGAAGAAAAGGGAGAAGGGATTGCCGAGGAGACTATTCTTGAGCCGCTTTTCAAGAGCATACCGTTTCTGCGGAGGCACCCCCATCCCATGACCGTCCATTTCCCGATCGTCTTCATGCTTTCGGCGACGGTCTTTTCGGTCCTCTACCTCATAACAGGCAACGCGGCCCTGGAAGTCACCGCTTTTACCTGTCTCGTCGCAGGATTGATGCTGACGCCGATTGTCATGCTTACCGGGTATGTCTCGTGGTGGGTCAACTACCTGGGCAGGCCCGTGCGGGCGGTTTGCATAAAGCTCAGGGTCTCCCTGCTCATGCTGCTCGTCGCCTTTTATGCATACCTCTGGCGCGCGCTCGTTCCCGACATTATGACCAACTTCAGAGGCGTAAGTGTGATTTATTTGTTGCTCATCCTTTCCCTTTCCCCTATGGTCGGGATAATAGGCTGGCAAGGAGCCAAGCTGACTTTTCCGCTGGAGAAACAATAGAGTTTGCGATCCGCCTTGGTGGATTTGCTCCGTGTTGGGGGAAGCAATGGAACGGGAGCGCAATAAGATTCTGGTTGCGGTTGACGGATCGGAACGGACGCACGAACTTATCGATTATTTGAGCGGAGTGATTCCCGCGCAGGAAACGGAACTTGTGCTTTTCCACGTAATGGGAAAGGTCCCGGAATCCTTCTGGGACTGGGAAAAGGACCCGCTGACCCCACGGCATCTCGACCATCTCAGAGACTGGGAAACCGGACGGGAAAAACAGGTTCGCGACCTCATGCGCCAAGTCCGGCAGCAGTTCGCAAACATCGGCATGCCCGAATACTCCATCATGATAAGCATCCAGAAGGTGAAGGAAGGCGTTTCGAGGGATTTGCTCGTCGAGGCGCAACGCGGCTACGACGCGGTGCTCATGGGGCGCAGGGGGCTGGGCGCGGGGGAACAACTGCTGGGCAGCACGGCGGCCAAACTCGCGGCCAAACTGGGACCGGTCAATCTGTGGCTGGTCGGCGGAACGCCGCGGCACGGCAGGATCATGATAGCCATGGATTCTTCCGAACCGGCAATGAGAGCGGTATCGCACGTTGCGAAAATGATAAACACGTCGAACCACGCAATTGCGCTCGTCCATATCGTACGCGGCATCGCCGTGGCGTCTGCGGGCAGAGAGATGAATTTCCCCGAAGAGTACCGGCAGCGTTTGCTTGAAGAAGCGGAAAACCAGATCAGGCCGGCATTCGACCGCGCCATCGCCATCCTGGTCGAGGCGGGCATAAAGCGCGAGAAAATCGCGACCAAAGTTATTTCAGGCGTAGCGAGCCGGGCCGGAGCGCTTTTCGACGAGGCGGTCAGGGAAGGATACGGCACTATCGTCGTGGGAAGAAAGGGCCTCTCCAACGTAGACGAGTTCGATATGGGCCGCGTGACGGCCAAGCTCGTCCAACTTGCCGGCGGAATTGCTCTGTGGGTGGTCGGCTGACCCCCTCCAGATGAATAAAAGACCTCCCTCTTTTTCTTTTTCCGGCTTTATTGTATAGAAGAGAAACCCTCCTGCCGATTACGTTTCATACAACTTGTACTGTTTGATGTAGGCAGCTGCGGTGGTGTTTTGTCCGGCAAGACGGTTTTGCGCCCGGCGGTGTCCTGCCCGCAGGGGACCCGAATGCGGCGCGGATCCTTCTGAAGAAATTGTGATTGCAAAGCTTATATCAAAAATACCGGAGGTGTTCACCGGGGCGCGTTCATCGTTAATGCCACTCCCCGACAGCTTGGGGACGACTGATGCGAGGAAAAGCCAATCGGGTTCTGTGCGCTGCGCTTGGGGGGGAACATGGGATCTTTGGATCTCCTATCCGAGGCCATAATTGAGACTTTAAAGGAATTTTCATCGGAAAAGCGGGCTCTTACCGTCTTCTCCCTTCGCCGGGCCCTCTCGGCGAGAAAAGAGTTGTCCCACCTGTTCCGGGACTCGGATCCTGATCGGAACCACGAAGCCGGAACGGTTGAATTCACCGATGGCAGCACGTCGCCCCTCAAGACTCTTGCCCGCGTTTCGCTCAGAAACGACAAAAACTCGCAGAAGTTCGATTTCTCACTCTTCCGCAAGATCCGGGGGACGCTTCAACAAATCCTGACGGAGCTGGAGCCTATTTCGCGGGATGAGAGTCTTACCCGTCTATCCGAGGTGGAGCGCTACATTCAGGCCTGCCATGCGTTGGATGCTCTGGCCGACCACGACGAGGACATCGTCGGCACCGTGAAGATGACGGTCGATAAAGCGGTCGAGCAAATCAATGCGGCTCACGATTTCCTGGCTGAACTCAGCGAGGATTTGATGAGCATGGAAAAGCAGCTTTTCTCCTATCAAACCGAAAACCGCGAGACCTTCAAACTCCAGGGCCAATTCTGCGACAACCTTCTGACCCATACCGCGGAGATGCATCAGGCCGTAAGTTCCTCAAGGGGTATCGAGGACACGCGGAACTTCATAGCATCGAAGCTCTCGCTGATCGGCAAAGCCATCGAAATGAAGCAAATGGAGGACGAAACGAGGCTGCAGCAGGCGGATTCCCGCATTGCCGAATTGCAGCTGAACATGCGCTGCTACAACGAGCAAATCCTCAAGGTGACGGAACGCGCGAATGCCCTGGAAAAAGAAGCGCTTCTGGACTCCCTCATGGAGATCCACAACCGCCGGGCATATGACATCGAAATCCGGGAATGCCTCAGGAACTTTCACAAACAGGGGAAGATTTTCAGTCTCCTCCTGATCGACGTGGACCACTTCAAGTCCATTAACGACAAGTACGGCCACCGTGCGGGCGACAAGTGCCTGCAGGAAATAGCAAAGATCGTCGGGGCCTCCCTGCGGAAAACGGACTTCCTCGCCCGCTACGGCGGCGAGGAACTGGTCGCGATACTTCCGGGCAGTACATCGGCCGACGCAAGGAATATCGCCGAAAAGATCCGCGGGCGCATAGACAAGACGCGGTTCTATTATCAGGAGGAAGTGATACCGCTTACGATCAGCCTCGGAGTCACTGAAGTGGCTCCCGAGGATACGGAGCCGGAGATGCCTTTTGTCAGGGTTGACGAGGCGATGTACCAGGCCAAAAAGGGCGGGAGAAACAAGGTGTGTGTCATCTAGTCTCCCCCGGCTTCAATCGATTGTCTTCGAGACGCAATTCCCTTCCGCTGTTCCCGGGGCTTCAACCCGGCCGGTAAAAGACCTTCGGCCCGGGACGCTCCATGTTCCGCTTCTCCCCAGATGTGCAATTCTTCTATCCGTCCTGCGCCGGAGCATCATGAATTCGAAAAATGGGTGAGGGTCCGCCGCAACTCTTCGGAAACGGGGGGCGCGGGCAAGTTCCGGTTCCTGAAAATTTCCATCGGAAGCAGGCCCGGGACATTGTAGAACGCGGCATTTGCGCCGTAGTCCACCTGCATGGAGGCGCCTTCAAGCGATAGCCCCAGGAAGAGTCCCCGGCTTCTTGAGTAGGAGAGGATTTCCGCCCTCAGTTGGACGTCGGTTCCCGCCTCGGCATGCCTGCCCACCGGACCGGCCGCAATGGATGCATCCACGCCGAGCGTGAATTTTCCACTCGTAATGGAATCAAGGCTCCGTATGCTTTTGAGCACAAGGATTATGTCGCTCGATTGAGCGCCGATCTGCCATCCGATGCTTCCGCCCATGAGTTTGAAGAAAACCGGATTGCTCCACGCCCTGTCACCCTCGGATCGGACCAGCAGAACCCCTTGGCCGTATCTGCCGCCGAGAATAAATCCGGCTTTGAGAAGATCGGGGAAAATAGCGATCCCGTATGCGCTGCCGAGCAGGCTTGGAGGTATCGCACTCTCCGGGATCTCCATTACTTCCTTGAGTACGGCCGTTGCGGCCTGGACCTTAGCTTCCTCGCTGACTCCAGCCTCCGGCGCCGAGGCCGTGACAAACAGGCACGCTGCAAAGACGATAACCATGATGGTCCTGATCGGCATAGATGATTCCTTTCTCTTGTCGGTTTCCGGTTTGCTTGTCTGGCTATTCGCTCCGGAAAAACGGGAGTACTATTGCATGCATACTGCGTAGCTTGTCAAAGGAAAAAAAGAACGAAGGATTCGGGGAGGGCGTGATTACACCTCCGCAAGGCTGCGGAGATGCAAGGCATGGGGAGGAGACGAGGGAGCCGGTTGAGGAGGGAGGGAATGATTCCCGCGCGCGCTCGGCGCCGGCGGCTGCCGGCGCCAAAATGAGCCGCGTAGCGGCGTGGGGGCGAGCTCCCCACGATTTTCAAAAGATCACCGGGCAGCAGGAAGCGCCGTGACTCCCGCTGTCCGGTGGATTGGCGGTATCTGGAGGGGGCGAAAACATCGGCTCGCCTGGAACTAGGGCGTTCCAGCCCAGTGGTGGGGAATAACGATCCGCTCGGAATCGACATCTTCCCCTGCTTCGAGGGCTTGTTCGACGGTAACACTTTCCGCTTTTTTTTACCCGTTCCCGAGTCGATCGTCCGAAGGATATACTTGAATACACGTTGGCTGATGGGGCGTGAAGGGAGGTCTTCCCAGAATTGGCCATAGGAGCGCCAGACCCTGTTGCCCGAGTCCGGGTTTTCAGCGATGCAGACCGCTATTCTACTCGCCTGCGACTCCTCAACCCGGCAATGAGCGAGCACTTTTCCGCCGACTTCGGCCAAAATGACATAGTCGCGCACAATCTCATCGGGCAGGCCAAATACCAGCACTTTCCCGGAAGGATGTTTATGAGTTTCGTCGGCCACCTCCGGGGAAAGGAGCACCCGGCCCGGACCGTCTCCCCCGTAGACGGCGGGGCGGTACCCGTTCAGAGTGCGAAGATCGCAATAGATCAAAATATCCACATACATGGGCAACTCCTTACAGTTCCGAATCGGAGAGGTACCTGCGATGGAACTCCAAGTTTTTGTAGTGAATCGGGTTTGAGTTGTTTCGATGCAACGCAAGGGCTGAAGCAATTTCAAAATCGCCGTCAAACGCAGCCGGGGCGGAATGTGTCCATGTGCCTCCCGAACTGATCGAGAGCGCAAACTGCCGCTTTAGCGTGCTGAACCGGACAGCCGCTTTCACAACCGACTCCAGCGTCGTCGATTGTCCTATGCAGCTTGAAGAATCGTACAACGCCAGTCCAGTCCCTTGCGAAACATCCCCGTAAAGTATTGTGCTATGCGCGCCCGGCCCGACGGAAACCAATCCCGGATATGCCGCATTCCAGGTCGGGCCTTTGATGTCCAGATTGATAATCATCGTCCCTTCGGCTTTGCACGCGTTGACGATATCGAACGTGAAGGCCGCGCTGTTCATGATGAAACCGGACTGCATATTCCAGCCCTGAGAGGAAAGGGAAGGATCTTTGTAGACATAGAGGCCCATCGCGGACGGTGTCAGATGTTCATGAACAGCCGCCGTATCGAAAAGCATCGTGCCGGCAAGACTTCCCATATTTTCAAGAACAACATCGGTTGAAGATGAACCTGCCACGAAATAAAAAGCGCACTTCGCCCATGAACCCGTGGATGCCCCGGTATAACAGGCTCCGCTGATCGCACCGACTCCGGTTTGGGATAGCCAGACACTATATGGTTCGTCCGCCGTGCTTGTTTTGATGTACACATATATCATGTATAGCTTTTTGGAAGCCGTGGTTATGGTTTGACAGGCGTACGAACTGGCGGAAAGAGTGCTGCCCGTTCGGGTTATGGCAAGGCAGTTTCCACTTTGCCCCCCGGACACGCTCGCGATGGAAGCGTTTATGGCAATCAGATTTGCCGTCGATTCGAAAACACTGTTCGATAAAAGGTCCGGCCCAAGTGTCCGGCCTGTCCCCGCCGCGCCGAGATATCCCCACGCGATATTGCCGCTGGAATCTCGCAGGATGATCATCTTCCCGCTCGAAGCGTACGGTGAAATATCCTGTTCGTGGAATTCCGCCCATGCCTGTCCATCGGCAAAAGAGCAGAGATTGTATGCGGGACCCGAGAAAGGACCGACCTTCGTTTGATAGCTCATGGACCATGCCCTGTCGATCGAGAGGATGGACTTCAAGCTGTCGGACAAAGGCCAAGAGACCTCGTCTGCGGATCGAGTCACCTGGCTGCCGTTTGTGGGGATATAAGACGTCGGGGTTCCTAATGCTTCCACCTGAGCACCCCATACATAGATGCCGACAATTCCGTTGTTGCCGGTATACTGCAGGCCGTTATCACCGCCGGCACCACCTATGAAAAACACTCTGTTCGCAGTGGCATCAGCCGTGAATACCGCTGAGACTCTGTAACAGTCGTTTGCCACTTTTTCTATTTTGGGATTACTCATATAATCCGCGCAGGACCCGCAAACGCCATTACCCAGATCGAAATACGCGTTTGAACCGGTGTAATAGTCTTCTCTTATCACACACCACGTCCGGCCCCAACCTTTTACAAAAAATGAAATTGCGTATTTCTGCCCCTGTGTAACCGGGAAGGATTTATAGAAGCCGTGAGTGGATGCGTTACCATCTTCGACAAGGCCGTCCATTGTCGCAGTACCGTCCGGCGCGGTTGTTGAATTGGCTGAAATGGAACCGCCTGCAGCTGTCCATCGGATCATGTCCTCGGAGTATTCATTGAGATTCGTGCTCTGCGGTTCCATGAGTAGGCCGTCTTTTTCAAACCGGGGAGTATCTGCTGCGGCGGTTTTGAGCAGCCCATCCGCCGGGTCGATGTAGGTCCCAGTGGAGGCGCGGGTAAACGTGGCAGCCGCCAGTCCGGTTGCCGAGAGATTGGAGGCAAGAGGCGCAAAAACCATGGGCGCTCTGCCTCTCAGGGTCATTGCGGTCATTATACCCTCCTATTTCGCAATCGGTGCTTCCGGCCAGGCGGGACTGGCCGGATCGGTGGTGTTTTCAGGCAGATCCCTCAGTGCTTTCCTGTACGGCAGGTAAGCAAGGCGAATCTCTTCCGGGACGTCCGGCAACTGCGTCCAATCCGTTTGCTGGAGCAGCCGGTTCCTCATGGCCCTGAAGTTTTCCCACTCCGCGCCCTCGTCCGAAGGTTTTGGCCCTTTCTCAACCCGGCCCTCCAGGAAAACCAGTTCGTCTTCTGATTGCGCGTAAAGCTCCGGGGTGATCCCGACGGCAAGGCGGTCGTCATCGAGCGACGGTTCGCCGCCATCCCCATGAAACAGGAGCTTTTCGATTTTTCCGGTACCCGAGTTCACCACGGCGTAATAGCCCATCGCTATCTCCTCAATTCGACAACCTGAATGGCGGCGGCGTTCATGGCGGACAAGTTGTCTTCCGCCGCGATTTTGTAAGTGAACGATCCCGGTCCCGGATTATCGACGGCAACGCACACGAAGCTGCCGTAGACCGAATAGAAACCGATCATCATGGTGGAGCTGTCGATCTTGGCCGTTCCCCGGTAGAGAGACATGGTTCCGTTGAGCGCCTGGTTCTGAACGTAGGTGCCCGACCCGGCTTTGCCTATCACGAGAACAGCCGATCCGACGGTGAGATTGACGCTGACGGAAAGCTCGGAGGTCGAACTGGATTTTGCCGCCCAGGATGCGGTGGCGGCATTTGCAGCGATTTTGCCCGTAACTATCGAGTTGGCAGTAAGCCTGTCTACGCTCAGGCTCCCCGCGGTGATCTTGTCGGCGCTCAGGTCGTTTATTTTCGCGTTCGTGATCACCCCGTCCCCGATCTGCGCGGAGGCGGTGATAAGATCGGTGGACGCAAGCTTTCCGCCCGTGATCGTGCCGGCCGCAATCGCATCCGCGACGATGGTTCCGTCGACCAGCAGCCCACCGGATATCCCGACCTGCGATTGACCGCCGACACTGCCGACGACAAAGGGAATCTTTTTGGACTGGCTGGCGTCGGAGGGGTTCATCACGGCGAATTTATCCGCGAGGATAAGCACCTCCGACCTGGCGCCGTAGGGAATCGATTCCCAGTAATTCGAATCCGTCGGGAGATGGTTGAGATTCCCGCCCGTCCTGGACTTGCAGACCGATTCCCCGTATGCCGCGCAGTCCCCTTCGGCATAGGTGTGCGCGGCGCTCCAGGAAGCGTATGCGACAAGCCCCATGCCCGCGACGTTGCCGTTGTTGTCGACCTTGAGGGTGATCTGCGCCTGGACGCCGTCTATTTCGAGTTCGGCCGCGGAAATGCGGAACTCGGCGCTCTCCACCGACTCCTGGCTCGCTTTCAGGGTGATGGCCCCGTGCGCTCCGTCGATATCTATCTCGGCCTGGCTGATGCGCGCATCGAGCGCCGCATTGCTTTCGATAACGCTGCCCAGGTCGCTCTCGGCTTCGTCCAGCCTGGCATTTGCCGTATCCAGTTCGGACTGTTCGGCCTTCAGGACTATACTCGCCTGCAGTCCGTCGATATTTGCCTCGGCCGCCGACATCCTCGCGTTCGTGGTGCCGAGTTCGGCTGCGGAAGCTTTTAACGCAATGCTTGCCTCAAGGCCGTCTATTTCGGCTTCAGCCGTGCGCACCCTTCCCGTCAGGCCGTCCACTTCCGTCTGTTTCGCCTTGAGGATTATCTGCCCGTTCGCCTCGTCGATCTCCATTTCCGCGGACAGAACTCTTCCCGACAACTCGCCAAGGTCCGCCTGGAGCTGGACCACGGCACCTTGCGCCTCCGTGAGATCTTCCAGCGCGCCGTCCAGGCTGCTTTCCACCCCGGCGATCTTTTCTATCTCCGAGGCAAGGCTCTCCTCCAGTTGGGTCTGGGTGATCAGGCCGGCAAGGCTTTCCGCGATTTCGTTCCTGTCGAGATCGGCTGCTTCCGTGACCGCATCGACTGAAATGTAGTCGACCTCTATGGTATCGCCCGGGCTTCCACTCCCCGCGAGGAGCACCGGCCGGAAATACCGCACGTTTTCATGCAGCCTGGCCGGGTTGGACGGATCGGATGAGGCGAAGCCGCCGCTCGTCTCGTCCCATCCCTTGAAGTAGCCCGTATATTCATGCCAGGAAGAATCCGATGCGAGGTTTACCGCGCCGGTGCAGATCCAGTGCTGATCGGCCCAGCCGTTCTCGCCGGCGGTATTGCAGAGGGTTTCGCCGTCGGCAAGGACTCCCAGTACGCCGCAGGAGAAGAACCCGCCCGCGTTCCCCGAGGTCTTCCTCGCCCGGCAGCGCATCCGGTAGAGTTTCCCCGGGTCGAACTGGATGTTGTGGGGAAACGCCGCCCAGGTCTCCAAAGAGGTCTGCAGGACCTTGCCTCCGTTAAGGCCGTTTGCCGGGTAGGAAAGATCCGATGCGGACCCCGTGTGAAAGGTCCACCCGGCGATCGGGTTTTCAAACGTTTCCAGGAACAGCCCGTTTGCGGTTTGCAGTTCGTATTCGGAGACAACCGTTTCGCCGTCCGACCGGTAAATGTTTGTACCCAGCGTGCCCCCTTCCGTTGCGTTGGGCTCGGCGGGCATGAGCGCATCCAGATTGGCGTCATAGGTAAACGGGTAGCCCTCGCCGCCGTTGTCCCAGTCGACGGCGGAGTCGACCCGGACCGTGTTGTCGTCGATCTTTTCCGACACCGTACGAACCTTGCCATCGGCGGTCAATCGGCTTCCGACCAGAACATAGGCAAAGGCGTCACCTGTTGTCGCAACCGTTGTCGAAGTCCCGGCGGTATGCAACCACGCCGTTCCGGCTGCGCTTCCGTAGTGAATATCCGCTGCCCGCGACGGCCCCTGGAGGAATATTTCATAAAGGGTCGCCCTGCCGTGGTAGAGCTTTTTCCCGGCGGTATTGACCGGGATGAGGATCACCCCGTAGCGTTTCTGGAATTCCACGCCGGTTATTTCGAAACCGGACGCCGTGCACGAGCCCGCGTACTGCCAGTCCCATCGTTTTCTGTCGCCGCTTCCCTTCTCCGCATACCAGACTTCCGCCTGCCGGTAGGTGGAATCCGTCGATTTGGTGAAAGTGACCGCGATACCCGCCGAGGTCCTTCCTTCGGGCCCCATGATCCGCGTTTGCGAAAGCGAGACCCCCTGGGGTTCCAGGCTCTTTAGCACCTGCTGGGTGTAGTCGTTTACCGGCGGCTCGATTTCCTCGAATTCGTAGACCTCGGGCCGGTACTCGATAAGCGAAAGCGTCACCTTCTGGTCCTGGCTCTGGCTGATCTCGGTCACCCGAAACTGTTTGGCCACGTTGTCGACGAACCCGAAGGCGTAGACATCGTACCTTTCGGGGACCGGGCAAGCGGTGGTGACCTCCCAGCAGCTCTCGTCGTCGGGGGTTGGGGACGGAATGGCCGTGTCCCGGACGCAGCCGTATATCCTGCCGGAATAGCGGACTCTGTCCCCAACGGTGTAGGCCGTTGTCGAGCTGAAGTCCGCGCTGGAATCGAACGGAGGGCTCACCGCCACGGTCGTCCAGGTACCGGGCGCGTTCGTCACGTCCCGCTCGTAGATGACGTCCTCGGCCGTTCGCAGCATGAGCCTGTAGGTGTGGCCCTCTTCGATCTCGATTTCCTTGTCGAGCGTCACGGCCGAGGTTTGCGCGGAAACGATCCGCCCGCCCGCGCCCCACCTCGGGATGTCGTGCTGCACGTAGACGACGTCACCGATCTGGCAGTTGAGAGCTTCGATATCGACGTCGATCTCGGCGCTTCGGACAAGGTACCGGTTGCACATCAGGCGGTACATCCCCGCCCGCCATGCCTCGGAAGACTTCGTGATTCCGAATAGATCCAGGTTCGCGGCGTAGGGTCCGCCGGGCGTATCCGTCCGGTAGACGGTCAGCTTGTCGCGCTGGTAGTCGTTGTCGAGGTTCGTGTAATCGATCTCGATTTCCGTCGCGCGTTCCTCGATCGGCAGGAAGACTTCCTTGAAGCGGTTTTCTTCGATGTTTCCGACCGAGTAAAGGTTGACGGGCTCGGCCGGCTTGTCTATGGCCAGAGTGAGATAGATGCCGTTCCAGACGGGAACGGCGCGTCCCACCTGGCAGACCTTGAGCAGTGCCTCCCACATGGAGGTGTCGTAATCGAACCCGCCGTTGAACGTGACCCGTTTTTCCTGCCCCCCGGAGCCGTCCGAGACCAGCTCATCGCAAAAATCTGCCCACTCCTTGAACCGGGCAAGGTCGAGCCGCGTAAGATCGAGCCCGTCGCTTCGGACCACAGCAAAAGGGGATTCCTCGGTGCCCTCTCCCCCGATCACGGGCTGCGTAAGCACATCGAGCGCGACCCAGGCCGGATTGTCCGACCAGTCGAGGGTCCAGTGCCTCCACTGCCAGTCGTATCCCGCCCCGTCGTTGTCCCAGTCGACGGCGGAATCCAAAACAACCTGACTCGCGTCGATGATGCCGGCTACCCGCCGGCTCTGGCCGTTTGCGATGATTTCATCCCCGATGGAGAGGCTGCAGAAACCGGCCGCATCCTCGGATACGATCGTCGAGGACGCGGCGGCGTGCACTTTCCCCGCACCGCTGTGCGTGAGGCCGTCCCAGATCTGGACGATCGACATCTTGCCCATGCAGGAGAAGCGGAGCGATCCCGAGAGCTGATCGGTCGCCGTCGCCCTCACTGCGAGAAGTGCATGGCGCGGGTACCGGAACCGGTCCGTCAGGACTTCGCGGACGGCTCCGAGGTAGGATCTGTCGCCCACGGTGGTCGAGTCGGCATTCTCGCTGACCCGGGTGACCCTTATCTCGTACTGCCCCTTTTGACCGGCAGGCAGGACGTAGCTGTAAGTGTAGCGCAGGGCCGAGGACCTGCTGTCGGTAATGGTGACGAAGTCGCGGGCCGGCGATGAGCTTTCCGCCACGATTTCGACGAGATCCGCGGAATCATCGTTTTTCCTGTACTCGAGGGGAACCGGCCCGATCCAGTGCCAGGTCATGTTCGTCCCCGCGGCGGCGGCCCCTTCCGTGTGATCTTCGTAGGTTTGGCTGCCGGATTCGGCATTCCACCAGTACCTGCCGCCTTCCATGTCGATCCACTTGCCCCTGGACCACCTGGGAGCGTTCCACCGGGAGCCGTATTTGACGAGGACATAGCCCGCCTCGGGGTAGGGCGTGATATTGATCCAGTCCGTTTCGCCGGATTTCCGTACCTCTACGCGCATGTCCACGGAATGGGCGACAAGAGACGATCCGCCGTCCGTGCCCCAGATACCGCCCGGAAACGAAAGATCCACTTCCAGCATGTCGAAATTCGAACCCGTCGTCAGGTATGTGTACGGGCTTCCGTATGTCACTTCGACGGAGGTCGAGTATTCGACCTTGGTATTCTGAAAACCCTCGGTCGCGGTCTGGTTCAGATACCCGTAGCGCGCCTGGACGGAGACTTCCTTGAAATTCTGGCAGGGCTGATCGTTTATCTTGAAGTTGGCCAGCCCCTTTACCGGGCCGAGTCCGAGGCAAATGAGGGCGTTCAGGATCTGATCGTCACCCTGGTTTTCGAGGTAGGAGCAGATGATATTGCCGTAGATCTTGTGCAGCCCGTACCATTTCGCCACGGGTATTCCCTGCTGCTCCGTATTCTGAGGCGACCAGGAATAGACCTGGGAGTCCAGGCCGGTGTCCCTCGCGGCCTTGGAGGTCGCGGGCGGGATGAGCGCATTTACCAGGAGTCCGCCCACAAGCGATACGCCTCCCGTGAAGGCCGCAAGCTGCCAGCCCTGCAGGGCGAGCCAGGACTGCCCCGTGTAAAGGGCAACCGCGCTCACCGCGATCATCAGGAGCGCCCGGAATACGCTTTTCCCGCTGCTCCCCCCCGACAGGGCCGGGGTGATAAGGACGTAATCTCCGGGCCTTGGAAAGGTGGTCTCCCATTTTTCCGGGGTGACCAAATTCCCGTTGAGATAGATCAGGACCGGGAGATCCGCCGGGAACTGCTCGGCTCGCAAAGCGCGAAGTGACACGCCGGAGACAAAGGGGACCGGGCGCGTCTCGCGCCGATCGAGCCGGAAAGGATGGTGAACGATCGAGAGCGAAAGATTCTGTTCCACTGTTATCCTGCTCCTCTCGTTGAGGTTTCATGCCAAATTGCGTTCAAGGTGGAACTGATGGAAAAGAGCGGGGGAAGCAGGCTCCCCACGGTCTTAAAGCTTGGTATCATCTTGAACGCTCATTGGTATCAGGGCTCCGCGCAACCGGTCTCCCAGAAACCGGTGATCCGGTGCCTCCAGCAGGGGGAGTCCAACCGCTCGACGCCCACGCGCATCCGGGGGAGAATATGGATGAAGCGGTTGCAGTCCCGGAGCACCATGCCGATGTGGGTGGTGAATCTCGGGTGGAGCCGGAAGGTTACGAGGCAAAATGGCGTGGGTTCCCGAAGCGCTCTGAAGCTCGATGAGAGCTTTGCGTCTTCAATGGAACCGTGAATCGCCTCGGGGGTGTCGGTCGAAACATAATGAAGGGGCACGGGCAGTCCCACGCGCTTGCGGGTCTCGATCACGAGCCCGTAGCAATCGTAGGCGCCGGGGCCCCTGCCCCCGTAGGCGAAGTCCTTTCCAAGCAGATCCGTATACCGGAATTCCGGAAGCATTCCGCTCATCGGCTTCTCCTTTGGCCCGCGCAAAAGCGAAAGTTCTCTCAGACTATCCGCCACCCGTTCAGGTTGAGGCCCGGAAAGCCTCCGAAGCGCTCCGTATTGCCGATGGCCTCGCACCGCTTGAAGCTCCTGTCGCATTCTTCCTCGCTGCCCGAGTAAGCACACTCAAGGCCCTTGAACTCCCAGTTGCAGTGGAGCGAAATGAACCGATGCTGCGGGAACCTGCGCCGAAGAGGGCTGGCCGACCCGAGAGTGAAGGTGATCCACTCGGCGTCCGCCTCGCTGGAAAGCACGGTGAACCGGGTTTCGGATTCCGAGTAGTCCTCGGAGAGATAACCGGCGTTCACCACCCTCACGACGATTTCGGACCCGACAGCGCCGTCCAGGTCTTCGAGGTAGGACTGCACGAGTTGGGTCACGTTGCAGAGCTTGAGCGAAATGGTCGGGATATCTCCTTTGCTCGACTGTTTCGTGGGTTCGAGGAAAAACGGGAATGCCGTGTAGATCCTGGAGCTGAAAATAATGTCCTCGTTGTTTGAGCAGAAATAGAGCTTCGTGGTGTCGGACAAATTGATATCGAGGAGCACGATCCACGGGTCGGGAGTAAAGAGCCGGTTTTTTTCGCGCACCAATATCGAGGGAAGCGTCTTCATGGGGTCCTCGCATTCTTTTCAGGCCAAAATGAGCAGCGCAGCTGCGTGTGGGGTGTGGGGAGCAGGCTCCCCACGGTCTGAAAGCCTGGCATTATCTTGAACGCTCATTGGTATCAGACTTCCTCGAGGGCCATCTCGACTCTCCACGCCTGCGCCGACTGAACGGGCGCATACACGATCGGTTCCTTCATCCGCACCGTTCTCACGAGTCCGTCCGCCGGGTTGGTCCAGGAGAAGGCATCCGCTCCGACCTTGACGGAGCGCTCGAAGGACTGGAGGGTCGCCTTGTCCGAAGAAGAGAGGTAGAGGTACTGCAGCTTCCACTGCATCGGAATCCGGGTTGTTCTCGGCCGGGTTTTGACGTAGCCGCCTTCCGACCGGGCGCGTATCGTCGGATCCAACGCCCGGCTCTCCTCCCAGCTTTGAACGTCCGGCTGATCTGCCAGAGTCGGAAATGTCTGCATGGATCAACTCCGTTTCTGCCCGTGTATCAGCTTTCCGAGCACGCCGTATTCGTCGATGTCTTTTGCAACGATGTTTATCACCATCTTGTTGAAGTCACGGGAAACGGAGCCCTGTTCGAGCTTGATGGGAGTGGTCGACCTGTTGTCGATTTTTACCTCGACATTCAAGTTCGATTGCGTTCCGCTTTCCGCCTGCCCTTTCGGGATAACCGCCTCGCCGCGCTGAAGGATTGCCGGGAACTCATCGGAAGCCAGCCCCGAGTGGAGCCTTGGGGCTCCCGCGAAAAGCAAAGGGTCGACCATTCTGGTGACCGCCGCATTGCCCGAAATGCCACCTGAGTGGAACAACTCGGCTTCGAGAACCGACGAACCGCTATCGCTGGAGCCGGTTCCCATCGAGCCGAACAGGCCGCCGATGATGTCGCTCAACCACGAGGAGGCCATCTTTGAGGTCATCTTCGTGAATGTGCTCAAAAGGGAGGTGCAGAAGGAATCCCAGGAGCTTTTCGCCGAAGAGAGCTCGGTCTGGAAAACGTTTCCGCACAGGTTCTTCATCCCCGATCCCGTTTCGTCAAGAAAGCCGGAACTGGAAATCCGCAGTTGCTCAAAGGAGTCCCTGAGTTTGTCGGTCTCCTCCAGAGCTTCACCCGCGTTCGATTCCCGAGCGCGGTCCTGCGCCGCATTCCTGCTTATGAGCGTTTCCTGCTCCTGAATCCGCTCCATCACGGCCTGCCTTTCACGGGCAGCCGAGAGGATCTGCTCCTCCAGGCGGAGCAGCCCCTCCATCGCTTCGGCCTGTCCGGAATAGGAGGAGGCAAGCTGCGCGTCCGGCAGAGAGCCTTTTCCGGAGAGCATATTCAGCTGGATCTGTCGCCTGTTTTCACTCATCGCACCATCATCCCTTTCCGCCCCGGCGAACTGCCGCTCAACCGCAGCGCGATTCGACGCGGCCGGGCATGTGGCTATCCCGGACGCGCGGCTTCGTTGATTTTCCGTTTGAAAAGCGCCAGATCGAGCCAGAACTGAAGATCGAAGGAGTCATTGTCAAACCGGAAACCGGCCGTCTGGAGCAAGTGGACCTGGAGGAGGGCAAGCGCATAGGGGCTTGCCTTCTTTCTTCTTTCGGGATTCCGGCCGCACTTCCTGCATAACCCCCGAAGGGTCCTGCCGTCGCAGTCGGCGACGGTATCGGGGTTGCAAACCGGGGAGAGCAGGAGCGCGATTTCCTCCTTCAGGTCTATTCTTCCAAAGGGAGTTCGGCATCGGTCTCCCGTGCCGCGCCGGTGTTCTCGAAAACGCTTGCCGCAACGCTTGCCACTATGTCGCCCGCGTGCTGAACCAGGAGATCCTTCCAGTCCTGCCGGAAGTCGGGATCGTTGGGGTCGGAGGCAATGGGCCTGCCGTCGACCCCGAGACTCCCCTTCCTGAACCCTGTAACGATGCGCGCGCCAAACTTGATGCGATTCTCGAAGATCCTCGTCCGCACCTTTCTTCCGCGCCTTTCGAAGGCCCCATTCTGATAGGCCGCCCTTTCCTCGTTGGTCGGCATCCGGTAGTGGATTTCGTGCACATCCCCGCTGATGCCGTCCAGAATTTCGAGCACATTCCGTTCCGCCGCAAAGTCACGCATCCGTTTTCCTTCCCGTATTCGTTTCATTGTGGAAAGTGGGAGAGCATATCGTCATGCAAGGGCCGCCAGCGCGGCGCGAAGAATCCGAAGAGGTCCGCCTAGGTGAACCGGAGCGTCAGTTCGTCATCCCCGCCGCTCATGGCAAGCGAGAAGGGAACCTGGTAGACCGACCTGCCGTCCTTGTCGGTGTAGCTGATCTCGCGGTACTGGAGAGCGGGCGCTCCGATGGTGAACCTGTTTCCGGCCGTCGTTCCGACCAGCAGGCTTGCCTCGAGGGGAGCCGCGCTTTCCCAGTTGCTCCAGAAAGGATGGGAAGCCTCCGCCACCACTTCGGGATCAAAGCTCCCCTGGGGCTTGCGGCCGGTGATCTCAAATCCCGCGATGCCGTTTCCCGAGGAAATGCTTCGGCGCTCCGCGATGGAGTTGTTGATATCCACCGTGAACTTCTGCACCACGGGGCTGTAGCCGCCGATGCTGAAGTTTGCGCCCGCGGCGATGGGCGGGAGCACGCTGCTGAAAGTCTGGGCCGCCGGGTCTGCGTCGGCCGGAGAGACGTAGATCCCCTTGAACTTCCATTCCGCCATTGCGGGCTTGCCCGCCTCGATAACGATGCTGAAAGACCCCCTGCAACCCGTCACCTTGTGGAAGATCCGGTCCCGGTAAACATACAGGGTGCAGGATTCGAAACCGGTGGAAACCGGCGCGTAGGCGATGCCCGTTTCCGAACCGACCGTCTCGCTCATTCCGCAGGCTCGGAAGAGAACTCCTTCCCACCCCCAGGCCGGAAGCGCTCCGAATGTGCCGGTTCCTTTCATCTCCGTCTTGAAGCCGACATCGACGTTTTTCGCTCCCCTTCGGAACTGGAGCGGAGAGAGCGAGCTTTTCATATTCCTCCGTTCAACGGCGTCACCGGCCGGTTTGATGGCGAGATCCTGAACGGGAATGGCATTGGCCGATGAGGTCGGAACGGAGTCCGTGCCGTACGTGGTCTCGATTTTTGCGAGCACTACGGTTTTTCGTGTGAACATTCCGGAGTCCTCCTTCTATTCTGGTGCGGTCTTTATTCTCATGCGGCGAACCTGTACCGCGTCTTGAACAGGATTTCGTAGAGGGCGAAATCGCGCCTCCCCGTCAGGGCTTCTTCCGAAACGGGCAGCAACGGATCGATGGCCATACCGCATGCCTGGCCGGAAAGAGAGTTCAGCACGTCTTCGAGCACGTCGTAGACGCCCTTCTCGCCCGCGGCGCCGTGTCTGACCGCGCTGTCTCCCTTGAGATTCCTGACCGCGACGATCACCCCGAAGACCATGTCCCGGTCCAGAGCGCCCGAGAGCTGCTGTGAATAGGCACCGCGCTTGTAGACCAGGAAAGCGGCGGGGGTGAGTGGGGCCGTTTCCTCCAGGGCGGCTTCGTCCCGGGGGAGGAAGCCTGAGAGGGAGCGGCAGGTGCGGAGGTAAGGCAGGCTCGTCGAAAGCCTTCCGATGATTGCGTCTTCTATCAGAGCTATGGCGCTCATGGCTAGAAACCTGTCAGTGTCGAACGCGTGAAAGCGCGTTCCGGGTTGTCCTTGGCCATCTCGGGCGCGTTTGGCGCAAGAGGATTGCCGTCCGGGTCCGCCGATCCCAGGGAGATTTTCCCGGCAACCACGCCTTCGAGGAAGCGTATGGCATTCCGGTAGCGCTCGGCGCGGTGTTCGGGGATTTTCTCTCTGCGGGAATAGAGGTTGTAGACGGCGATATCGATTGCGAGCCTTTGCAGCGTAACCGGAACGGGCGCAAGGGGGAGCTTCATCCGCAGCCCGAGGTAGCCGTCTATTTCGCTGTTTGCATCGGCAATGGCCTGCGTGACCCGGTCCTCCTCAACGGTCCCGGTTCCCTCGTCATCGGTGAGCTGGACGAGGCGCGCCTCTTCGATCTGGTTTCTGATGTCCTCATTAGTGCAGTAAGACAAGGGGGCATCCTTTCTTCCCGCGAGTGGCGGGATTCATGAGTCCCGGCGGTTCAAGGGTTCTGAAGCCGGTCGGGAAACGCGCGGGGGAATCGCTCCCCCCCGCGCATCATCCACCCCTACGCGAGCCAGGGCACGACAATCAGGTCCGCGCTTCCGTACCAGGGGTTGCCCGCACCGGCCGCATCGTTGGGAACCTTGAGCAAGGATCTTCCGGCGCTTTCAAGCGACGGGGGCACGATGAGGTGGGTCGGGTTGATGCCCAGAGGCACGCCTTCCTCGTTCTTGAAGCTCATCATTGCCGTGCGCGCCGCCGCGTAGGCCGAAGCATCCAGAGCGGCCTTGCTCCCGTAGGCGAGCTGCCACAGGCCGTAGCCCACGTTCTTGCGGTCGTCCACGCCATAGAGGTACTTCTTGCGCATGAAGACGTTCTCGTCGTCCGGGCGGTCCAGCGCCACGAATTCCGGTGCCTTCCTTATCTGGAGGATGATGGGCTTGATCGGACGGGAGAGATCCAGCAGGTACCAGGGTGTTGCCGACCCGGAACCGCAGTTCGACACCGTGGTGGCGCCCACCGGGTGGTCGGAGTCGAAGAAGTACTGGCCGTCGTAGCAGGACGTGGTGAACCCGGCCTTGAGCAGCGCGAACACAAGGATGTCCGAGTGCTGCTTGGCGGCCCAGGCCAGGTGCTGGATCATTGGGCCGTAGGCGCCGATCTGATCGTCTCCGATGTCGTTTCGGTCCACCTCGACAGTGGATTCAAAATCCTTGTTGAAGATTTCATAGCTGGAGACGGAGATATCCCGTACCGCGCGGTCTCCCAGCCATTCGCGCAGAGAGGGCTGAACGCCCAGCCATCTGTAATCCACGGAACGGCCTTCGGACGGGACCTGCATGGACACGAGAGGCCACTGGCAGGGAGCGGCGTCGTAAGCCTCGTTGAATTTCGTGTAGAACGACTTGAAGAGTCCATCAATACTTGCCTGATTGATTATCATGCGTGTCTCCCCTGAGTTGGTGGAAGGGTTTTTGCTTTCTTGCGGATTGAGCAAAGGGCCCCTGCTCACGCCGGCCGAACCTACCTCATTTCAATGTCGACCCCGACTTCCGTGGCGCTGATGAACTCGGCGATCCTGCCGCAGGCAACGCTGTTCGTGGAGGTCTTCGCCACCGTCTGGTCGTCGGCGATGTAGACGGCCTCCTCGA
Source organism: Desulfobacteraceae bacterium (assembly GCA_021372055.1). Classification (GTDB taxonomy): domain Bacteria; phylum Desulfobacterota; class Syntrophobacteria; order Syntrophobacterales; family Syntrophobacteraceae; genus SbD1. Next base: position 1,470 of record JAJFVB010000103.1, on the reverse strand, counting down.
CGTCGGTGACAGCCATCGCGGATGAGGCGAAGCGGAAGACTCCCCTGCGCCTCAGGAGCACTTTTGCCGCTCCGTTAGCCGCCGTGCCGTTTTTAGCCGTTTCCCTCGCGACGCCTGCAAACTTGAAACCCGCGGTGTCCGCGCCCGGAACGGCATACCCCGACGTGTTCAGGCAAACCAGCGAACCGGCGTAAATCGTGGTCTGCGCCGCAACGGGATAAGCGATTTCCACACCTTCGCGATACACGGTCTTCCTGTCCGAACTGAGAGCTGTCATTTTGTCTCCTTCTCGAGGTTGGATTTTGTCCGTCCGCCCGGCAGGGGGCGGTGCGTCAGGATTGAGGGTTGTACTTCTTCCAGCCCGCCTCGCTTACTCCGAGGAGCCGGTTGATGTGAGCCTGGTCCGCATCGGGCGCAAGGCAGCGATCTTCTTCGAAAACCGCGGCAATCGCGCCCAGCGGAACCACCTGAGGTGCTTTTGCGATGAAGAGTTTGAAACCTTCGGCGTCGGCGAGCGCGTACTTCTCGGCCCATGCGCGCTGTGCCGGGGTAATCTTTCCGGATTTCAGCGCCGCAAGGACGAGATCGTCCCGCTCGCGGAATGCGAGTTTTTGTCGGAGGGCGGCCACCTGGACGGAGAGGTCCGGCTTCTGCCTTAGAGCCAGGACACTTGCGACCACTTCGCTCTTTTCCGTTCCGGCAGGCAAGCCCAGCGCATCGAGGACATCCTTGCAGACGTAAAAATCATTTCCTTTCGCGGGCCGGGCATCGGCTTCGGCTGCGGGAACCGGATTGCCATTCGAGGCTGCCTCCCCGCAATGCTCCGCAGCCGAAGGAATCTTTGCGACAATCGGCCTGATCCAATTGAGGCGCGGAGCGTTGGTGAGTGCGACCCGGAGCAGTTCTTCGAGCTTCCGTTCTTCACCGGACAGGAGGAATACCGGCGAAAAGTACCGGTATTCCTTCCTGACGAGGAACTCCCGCGCCCGCTCGTTCCATTCGACCTCGGCCCAGAGGCCCTCCTCGGCCCGGTTTTCGAGCCTCTTGATCCATCCCGCGGCAGGGGCTTCCGAGCCCTCCTCGGTCTGATGCTCGTAGTCGATCACCATGTCCAGGCCCCGTGCGTTGAAGTGCTCGACAACCGCGTCCATCGCGCCGTTGTCGACGACAAAGGGGTCCGCTCCTTCGATTTCGACGATCCCATAGGGAAATACCTGAAACTCAACGGGGACCTGGGCACCCTCGGAGCCCGTGGGCGCCGGAAAGCCGAGCTGCAAAGTTTCACCGTTTTCCACCGGCGACTCCCTTCATGCGCGCTCTTCGATTCCTCCGGTTTTTCCGTGAAGAACGTCCGCCCGCCGGATTCTCCGGGATCGGCGCAATCCGGCACTGCTCCGGACTCATTCCGGAAATGAGGACGAAGAACCAGTTGGATTGTTAGACTTTATGAGGGGTTACGACTCCCGGATG
>JAJFVB010000142.1 GCA_021372055.1 Desulfobacteraceae bacterium | reverse complement strand
CATTTCGGCGCTTGCGGCGGGCCGTTGGCCAGGCCGCAAGCGCCCTCGGGCGCGGAGGAAATCATTTCCCCCCGCGCTTTTCCATTAGTTCTATCTTGAGCGCAATTCGGTATCACATCGTCCCTAATTCCGTATTGAATCCCGAAGTTTCGAAAACCCAGGCGCGGTGCGTCTCCAGCCGTGCTTAATTCTTGATCGATCGGCATTTCATCTGTAATATGAGCTTTTATCCCCGCAAACAGGATGCGATACAAGGGTAACTACTTTCCGATTCTATCAAAATGGAGGAAGAGCTAATGAGGAAAGCAACGGTCGGTGTTGCTGTTTTTGCCATGCTCGTGGGGCTTGCCGGGTTTTTCTGCGCTCCCGCCGACGCCCAGCAGAAAGAATACATCAACGGCATTGACGCCAATTTCCCTCCTTTCGCTTTTGTGGACAAGACGGGAAAGCCTGATGGGTTCGATGTGGCGGTTGTCGACCTGATTGCCAAGGAAATGGGATTCAAGGTCAAGCATCAGCCCATGGATTGGGATACGATCATTCCCAGCCTGAACGGCAAGAAGATCGATTTCATCGCATCCGGTATGTCCATCAACGACGCCCGCAAGAAAGAAGTCAATTTCACTCTGTCGTACTGGAACATCAAGCAGGTTCTGGTGGCGAAGGCCGGTTCCGGCGTAACGCCCGATGCGGCAATGGCGGACGGCAAGAAGATCGGCGTCCAGAGAGGCACGACCGAAGCAAAATGGATCGAAGAGAACCTGATCAAGAAGCAGGGGAAAAAATTCGAACTCGTTTTCTATGATTCAGCTCCGCTCGCGATCGAAGACGTGATCAATGGCAGAATCATCGCCGCGGCCATGGACGATGCTCCCGGGAAGGACGCCGAGAAGAAAAAGCCGGTCAAGATCATCGGTACCTTCGGCATGCCGGACGAGGAATTCGGATATGCGGTACGCAAGCAGGACACCGAGCTTTTGAACAAGCTCAACGAAGGCCTGAAGAAGGTCATGGCTTCTCCGCAGTGGGGAGAGCTTCAGAAAAAGTACGGATTATAGATCTTTTTTTGTCCGACTATTGAGGTTAAAACCCGGCAAGTTCACTTCTCCGGCCTTGCCGGGTTTTTGACGTTCACGAGGCGGGGCCTCTTTAGCGGATATGAAGAATCGGGAAAGGCGCACTGAAATATGCACGAGAGCATTGCCACCGTAATCAGCGCTCTGCCGTACATGCTGGAAGGCGCTCTGGTGACCATCGTGGTCGTCTTGGGGGCGATGCTTTTCGGATTGGCGCTCGGAGTTCCCCTGGCGGTCGGGCAGGTGTACGGCGGCCGGGTTCTCAAGAGACTGATAGGATTCTACGTCTGGTTTTTTCGTGGAGTCCCCCTGCTGGTTCTGCTCTTCCTTTTTTACTTCGGGTTCTGCAACCTCGTCGGGCTCAACCTCTCCGCTTTTGCGGTCGCGATCATCGTACTGGGCCTCATAAGTTCGGCCTACCAGTCGCAGATTTTCCGGGGCGCGATACTCTCCCTGCCCGCCGGTCAGTTCAATGCGGCTCGCGCTCTGGGGATGTCCGATTCCCGGACGATACTCTCCATTATCCTGCCCCAGGCGCTGCGTCTATCCATTCCCGGATGGTCCAACGAATATTCGATTGTGCTTAAGGACTCGGCGGTAACCTTCGCCCTCGGGGTTGCGGAAATCATGGCCCGAACCCACTTCGTTGCCTCCAGGACGTACCAGCATCTGCCGCTCTACCTGGCGGCCGGGCTGATTTATCTGGCCTTGACGTACTTCGGCATCAAAGGATTGCGGATTCTGGAGCAAAAGGTGCGAATTCACGGATATGTGCGGTAATATTCCGCAAAAAGTGGGAAAAATGATCTTATCGGCTGAAAACATCAAGAAAAGCTACGGTGGCAGGGAGATTCTCAAGGGTATTTCGCTTTCCATTGCAAAAGGTGAACTCAAGGTCCTCATCGGACCGTCGGGGGCCGGCAAGAGCACGCTGCTCCAGTGCCTCAATTTCCTTGTCATGCCGGATGAGGGAGATGTGTGGCTGGAGGGGAAAAAAGTCAACCACGCGAAAAAACGCGACCTGTATGCTTTCCGGCAGCAGGTGGGCATGATTTTCCAGGACTTCAATCTCTTCGATCATCTGAGCGCCCTTGAAAATGTCAAGATCGGTCTCGTGCGCGTTAGGGGCATGGACAAGAAGGCTGCGACGGAAAGGGCCATGGCCGAACTCGAAAGGGTGGGGCTCTCGAATCATGCGGACCATTACCCGGCCCAACTCTCGGGCGGGCAGAAGCAGCGGGTTTCCATCGCCCGGGCGCTTGCCATGGACCCTAAGGTCATGCTCCTCGACGAACCGACTTCGGCGCTCGATCCTGAACTCATAGGAGAGGTGCTCGCGGTTGTGAGGGACCTTGTGGCAAACGGCATGACAATGATCATGGCCACCCATCAGATAGGCTTTTCGCGCGCGATGGCCGACGAGATCATCTTCATGGAGAATGGCCTGATAGTCGAACAGGGGCCTCCGTTGAAAATCCTCTCCAACGCCGACTGCGAGCGCACAAGAGAGTTCTGCTCCCGCGTGACCGACCTCTACGGCGAGGCTGAGCGCGCCTGATGGAACTGCTCTCCTTTCTTCAGACGGAGGTTTTTCCCGCACTCTTCAAGGGATTCAAGGTCAGTTTGCTTCTGATCGTCCCTTCGGCCGTTCTCGGTTTGTGCGTCGGAATCGTAGTCGGCACGGCACGGGTCTACGGCAACAGGACGCTTTCGGCGCTCGCCAATGCCTTTGTGACGCTTTTCCGCGGAGTCCCTCTGGTCGTTCAGCTCTTCTTCTGGTATTTCGGGCTTCCATACGTCGGGATCTACCTTTCGCCGGTCGCCGCATCGATTCTCGGATTTTCGCTTTGCAGCGGCGCCTACCATTCCGAATACATCCGCGGAGCGCTCCTGTCCATCAAGACGGGTCAGATGCTCGCCGCGCAGGCGCTCGGCTTCAGCAAGATGCAGATGATCGTCTCGGTCATCCTGCCCCAGGCCATGAGGCGGGCGCTTCCCGGATGCGGCAACGAGATCATATACCTCATCAAGTACTCTTCCCTGGCATACATGATAACGTGCATCGAGATGACCGGCGAAGCCAAGGTGCTGGCATCCCACAGTTTCAGGTACACCGAGGTTTTCCTCGCCGTGGGCGCGTGCTACCTTCTGATCGTGTCGGTGGCGAGTTGGGTGTTACAGCGTGTTGAGGACCGGTTCAGAATCCCGGGCTTCGAACATCGGAAGGTTTGAGCGTCAATGAGCGGTTCCCTCCCGTATTCTCCCGTAACCGCCGAGGTGCTTGCATCGCTGCGCGATGCCGTGGGCGAAAAGGCGGTAGTTCTCGATCCGGAAAAGCTTAAGGAGTTCGGCAAGGATGCCGGGAGCACCGTGTGCGCTCCCGAAGTCCTGGTCGAGGCGGTAAATGAAGATCAGGTGCAGGCGGTCCTTCGCCTTGCCAACAGGTACCGGGTGCCCGTAACCCCGAGAGGCCTCGGGACCGGGCTTGCCGGGGGCGCGGTTCCGGTGCGAGGCGGGTTCGTACTCTCCCTGGCCGGAATGAACCGGATTATAGAGATAGACCCGGAAAACCTCCTTGCGGTAACGGAGCCGGGCGTCGTCACGGCGGACCTCAAGAAGGCCGCGAAGGCCAAAGGGCTTTTCTATCCGCCCGACCCGGCCAGCCTGGACACGTGCTCGATCGGGGGGAACTGCGCGACCAATGCGGGAGGTCCTTCCTGCATCAAGTACGGCGTGACCCGCGATTACGTTCTGGGACTCGACGCGGTTCTGGCAAACGGCGAGAAGGTGCGCACGGGCGTGCAGACCCGCAAGGGCGTGGTCGGCTACGATCTGGCCAGGCTGCTCGTCGGATCGGAAGGGACCCTGGGGATAATAACCAGGATCTATCTCAAGCTCATTGCAAACCCTCCCGCAGTGACGACCATGGTGGTGCTCTTCGCGGATCTTTCCGCGGCCATGCAGGCGGTGAGTTCGGTCCTGGCGGCGGGATTCTGCCCGTGCGCCATGGAATTTCTGGATCGCCACTGCCTGAATCTGGTCGGTGACCTTCTGCCGTTTGAAGGCGTAAAGGAATCGGGCGCTTTTCTGCTCGTCGAAGTGGACGGGGCCCCGCAGGTGATCGACCGGGAGATGGAGGGAATCGGGGCAATATGCCTGGAGGCGGGCGCCATCAACGCGCTGCTTGCTCCGGATTCCCAGAAGCGTTCGCAAATGTGGGAAGTGCGTCGGCAGGTGTCGCTTCGCATCGAGCACGCCTCGGAGATCTACATTCCGGAAGACGTGGTCGTTCCCATCGCCAGGATCGCCGAATTCGTGGACAGCCTGCCGGATCTGGAGGAAAGGCACGGGTTCAGGATCTACTCTTTCGGGCATGCGGGGGACGGCAACATCCACCTGAACATCTCGGCGCAGGGGCGCGAGCGCATGGACCGGATAGAAAAGGGTATCGAAGAGGTCCTGGGAAAGGTGCTTCTGATGAGCGGCACGATATCCGGTGAGCACGGGATCGGCGTCGTCAAGAAGAGATTTCTTCCCATGGAGCTCTCCGGGGAGGTTATCCGCATTCAGAAAGAAATCAAGAGAGTCTTCGATCCGAATATGATCCTCAATCCGGACAAACTTTTCCTTTAGGAGACATTCTTTGGATTCGCATGGGAGGTCCGCTTTGGCGGCCGATGGGAAGACGTTCCGCACGCGCGGCATAAGCCGGCGCGTAAACCAGATCACGATATCGGCCATAAAGGAAATGCCGCTGCTGGCAAGCCGCATCGGCGGCTGCGTTTCCCTGGGGCAGGGCATTCCCTCTTTCCCCACCCCGGAACACATCCGGGAAGCCGTGTGCAGGGTGATCCGGGAAGACGCTCACAGCGGGAAATACACACTGGGGCCCGGAATGCCTGAGTTGCGCCAGGCAGTTGCCGCCCACCTTTTCGAGGACCGTGGGATTGCGGCCGACCCCGACCGGGAGCTCTGCATCACCGTCGGGGCGATGGAGGGGCTCTGCGCCGCGGTCCTGACCGTTGTCGACCGGGGCGACGAGGTGATCCTGCCTTCCCCGAATTATGCTTCCCATATAGAGCAGGTGCTTCTGGCCGAGGGAATACCGGTTTTCGTCCCGCTCAGGAAGGCAGACTGGGGGCTGGATGTCGATGCGATCCGCGAGGCGATCACGCCGAGAACCCGCGCGATCGTAATCTGCAATCCTCATAATCCGACGGGTGCGAACTTCGCCCGCAAAGACCTTGAGGCGCTGATCTCACTCGCACTGGAGCGCGACATCTTCATCATTTCCGATGAGACCTACGATTTTCTGGTCTATGACGGAAAGACCTGCTTCAACATGTCCTCGGTGGCGGAGTTGAAGGAAAATCTCATCGCCGTTTTCAGTTTTTCCAAAAAATACGCCATGACGGGCTGGCGCGCCGGTTGCGTGTACGCTTCCGAAGGCGTTCTGGACCATATCATGAAGGTCCACGACGCGGTGGCGATTGCCGCGCCCACCGTATCGCAGCATGCCGCTCTCGCCGCGCTCAGGGGACCTCAGAACTGCGTGGACGAGGTCCGTTCTGCCCTGGAATCGCGGCGCAATCTGGTCTGCGAACGGCTGGACCGCATGAAGGACTTTTTTGACTACGTAAAACCCGCCGGCGCATACTACCTCATGGCCCGTTTCAAGGCTCCCGGAGTCGATTCCATGACTTTCGCCCTGAGGCTCATGAAGGAAGCGCGGGTGATCACGATACCGGGCGCTGCTTTCGGGCCGGGTGGCGAGCAGCACATACGGATATCGTTCGGCGGAGCCGATTCCGAGATCTCCGAGGCTTGCGACCGTATCGAGCGCTGGCTGTCGACCAATCCGTTCGGATCGTAAGATGCCCGAATCGCATTCAGATAGAGCTAATGGAAAAGAGCGGGGGAAATGATTTCCCCCGCTCCCTCTCGGGTCCGGTGCTTGCGGTCTGGCCAACGGCCCGCCGCAAGCGCCAAAATGAGCCGCGAAGCGGCGTGTGGGTGTGGGGGGCGCAGCTCCCCGCGCTTTTCGAAAGCGTTTTTTGGAACATTTTTGAACGCGAATGCGTACGAGTGCTAGGCCCAGGGGATGAAGCTTTTTCTTTCGAAGAAGTCCTCTCCGAAAATCTCGGCGTTGGGGCCGAATTTCTTGATGCAACCTTCGTACATGACGGCGGTTTTTGCGGCAAGAAACGGGATTTCGGTGTAGTCGTGCGTCACGAACAGCGTCGTCATCTTCATCGATTTGAGAAGCTGACCGAGGTCGCGGAGCAGAGAATTCCTCGTGGGATAGTCAAGGGAGGCGAAGGGTTCATCCAGCAGGAGCAGATCGGGTTCGAGGGAAAACGCCCTGGCAAGGCTCACCCTCTGTGCTTCTCCGCCCGAAAGAACGCGGGCCTGGCGTGAGGCGAGCGAGCCGACGCCGAAGACCTCCAGCCATTTCTGAGCCCTCCCGGCGGCTTCTTTGCGGGGCACGTTTCTGATTCGAAGCGCGGTCATGAGGTTTGAGAGAACGGACATATCGAGGAGCAGCGAGTCCTGAAACACGACTGCCATGCGGCGCCTCAAACGGATGAGGTTATCCGGGCAGGCCGTCATACCGTCCAGTTCGATCTGGCCCGAATCCGGCAACTGCAGGAGTGCAAGAGTCATAAGCAGCGTCGTCTTCCCGGCTCCGTTGGGGCCGACGAGCGCGACCGCTTCCCCTCGCATCAGGGAGAAGCTCTCAATATTGAATATCTCCCTGGAGGTATTCATCCGCCGCAGATTTCTGGCAACGAGCAATGGTTCCAAATCGGACCTGCACAATGTCGGGTTGGCGCTTTGAGTTCCGTTCTTGCCGTCGGTATGCTTTTTTTTGCAGTTATTCGCGCATTTCTTAATACCCCAAAATACCATCGGAACACGCGGAGTCAAATAATTTGAAGCGGGAAGGAAAAATTCGCCCTTCGCCGCCGATAATGAAAAATCAGCAATCACATTGTCGCTCTTGAATGATAAACTTGATAAGTATGCATTACTACTTTAGTATCGGAACGCAACGGCGCAGGGCGGCCGATTTTGGCGCCGTCTCGGGGGGAGGGCGTTTTTCTTCGCCTCTGAGTTATTTCCTGGAGCGAGGCATGGATAATATAGACGAAGTCCTGATTTCCACCTGCAAAACCATGATTAAGACAATCCTTGCCTGCCTCGACGTCGCGAATAAGGGAACGATTTACAGGGTCGGCCTCATGCCCGGCCTGCGAGTGGTGCGTGTAATGTCGGGGATCAGGCTCGCTGATTCCGATGAGATAGAATGGGGGCTCCCGGCAGTTTCGGACTACAATCCTCCCGGGAAAAACTGGACGGATTACCGCGATCAGCCTGGGCGCGTGCTCGAGGCGATGGGCTGGTGCGTTGAGAGGCAACTGAGCTGGACGGCCGACAACCCCCAGGAGGACAGGCGAAGCGTAAGGAAACAACTGGCCGACGAGCCCGAAGACGTCTATCACATGGAACCGGTGCTTGTCAGCAAGAAGAGCCTTTACGGCGAATCCGATCAGATCGTCTACCCCACGGATTGGAGCGGGAATCCGATCTGGCAGGACTCCGAATACGTTGTGGCCGCGGTGATAAAAATCCACTTTCAGCCGAACGCGCTCAAACGGGGCGACCGTTCCACGCGGGTAATCCGCGAACTGTCCCAAAGCCTCGGGGCGGAGATGCTCTCCCTGTACTATCGGGAAACCCTGAACCGGGCGCGGAAGGACTTTGCGCGCCATCGGCTTCAAAGCTGCGAGATCCTTGCCCATGAACTGCGCAATACCCTTGTTAAGCTCGGGTTTGTCTTTTCGGCTATCAACGCACAGATATCCATTCTGCGGGAGGACTGGGAGCATTTCCTCCAGACGCAGGTACCGGGCCTGGAGTGGAAGGGGCCCTTGCTGGAGGAGCTTTCCGGCCAGCTCAGCAGAAACGCGGAGGGCCTTTCGCAGGCCGGCGAACTGTTCATGATCGGGCAGGAACTGCTTCACGAGCAGAGAGAACTTGCACGCCTTTCCCTGTCGCCCTATCAAGAGCAGGAATGGCTGAGGAATAAGATTTATCCGCGCTGGGAGAGGTTCCTGGAGGAAACCTCCCTGTGGGACAAAAATGAGATTACCCTGCTGCTGGAGCGGCTGTCCAGGTCCCTGCGCACGGGGATGAATCTGGACCTGACAAGGAAGATCAACGGACTTCGCCCCGAACTGGCTCAGAAATGGGCCAAGCTCGCTTACATTCAAATTACCTCCAGCAATCTTTTCCAGATAGACGAAGTGATTCAGCTCATCGAGCATCCCGAACTGCCGCTCAGGCACAAGGAGCAGATACGCCGGGTGCTCAAGTCGCTGAAATCCCTTGTCCTTACCATTCCGGAAGTGGAGGAGAAAGCGACCAAGATCCTCCAATCCCTCAGGCACGGGACCTGGGAAGATTTCCAGTGCAGTTGCGAACATGATCAGCTGGACCTGGAATCCGGGGGACGGACCTGAGGGCCCGGGACTATCGAGCTTCCAGCCGAGTGAACTTCCCCGTTTCCGTTTCAAATTTCCGCAAGAGACGCAGCGATCTGACGGACATGCTCCCTGACCGTCAGCCAACAGCAGGATGCTGTGAAAGGTGGATGCACGATGACCAAAGGAACCGACAAGGATTTGTTGCCTCCCGATCACTGTTTCGAGCACCCCCAGGCCGGAGACGCCTACAATCGGCTGGCGCTCAGGTACAAACGGTTCTTTGACTCCGCCGAGGACATGCGTTTCATTATAAGCCGGAGTGGAAAACTCCTGGAAGTCAATCAGGCTGGAGTTGAGCTCTTCGGCTACGATGGTCGCGACGACATGCTCGGGGGTCAATCCGTGGAGAACCTGTTCTCCGAACCCAGGGACGGATTGCAGTTCAGGCAGCGGCTCGAAACCGACGGTTTCATCAAGGATTACGAAGTCGAAATGCGGAGGAAGGACGGGGCCGTTTTTTCCGCGTCCATTACCGCCACGCTCTGGTTCGAAGAGGACGGGTCCATTTCCTGCGAGGGTTTTGTCCGTGATATCACCGAGTTCAAGCAGCTCCAGGATGCCTATTACGAGACCGAGAAGCAGAACCGGGAGCTTTCGGAGTCGGAGAAACGAATCAGGGAATTGAACGAGAACATACTCAACATGCTGATGATCATGTCCCACGACATCCGGGGGCCGCTCGTGTCCATGGCCGCCACCCTGAAGCTCCTCCTGAGAGGTTCCTTCGGCCGCATGGACGAGTCCGTGTGGCATACCGTGGAAGATCTGCTGGCGCGTGTCCGGCACCAGATCGGAATCGCCGAGGATTGCCTCGGACGCGCTCACTCTCTGGAAGTGCGTCAGAACAAGGACCATGAAATCATCGATCTCAGGCAGGACATCATAGACCCCGTGCTGGATGAAGTCTCAAACGACATCCAGGAGCAGGGCATCACGATAGACAACCGCCTTGGGGCCATCCCCGCGGGCAAGATCCCTATCGGCACGGACATGATGTGGCTCAAACCGGTATTCAGAAACCTTTTCAAGAACGCGATAAAATACGGCGGCAAAGGCTGCATGATAGCTTTCGGCTTCGAAGACCACGGTACATTCTACCGGCTCAACGTCTACAACAGCGGAAAGCCGATTCCGGAGGAGCACCGGGACAGGCTCTTCACCAAATTCGCTCACATCGATGACGGGGCTGAAAAAAAGGACGGGTTTGGAATGGGGCTCTACCTCATTCGGGAAATCATCCGGAAGCATGAGGGCGATATCTGGTACGAACCCCGGCGCGACGGTTCGGATTTCATCCTCATCCTGCCCAAGCAGCAGGGCTGATGGCAAATCTGCCCGGACTCGGAAAGCATTGCGATATGGTAGCCCTCCAGGACATTCGAAAAGCGGCCGTGATCGTTGCGGGCCATGTCGCCCGGACTCCCCTGGTCTATTCCGGCACTCTCAGCAAGATGGCCGGATGCGAAGTCTACCTGAAGCTTGAAAACCTCCAGACAACCGGTTCCTTCAAGATTCGCGGTGCTACAAACAAGATACTCTCCGAATTGGGCAGCATGGGAAAAGCGGGAGTTGTCGCCGCCTCGGCCGGCAATCACGCCCAGGGGGTCGCCCTTGCGGCCGCCCGCGCGGGACTGCCTTCCACGATAGTGATGCCCGAATGGGCCTCGATTTCGAAGCAGGAGGCGACGCGCGGCTACGGAGGGGAAGTCATTCTCTTCGGGCAGAGCCTGCCCGAGTCGCTGGATAAGGCCATGGAGCTGCGGCAGGGCGGCAGGACATTCATCCATCCTTTCGACGATCCCGCCATAATCGCCGGACAGGGGACAATCGGGCTGGAAATACTCGAAGATATGCCCGATACGGACCTGATTGTAGTGCCGGTGGGCGGCGGCGGGCTTGTATCGGGGATAGCGCTTGCAGCCAAGGAGCTAAAGCCGGGAATCCGGATCACGGGCGTTCAGGCGGCGACTTGCCCGTCGGCGAAATCGGCGCTCGAATCGGGTTTGCCGGTCTGCATCGAGGCGACCCGCTCCATCGCCGACGGCATCACGGTAAAACAGATCGGCGAGCTGACCTACAAGATCATCAGGGATAGGGTGGATGAACTGGTCCTCGCGGACGAAGACCGGATAGCCGAGGCCGTCCTGATACTTCTGGAGCGCAAGAAGATTCTGGCCGAAGGGGCGGGGGCCGTGGCGGTTGCCGCACTTCTCGCAGGGGCCATATCCCCGCCGCCCGGGGGGAAAGCGGTCCTGGTCATAAGCGGCGGGAATATGGACAGCCCGCTCCTGGACAGGGTGATCCGCAAGGGCCTCGGGCGAAACGGGCGCATCATGCGCTTCGGAGTCCTGCTGGAAGACGTGCCGGGCGCGCTTGCCTCGCTGCTCCGCGTTGTGGCTTCCACCAAGGCCAATGTCCTGCACATTTACCACGACCGGGGGAGGCGCAATCTGTCCATTTCCCAGACCCAGGTGGAATTGGAGCTGGAAACGCGCAACACGGCGCACGTCGACGAAATCGTCGAGACCCTGAAGCGGGCCGGGTACGCGGTCCAGTTAAACCCCGATGCGATTACGCGGGCGCATTCCTGACCTGGGCTTCGCGGGCGCTAGAGTCTTAGCAGGAAGCCTTTTGTCCGAAGCCATTTTCTGCTGAGATCGAAGTCCGGCAGGAAGCTCCGGACCAGGTTCCAGTAGGCGGTCGAGTGATTGTGGTGGACCATGTGGCAGAGTTCGTGGACGATGAGGTAGTCGATGGCTTCCTCGGGCGCCATGACGATATTCCAGACAAGGCTGATATTGCCGTGTGAGGAGCAACTCCCCCAGCGCGACCGCATGCTTTTGACCGTGACCTTTCGGGGGGTGACGCCGATACGCTGTGAGAAATCCCTGACCCTTCCTTCTATTTGTTCGAGCGCGCGCGCCGTATACCACTTCACCAAGCCGGATCTTACGTCGGGCTCCCGCATGGGATCGCCCTGCGGGCGGTTTGTCCGGACGCGGATTGTCCCACCCGCGAGGCTGACGCCGCAGTCCGGAGCGCTCTCGACCCGCAGGGCGAATTCCCGGCCGAGATAGAAGAGTGTCCTTCCGGTTTCGAAGCGGTTGCCGGCGGTCTTCCGGTGCCTTTCCTCGTTGGCCTTGAAAGCCCGCTCGATCCAGGCCGCTTTGCTTTCGACCACCTCCGCGATCTCCCGGCGCGAGACGCTGCCGGGCGCTGTGACCACGACCCTGTTGTCCGGGAGAACCCGAATGGAAAGGGTCCTTCTGCGGGCGCTTCTTTTTATCTGGTATTCGAACGGGATCATACGGCTCCGTGGTTGGGCATCGGGGGAGATGCTCCGGAATGCTCCTCACCCGCGGGAGTGCGGGCCTCGCCGGATCTTCGGGAAATGCATCGTAGCGGATTGTGTCCCGGATGAAAAGACCGAATCGGGAGGGGCAGGGCGCGTGCGGTTTTTGCAGTAGGTACTGGAAAAGTGTCCCGATCTGGGGTAGTATTCTACTTTTGCCGCATCCGGATCGCCTTTGCCGGCGATGGATGGTCGGGCCGCATCAGCCCGGGGCTGAGAGGACTATATTGTTCCAAAAGGAAATTTGCATGTCTTGTTTGATGGAAACCGATCCGGAGATTGCACGGGTCATTGAAGATGAGGGCAGGCGTCAAAGAGGGAAACTGGAACTGATCGCCTCCGAGAATTTTGTGAGCGAGGCGGTGCTCGAAGCTCAGGGCTCGGTGCTTACCAACAAATATGCCGAGGGCTATCCCGGTAGGAGATACTACGGCGGGTGCGAGTTCGTCGACGTGGCGGAAAGACTCGCACAGGAGCGCGCCAGGGAACTCTTTCAGGCCGAATACGTAAACGTGCAGCCTCACTCGGGATCGCAGGCCAACATGGCCGTTTTCTTTTCCGTGCTCAAGCCCGGAGACACGGTCCTTGGCATGGACCTGCGGCAGGGAGGCCACCTCACTCACGGAAGCCCCGTGAGCTTTTCCGGCAAGCTCTTTCACGTCGTTTCCTATGGCGTGCGGCGCGATACGGAACAAATCGACTACGACGCTCTCGAAATGTTGGCCCGCGAGCACAAGCCCAAGCTTATCATTGCCGGTGCGAGCGCATATCCGCGCATCATCGATTTCGAGCGCTTCAAGCATGTCGCAAAGGAAATCGGCGCCTATCTCATGGCCGACATGGCCCACATTGCGGGCCTCGTATGCACGGGATTGCATCCCAACCCCGTGCTCTGCGCGGATTTCGTCACCTCCACCACGCATAAGACGCTGAGGGGGCCGCGCGGCGGTTTGATTCTCGCCCCGGCTTCGAACGGCAAGCTCATTGACAGCCAGATCTTCCCCGGAATCCAGGGAGGGCCGCTGATGCACGTGATCGCGGCCAAGGCCGTGGCATTCAAGGAAGCCCTCCAGCCGTCGTTTCGCGAGTACCAGCAAAGGGTCGTCGACAACGCCCGAAAGCTCGCGGAAGTTCTCATGGGCCACGGGTTGCGTCTTGTCTCGGGCGGAACCGACAACCATATGATGCTCATAGACGTTACGCCGAGGGGCTTGACGGGGAAAGTGGCCGAGGAAACGCTGGGCCGCGCGGGAATTACCGCAAACAAGAACGCCATTCCTTACGATACGCTCAAACCCACGGTTACGAGCGGTGTCCGTGTGGGGACGCCCGCCGTAACGACGCGGGGAATGAGACCCGAGCACATGGAAATCATCGGCGACTTTATGATCAGGGCCCTGAACTCGGTGTCCGATGAGCCTGCGCTCGACAGGCTCCGGGAAGAGGTCGCCGAATTCTGCGCGGGATTTTCCCTACACGCCTAGTGTGCGGATCTGTCGCGATTGTCCGTGCTGGATTACATCGATGGGGCTGGCGATAATGCCGCCCCGTTTTGATTGGGCCGGAAAAACATGATGCCAGTCGATCCCGATGCCGTCTTCATGAAAAAAGCGCTCAGCCTTGCCGCTCGAGGGGCGGGGAGGACGAGCCCGAACCCGCTTGTCGGGGCGGTCGTCGTGAAGGGCGATTCCATCGTGGGACGGGGCTGGCACGATGTGCTGGGAGGCCCGCATGCGGAAGTGAACGCCCTGGCGGATGCGGGCGGGAATGCATCCGGGGCCGCTCTTTATGTGACCTTGGAGCCCTGCAACCATCAGGGCCTGACCCCTCCCTGCACGAAGGCCGTTATCGAGGCGGGAATTTCGCGAGTCGTGTTCGCAATGACGGACCCCAATCCCGGCGTTGCGGGCGGCGGGGCCGAGTTCCTCCTGCGGCGGGGAATCGAGGTGAAGGGGGGCGTGCTCGAACGGGAATGCCGCGGAATCAATCAGCCGTTCATAAAATACGTTACGACCGGAATGCCCTTTGTGAGGCTCAAGGCCGCGGCCACCCTGGACGGGTTTATCGCCGCCAGGTCGGGGGACTCCAAATGGATCTCGAACGAGACTTCCCGGCGGCTTGCCCACAGGCTTCGTTTGATATCGGACGGGGTCCTGGTGGGGATCGGAACCGTCCTCGCTGATGATCCCATGCTGACGGTGCGGCTGCGGGGCGGGACCTTGCGCCAGCCGGTGAGAATCGTACTGGATTCCGGGCTGAAACTCCCCGTGCGGTCGCAGCTTGCGAGGAGCGCCGGAGCGAGCCCCGTATGGGTGATCTGCGGCGAGGACGCTTCGGCGGAAAAGGAACGCGCATTGAGCGCCGCCGGAGTCGATGTGATCAGAACGGCCGGAAGAGAAAACGGCCTCCCCCTTGGCGCGATCCTGAAAGAACTCGGAAAGAGGCGCATATCGAGCGTTCTGGTCGAGGGCGGGGGGCGCGTGCTGGGATCTTTTCTGGAAAGCGGGTTTGCCGACGAGTTCTATTTCTTCTATGCTCCCAAGATCCTGGGCGACCGGGGCGGGGTGGGGATGCTTCAGGGCGGGCCGCGGCTCTCGATAGCCGACAGCGTGCCGGTCTACGGGCTCGGCGTGAAAAACGTCCGGGGAGATCTCCTTGTTTCCGGCAGATTTCGCGAATCTATTTATTGAGGGGTGAGACATGTTTACCGGCCTTATAGAAGGTACCGGAACGCTGCTGCGCACGGAGCGCGTCGGGCTTGACGCGAAGATGGTGATCCGGGCCGCTCTCAAGGGTGAATTCGTGCTCGGTGAGAGCATCGCCGTGGATGGGGCCTGCCTGACGGTTACCGCGTTCGGAGATGGGGCGTTCACGGCGGATGTTTCGGCGGAAACGCTCAGCCGTACGACCCTGGGGCGCAAGACGCAGGGAAGCCGCCTCAATCTTGAGCGCGCGCTGCGCTTGGGTGACAGGCTCGGAGGTCATCTGGTCTCGGGACACATCGACGGAATCGGGGTCCTTGGGAGCCGCCATCCGGAAGGTCGGTCCATCCGGCTCGCCTTCTCCGCGCCTCCGGAAATCCTGCGATATGTAATCGGAAAGGGCTCCATCGCGGTAAACGGCATCAGTCTCACCGTCAATGGCGTGTCAGGGAGCGGCTTTGATGTCAATATCGTTCCGCATACGGCCTCGGAGACCACCGTTGAAGATTTGAGGATAGGCGAAGAGGTTAACATAGAGACCGATCTTATCGGAAAGTACGTCGAAAAGATGATGCGGCCATGGGTGGGGACGGAGGAAAAAAGGGAGGCGGAGGATAGGATTGATGTTGATTTTTTGAAGAAACACGGATTTATTTAAGGTTCGGACAGTCTGACACCGACCGCACCAGAGCGCTGAATCCACGTTGCATGCGATCCGCCCCGAGGAATAGCAGATGTCCGATACGGCTTTCTGTAATGTTTTTTCGAAAAAGGAGCAAAACCCCATGCCATTGGCAACGATCCCCGAGGCAATAGAAGATATCCGCAAGGGAAAGCCGATCATACTTGTCGACGACGAAGACCGGGAAAACGAAGGCGACCTCTTCATCGCCGCCGAAACGGCTACCCCCGAGTCAATCAATTTCATGGCAAAATACGGGCGCGGACTCATCTGCCTGGCGCTTGCGCCTGAACTGGTCGACAAGCTCGACCTCCCCATGATGGTGACCAAGAACAAGTCCCCCTTTCAGACCGCTTTCACGATCTCGATCGAAGCGAGGCACGGCGTCACCACGGGCATCAGCGCGGCCGACAGGGCGAAGACCGTTCAGACGGCCATTGCCGACAACGTCAAGCCCGAGGATCTCGTAAGTCCCGGCCACGTGTTTCCGCTGCGGGCAAAGATGGGCGGCGTGCTCGTGCGCACCGGGCAGACGGAAGGATCGGTCGACCTGGCTCGAATCGCCGGCATGAAACCGGCCGGGGTCATCTGCGAGGTGATGAACGAAGACGGCACCATGTCGCGCATGCCCGACCTGGAAATATTCGCCGGTGAGCACGACCTTAAGATCGTGACGGTCGCCAGCGTCATCCAGTACAGAATGCAGCACGAGATATTCGTCCACCGGGCCGCGACCGCGAACCTGCCGACTTCTTTGGGCGGCGACTTCAAGGTGATCGCCTACACGAACGACATCGACGAGTACTGCCACCTTGCCCTGGTCAAGGGCGAGATCAAGCCCGAGGACGAGGTGCTTGTGCGCGTTCATTCGGAATGCCTCACGGGAGATGTCTTCGGGTCGCTGCGCTGCGACTGCGGCGGGCAGCTCCGGGCCGCCATGGGCCAGATCGGGCGTGAAGGCAAGGGCGTCATCCTCTACATGCGAAATCACGAAGGGCGGGGAATCGGCATTGTAAACAAGATCAGGGCCTACGCCCTCCAGGAAAACGGCTACGATACGGTCGAAGCCAATGAAGCGCTCGGTTTCCGCGCGGACCTGAGGGACTATGGAATCGGCGCGCAGATCCTGGTGGAACTCGGCATTAAGAAGATGCGCATTATGACCAACAATCCGAAAAAGATCGTCGGCCTCCAGGGCTACGGAATCACCGTGACTTCCCGCGTCCCCCTGGAAATTGCCCCGAACGAATGCAATATCCAGTACTTGAGCACGAAATGCACGAAGATGGGCCATATCCTTAGCTGTGTGACTTCCGAGGAGAATGCGTGATGAGAGTTTTCGAAGGGAAACTGCTGGCCGAAGAGCTCAAATTCGGAATTATTGTCAGCCGCTTCAACGACTTCATCGGAGAGCGGCTCCTCGGCGGAGCGCTTGACGCGCTCAGAAGGAGCGGGGCGGACGAGAAGAATATCGAGGTGTTCAAGGTCCCCGGAGCTTTCGAGATTCCTTTGGTTGCGAAGAAAGCCGCAACGAGCGGCAAGTACGATGCGCTCATCTGCCTGGGAGCGGTGATCAGGGGTTCCACGCCCCATTTTGACTATGTCGCGGCCGAGGTCTCGAAGGGAATTGCCAACGTCGCCATAGACGCCGGGGTTCCGATCAGCTTCGGGGTGCTTACGACCGATACGATCGAGCAGGCCATCGAGCGGGCAGGCACAAAAGCGGGCAACAAGGGCTGGGATGCCGCCGTTGCCGCAATCGAAATGGCGAACCTGCTGAAGCAGATCGCGGAGTGATCCCATCCTGCTTGGATCGCCGTTGGAATTTTGTTTACCGTTTTTAACGAATCGATTTTTCAGACCTACCGCAAGTGGAATTGAGTTTTTCTGATGGGCCAGCGGCGTAAATCTCGGGAAGTTGCACTACAGATGCTCTACCAGTTGGAGATGACTGCGGAGTCTCCCCGTGAGGCGATCGATCTTTACTACGGCCTCACGGATTCGGATGAGGACAAGGAGCCCCTTATCCCCGAATCCGTGAAGCCGTTTGCTGAAAAGCTCGTCAACGGGGTGTTCCTCCACCGTGACGAAATCGATAAAATGATTGTAGCGGCCTCGGAAAACTGGCGTCTTGAGAGGATGTCCATTATCGACCGGAATGTCCTGCGGATTGCCGTCTTCGAGATGCTCTACTGCCTGGAAATCCCGCCCAAGGTGTCCATAAACGAGGCCATCGACCTCGGGAAGACATTCGGCAGCCCTGATTCCGGAGCTTTCATAAACGGGATTCTCGATCACCTGCTGCCGGAAATTACCCGCGTACGAGAGCCCTGAGCATGAGTCGCGCTTCGCATGTCCGGAATATGCGGGGCGTATTCCGAATTCTTTGGCTCGGGCCCGCCGAAGTCGAAGGGACGGGCCTGCGGCCTGCCTGGGATTGTTTCAGGAAGGGCGGCGGTTTTGTCTCAAGTGCTTAAGATTATTAGACACTAAATTCCCGATGCTCCGGGAACGGTCAGTCTGGTTGTGTCGTCGGGGATTGGAGGTTGAATTTGGGCTACGCGGTGGCACTGGGAGGCAAGGGCGGAACCGGCAAAACAACGGTTGCAGGCTTGATCATCCGATACATGCTGAAAAAGGGGATGAAACCCCTGCTTGCCATCGACGCCGATTCCAACTCGAATCTCAATGACGTTCTCGGGGTTGACCTCGAAAGGACCCTCTCCGATGCGCGGGAGGAGATGAAAACGAGCGTGCCGGTGGGCATGACCAAGGATGTCTATCTCGAAATGCAGATGGAGGAGGCGCTGGTCGAAAGCGGGGATTTCGACCTCATCGCCATGGGACGTCCGGAGGGACCGGGATGCTACTGCGCCGCCAACAATCTGCTGAGCGGCCTCATGGACCGGCTCATACGCAACTATGACTACGTCGTCATCGACAACGAAGCCGGAATGGAGCATTTCAGCCGTCTGACACAGAAGGATATCGATCTTCTGGTTCTTGTTTCCGATCCGAGCCGTCGCGGACTCGCGGCCGCCTGCCGGATAGCCCGGCTCGTAACCACTCTGCCCATGCGGGTATCGAAGATCGTTCTTGTCATAAATCAGGTCAGGGAAAGACCGGCTGCCTGGCCGCAGGAGGTCCTGCAGATCTTCGGCGAAGAGAATATCGCCTGTCTGCCTGCCGATCCGCTGATTGCCAAGTACGATCTCGAGGGAAAGCCGACATTGAATCTTCCCGAAGATGCCCGGGTGGTGCTCGATGCGGAGGCTTTTTTCCAACGTGTGTTCAGCTGGCGCTGAGCGAATATGGTTTTTCAACTGATTCACTGGGAGAAGGAGAAGAGATGTTTCCCGTTCGTCGTGCGGTCGTAAGCGTTACAGATAAATCCGGACTGGTTGAATTCTGCAAGGGCCTTGAGGAGTTCAAGGTGGAAATGCTTTCGACCGGCGGCACCGCCAAGGTGCTCCGCGGAAGCGGCTTGAAAATAATGGATGTATCGGAATTTACCGGATTTCCCGAGATGCTGGACGGCAGGGTGAAGACGCTGCATCCAAGGATTCACGGCGGTATTCTGGGAATCAGGGACAACGAGGCGCACGCGGCGACGATGAAGCAGCATGCGATCGAGCCCATAGACATGGTGGTCGTAAACCTGTACGCGTTTGCCAAGACGGTTGCCAGGTCGGGCTGCACTCTGGAAGAGGCCATAGAAAACATCGACATCGGCGGTCCGACGCTCATTCGGGCGGCGGCGAAGAACAACAGGTTCGTGGCCGTTGTGACCGATCCGGCGGACTACGCCGCGATACTCGATGAGATGCGGCAGCTGAAAGGGAATATCTCGCGGAAGACGAGCCTCAGGCTTGCGTGCAAAGCGTTTTGCACCACGCACATATACGACGGCAATATCTGCGACTATCTGAGTGAGATCGTGAGCGCTGGCTGAAAGCGCATTTTGCCAAGGTGGGGGCTGCATGAAGGTACTCGTTGTGGGAACGGGCGGCAGGGATCACTCGATCGCATGGAAGTTCGCTCGGAGCCCGCGTGTGAAGACGGTATACGTGGCGCACGGCAACGCGGGGATCGCGGAAACCGCGACTTGCGTTAACCTGCGGACCATTGAGGAGATGGCTGCTTTCGCGGAGCGGGAAAAGATCGACCTGACATTTGTGGGTCCTGAAAAACCTCTTTCCGCTGGAATCGTCGATCTGTTCGAATCGCGCGGCCTGTCCATCATAGGACCGAGTCTCAAGGCGAGCAGGCTCGAGTCGAGCAAGTGCGACGCCAAGGTCATTATGCGCGATCTCGGGATTCCGGTGCCGGAGTTCGAGAATTTCAGCGATCCGGATAAGGCGCGCGATTACGTGCGCGGCGTCGGTTATCCCGTCGTCGTCAAGGCGGACGGCCTTGCCGCGGGCAAGGGCGCTCTCGTCTGTGAGTCGGTTCAGGACGCCGAGGATGCCATTCGAACCATCATGGAGGATCGCGCTTTCGGGGACGCTGGTGAGCGGGTCGATATAGAAAGGCGGCTCTACGGGCGCGAACTTTCCTTTTTCTGCTTCACGGACGGGTATACGGTCGTTCCGATGGTCGCCGCCCAGGATTACAAGCGCGCCCGCGAAAACGACGAGGGCAAAAACACGGGAGGCATGGGGTCCTATTCGCCGCACCCCTGGCTGAACGATTCTCTGGTCGGGACCATCATGAACCGGGTGGCTGAGCCCCTGATCGCGGGCGTTCGCGAAAAGCACGGCATTCTGTACCGGGGCATCCTCTATCTCGGCCTGATGCTCGTTGAGGAAGGGGACGGCGTAACCCCCTATGTGCTGGAGATCAACATCAGGCTCGGAGACCCCGAGGCTCAGGTGATTCTGCCGCGCTTACGGACCGATCTGGTGGACGTAAGCGAGGCCATACTACAGGGGACCCTTGCCAGGCTTCAGCCTGAGTGGGACCCGAGGTACCGGTTGTGCCTGATTGCGACGAGCGGGCGAACGAAGGGCAAAAAAGGCTGGTTCAAGGGGTACCCGGAACGGTACAAAATCGGATTGCCCATCGAAGGCGTGGATGACATCGACAAGGACTGCCTCGTGTTCCACTCCGGCACCGAGCGGGACGGTTCCGGCCGCCTGCTTACCACGGGCGGGCGCGTGCTCTGCGTCGTGAGTTCGGGAGACACTCTGGCCGAGGCGAGACAAACCGCGCTCTTGGAGATGGAGAAAATCCATTTCGAGGGGCTTTATTATCGAAAGGATATCGGGCTTGCCTAGCCCTGATCTTCTATCTGCTGGAAAGTGGCCGCTATGGGATCTGTGAAAGCCCTCGTGATGACGGGTTTTGGTCTGAACTGCGATATGGAAACCGCCTATGCCCTGGAGGTTGCCGGGGCCAAAACGGAAAAAGTGCACCTCAACAGTCTGGTCGCCAATGAGAAGGCTTTGAAGGCGTATCAGATATTCGTGATCGGCGGCGGATTTTCCTGGGGCGACGATCACGGCGCGGGCGTCATCATGGCCATGCGCCTGAAACACCGCCTTGAGGCCCAGATCACCTCGTTTGTCGAAAAGGGCGGCGTTGTGATCGGGATCTGCAACGGGTTCCAGGTGCTGGTGAACCTGGGCCTCCTGCCCGGTTTCGTCCGAGGCGGGATGATGCGCGAGGTGGCGCTTATCGCAAACGACTGCGGGAACTTTCGCGACCAGTGGGTGCGCCTCGAGGCGAACAGCGATTCGAATTGCGTGCTGACGCGCGGCATTGGGTCGCTGGAGCTGCCCGTACGCCACGGAGAAGGGAAATTCTTCGCGGACCCCGCTGTCATCGAACGGCTTATGGAACAGAATCAGGTTATTTTCCGGTACGCGCTTCCCTCCGGCGGGACCGCGCGGGGCGAGTTTCCGTTCAATCCGAACGGGTCGGTCGAAGACATAGCCGGGATCTGCGACGTCACGGGCCGTGTTGCCGGGCTCATGCCTCACCCCGAGGCGTTCAACCATTTTACGAATCATCCCGACTGGACTTACCTGAAGCAGCAATGCGAGCGCGAGGGCAAGTCCGTTCCGGAAGAAGGCGACGGCGTCCGGCTGTTCCGCAATGCGGTCGAATACTTCCATTGAAAGGCCGGAAGCGGTCGTGCTTTTTGCTCGCGCATCATGACGGAAGCCTCGAAAATGACTCCTCGTAAATTGCGGATAGCGGTCCTGATTTCCGGCGGCGGGACCAACCTTCAGGCCATGATCGACCGGGCGGCGGATGGGACGCTCAACGCCGAAATCGTGGCGGTCCTGAGCGACCGTCCGGGAGCGTTCGGACTGCAAAGGGCCGAGAGGGCCGGGATTCCCGCCTTCTGCGTCGATTACGCTTCTGTTGCGGCAAGGGCGGAAGGGGAGTTTCCGGCGGATTACCGCGTTGTCCTCGAGGAACTCGACCGCAAACAGAATTTCCTCCGGATCGCCGACTCCGCGAAGCGGTTGAACAGGCTGGGAAAGCTTGTGCTCGCCGAGCAGGAACTGATCCGGATCATCGACTCCTTCCATCCCGACTACATTTGCCTCGCCGGGTTCATGCGGCTTGTCACCCCCTGCTTCATCGGCCACTACAACCGCGGGAAGAGGCGCATTCTCAATATTCATCCCGCTCTTCTGCCGAGCTTTCCGGGAATGCACGGGTATGAGGACACCTTCGCCTACGGATGCAAGTGGGGAGGCGTCACGGTCCATTTTGTCGACGAAGGCGAAGACACCGGTCCCATCATAGCCCAGGCGGTCTATCCGATCTGGCCCGACGACGATCGGGACGGAATCCGGGCCCGGGGGCTGCAGCTCGAATATGAAATCTACTCGCAGGTGATCAACTGGCTTGCGGCGGACGAGGTTGCCGTTAACGAGTCTCCGGACGGCGCCGTCCGCGTGCATGTCACCGACCCCGGCTACCCTGAAATCCTGCGCGGATGGGTTCGGAAGGCGATGGCATGAGGGCCGGAGGCCAACCCCTGATATCTTCTCCGGGGGAGTATTCCTTCCCCCTGGTTTGCCGGCACGCGAAGGCATCTTCGAGACTGGATTGATCCGATGCGCGCGATGATCCTTGCCGCTGGTTTGGGCACCCGGCTGCACCCGCTGACATCGGTGCGTCCGAAGGTGCTCGTGCCGCTTCTGGGCGTCTCCATGCTTCGATTCTGGGTGGAAAGGCTGCACGCCTGCGGGTTCGAAGACGTGGTCCTCAACGCCTATCACCGGAAGGAGCATCTCGCGGATGCCGTTTCCAGGGGGGACTGGCCCATCCCCGTCGAGGTCCTTCCCGAGTCCGTGCTGCTGGGCACCGGGGGTGGGATTCGCAATGCGCTGGATAGCTTCGGCGACGAGACTTTCGTCGTGATAAACGGCGACATCGTCTGCGATGCGCCTCTTGCGGAGCTGGCCGAAGAGCACCGACGCTCGGGCGCCGCGGTCAGCCTTCTCATGCACGATTTCCCCGAGTTCAACAACGTCGCTGTGGGCAAAGACGGAGCGGTGCTCGGTTTCGGCCGAGAAGCCGAAAAGATGGCGGCCGCCGGAAACGGTTTCCGCAAGATGGCTTTCACGGGGATCCACTTCATCAATCCCGCCGCTCTCGCTGATGCGCGGAAGGGCGTTCCCGGCGACATCCTGACGGTCTACCGGGGCCTTATCGCGAAGGGTTTTCCTCCGGTGTCCCTGACCTGCCCGAATATGTTCTGGCGCGAGATGGGGTCGATCGCAAGCTATCGGGCTCTGAGCGCCGAGCTTACCAGGCTCGAAAGCGGTTTTCTGCCGCCGCTTCCAACGGGCGAGGCGGTCTTGCTCCATCCCGAAGCCGTGGTGGAAAAAGACGTCGGGCTGTCGGGAGTGGTTGTGGCCGGACGGGGGGCAAGGATAGGCGCGGGCGCCCGGCTGGAAAACGTCATCATGTGGGAAAACGTCCGAATCGGTCCGGGAAGCCGCCTGAACGACTGCATAGTTGCCGACGGGATGCGGGTTTGCGGGGATCATTCGGGCAGGGTGATCGTGCCGGAGGCCGGGTGATGTCGATTATGGCGGAAACTCCCGGCCTGGGCGATCTGGTCGCGAAAGCGCTGGAAATTTCGGGAGGCTCTGATGCGCGAGTCGAGCCTCTGGCGGGCGACGGCTCCGATCGCAGATTCTTCCGAATCTTCTGCGGAACCGTCTCCTATGTCGGCCTCCTTTCCCCGCGCGTGCGGTTGGACGGCCTGGACGAAAACGACTCCTACCTTCGAATCGGAAACCATCTGCTGTCAAAGGGAATCCCGGTTCCCCGAATTGTCTTTGGCGATGCGGAAGCGGGGCGGTTTCTCCTGGAAGACGCCGGTGACTGCCACTTGCAGAAACTCGCCGCCGGATGCCGTCAGAACCTCCTGTCAGTATACCGTCCCGTGATCGTTCTTCTCGCGGACCTCCACCGGAAGGCCGGAGACGGGTTTCGACCCGATTTCTGTTTCGATTCCCACATCTATGATCCGCGCTTTGTCTTCGAGAGGGAGCTGGAATACTTCCGGAGGGCTTTCTGCAACGGGTATCTACGGCTGGAGGTCGGCCCGGAGGATCTGCGCTCCGATTTCGAAATGCTCGCGGAACAGGCCGGAGCGGTCGATACGGCCTGCGTCTTCCACCGGGATTTCCAGAGCCGAAACATCATGGTAACGGGGGAAGGGCTCCGGCTGATCGATTTCCAGGGGATGCGGTTCGGCCCTCCGGCATACGACCTCGCCTCGCTTCTGGTCGACCCCTACGTTGAAATTCCCGCGAAGATCCAGAATGTTCTGCTCGGGGAATACTGGGCGGTGGCGGCGGATTTTTTCCCCTGCGACCGGGAAGGCTTTCTGCGGGACTATTATGCGGTTCGGCTTTGCCGCAACCTGCAGATCCTGGGGGCTTTCGGGTTTCTCGGCGTTGAGAAGGCAAAGCTCCGGTTCCTGCGGTATATTCCCTGGGCGTGGGAGCAGCTGCTGCATCATTTGCATTCGGATCGCTGCGCCGGGCGGTATCCCCGGCTCGAGGCTCTGGTAAACGGGATTCAGTTGCCTGCGGCGCGGTGCCCGGAGAAAATCTGATGACATCCGGACGCGTTTCTGTTATATGGCGAATGCCTTGCTTAGAATTTCATTTCGAATCCGGCGCGATTCCGCCGGGTTTTTGATTTTTCAGAACAGGAGAGGGAAATGGCTTCCAAAACGCAGAAAACAGAAACGATCAGGGCCAGGAAACGGACCCACAATCCGATCAACACCAGGGTTGAGGCAAAACGCGTTCATGAGAATCACAATGTGATCGGCAAGTTGGAAAAAGAGGGCCAGAAGTAGACACCCTGCGCCGTTTTGGGAGACACCGCTCCGGGAAGAAACCGAGGGGCCGGTGTCTCTTGGCGTTACAGTAAATCCCGCCCTGCCGCGTCCCTTTGCATCGGGCCGTCACCGCGCCGTCCCTTCCTTTTTCCCGCGCAACTCCATAAACAGCTGAACGAGCCTGCGTCCGATATCCGGTGCGTTCCCGCCGGACCGGTTATTGATGATGACATTTACCTCCACCCCCTGCCTGATTCCTTCGCACATCAATTCGGCGGTCTCCGAAATCATCCTCTGCTGCAGCAGATCCTCGCGTATGGCGTCGAAGGGAAAAGCCCGCGCGTAAGCGTCTTCGTAGCGGACGTCCTTCGGAGTCATGAGCCGGATCACCGCCTGTCCGCCCGCGTGGACAAAGCGCTCTCCCGATCTGCGAAACTGGGCCGCAAGGCTCGGAAGCCAGGTCCAATGGGACAGGATCTGCCCGATCCCGAATCGTTTGAGCACGTCGAAAAGCTGCGGGGACAAGTACGAGTCCGTGCGCAGTTCCACGTGATAGCGGCTGTCTCGCGGTATGGCTTCGAAAAATCTCCCGAACTCGCGGGCGAACTCTTCCCGGGGGACGCGTTCGGTGGAGCGCTGGTACTCCTGCTCGAAGATGAACCCCTTGAGGCCTGGACCCAGCAGCCGGACGGCGGGTTCGTAGAACTGGCGCGTGAAAGGCCCGGCTGCAAGATACATCTCGTTTGGCACATGATCTTTGCCGCGGCGCAACTTCCGGGCGAGAAACATCTGCGGGACCTTCAGGAAGACCCGGTCATCGGGTCCCATGTGCGCGGCGTATTCGGTGAGAGTACCTGCGCTGCGAGTGGGGACGCCGTTTTCGATGAGCGGGGAATAAAATGTGTAGTCGACTTCGAGGATGCGAAAATGCTGGAAATACTCGCGAACGCTGTCCACCGGAAGGACTTCCACCCGGAAGGAGTTTTTCCCGACGGTGTTCTTCCTGCTCGTTATGCGGCCCGCATACAGGTGTTCCGAATAGATCTGGCCCAGCCAGCCCTTGTAGCGGTCGCTCGCCGTTCCGATCGAAATCAGGGGATGGAGGCCGCGAAAGAAATACTTCCGGGTTTCCGGGAGGATTTCGGATTCCATCGTCGCGTTCCGGGTAGAAGGAAAATCCAGAGATGCCGGGCCGGTCTATCAGGCTTCCGTCATGGCGGCCTGCAATCCCGGTTTGCCGTCCCCGGCCACCGGCGAGAGCGCCGCAGCCGGCAGAGAACCCGACGTCACGAGAAACCGGAGTATATGCGCGGCAATCCTCTGAGGGGGATGTTCGGCCGTCTTGACAATCACTTCCGGATTAACCGGGGGCTCGTAGGGGGCATCGATGCCCGTGAAGCCCTTGAGTTCTCCGCGCCTTGCCTTTGCGTACTGTTGCTTCGGGTCGCGCGCCTCACATACTTCAAGCGGCGTGTCGATAAAGATCTCGGAAAACGGCAGGCCGGACTCGCCGTGTATTTTCCGGGCAAAATCCCGCTCTTTTCTGTATGGGGAAATAAAGCTCGTGATGGTAATCAGCCCGGCGTCCGCGAAGAGTTTGGCGACTTCGGCGACGCGCCGTATGTTCTCTTCCCGTTCCCGCGCGGAAAAACCGAGGTCCTTGTTAAGGCCGTGCCTGACATTGTCGCCGTCGAGGACATAGGCCAGAAAGCCCCGTCCGACGAGCGCGTGTTCGAGCGCAAAGGCGGTGGTGCTTTTGCCCGAAGAGGGGAGGCCCGTCAGCCAGATCGTGCATCCGCACTGGTTCAGCAGACTGTGCCTCTGGCTGCGCGTAACCTGGCTGCGATGCCAGACTACGTTGGTGGCTTTGACTTTGGCGTCCATCAATTGGCTCCGGTATGCGATCGGAATTGAAACGGCGTAGGGGCTGCTGCCGGCGGCCGGTTGGGAACCGGAAACAAGAATGTCGTTGTCATAAGGATTTCTGCGCTCAGCTGTTGCTTTGGCCCCGGAGGATGAGAATGAAATAGGGCTTCTTAGGATCGTTGCAGGTTACAAGGACCGATTTTTCCGTTTTGCCCGAGCATGCTTTCGGGTTCAGCCTCAATGTGATCGTTCCCTCCCCGCCCGGAGGAATAGCCCTGTCGAACTGGGCGACCGTACTTCCTCAGCCGGGGACAACCTTCTTGATGTTCAGGATGGATTTGCCCGTGTTTCGGACACGGAACTTGTGGATATAATCGTCCGATTCGGAGAGGTTCCCGAAGTCATGCGAAGTGACGGGAACTTCCGCAACGGGCGGTTTGTCTTGAGATGCGGGTGCGGCTGAAGGTTCGGGAATGTACGATGCGGGGTCGAGAAGGCATACCTCTGCGGTTTTTGCCTTCTGCGGAGAAGCGATATGGCAAAAGGCAAGGAAACGTTGGAAAAAGCTGCCCGATGAACCCTGGTGAGCACAGCCCGCAACAAAGAATAAAACCATCCACGCCGCCACGCCCAACCGTTTCATGAATCTTTTTTCTCCCAGATCGCGTGAGCGAAGCAGTAGTACGAACCTTCCCGTGCGAAGAAAAGCATCTCGAATTCGAGGGACAATATAAACTAACTCCGGCAAAATTCAAGCTTGGGGATATCGACTGCGCGGGGATTCAATCCTCTCGCGAAACCGGCTATCGGATGGGAAGCATGATCCTGAAGGTGATGCCGTTGCCCACGTTATCGAGGATATCGACTTTCCCCCTGTGAGCCTCGACTATTTTCCTCACTATCGAAAGCCCGAGCCCCGTTCCCTCCTTTTTCGTCGTGAAAAAGGGAGAAAAGATATTCTTGCGCACTATCGCCGGTATGCCGCAACCGGCATCGATTACTTCAACCACCAGGTCGGTATCCTTTACACGGGAACGGACCGCCACGGTTTCACCGTCCGGTGAAGCCTGGATCGCGTTTGTCAGCAGATTTATCAGAGCCTGCTTCATCCTGCTGCGGTCAAGGTGCACCGGGGGGATGCGGGTGGGAACCACGGACCTCAGTTCGATGCCTTTCGCCTGAGCGAGCGTGTTGGTAATTTCGAAACATTCGTCTATCAGAGCCCCTATTTCCTCCGCGGACACCTCCAGGGCCAGCGGCTTCGAAAAATCGAGCATGTCCTTGACCATCTTTTCGAGCCTGGTCGTTTCGCTCAGTATTATCTCCATCTTTTCCCAATCCCGGTGATCCTTTCCGAGATGGCTTTGCACCAGCCGCGCAAAACCGCCTATCGCGATCAGGGGCGTCTTGATGTCATGGGCGACAACCGAAAGAGCGCTGCCGATACCTGCCAGGTTCTCGCTTTCCTTCAGCGCCTTTAGCGACCGGTTGTGCTCGATCAGCTTCCACATCCCGTCCATGAGAAGGGTGAGCTGCCGCACGTCGGATTGATCGTAATCCCGCTCCTTGTTTGCGACCATGGCCAGAGCGGTGATCCGGTTTCCGTCGATGACGGGAATGCTCATGAACCTCTCGATCGGCATGTGGTCCGGCGGCAGTCCCGGCCCCGTTCTTCCTTCCGTTGAGTACCCGTTCACAATCACCGGGGCGCGCCTTCTGACGGCGTCCGCCCAGATGCCGGAGTTTTCAATCTCGAAATGGGCCGATGTTCGAAGGATTCCGCAATGCTCCCTCACTTCCCCGGACCATGCGCGGAGGGTGAAGACCTTTTCGTCCTCATCGAGAAATCCGATAGACCCGATTTTGCTGCGGGTAAGCCTGACCTCCTGTTCAAGGACATATTCGGCTATCTCCATCTCCGAGGTCCAGGCCATCCGGCTCAACTGCAGCAATGCTTCAAGCCGTTTTTCGTCGAATCTCAGAGCGGCTTCCACCCGGCGGCGCTCCGCGATTTCATACTGGAGAGCCATGTTGGCCGATGCGAGTTCGGCCGTGCGAAGTTCGACCCTGTGCTCCAGTTCCTCGCGGG
The DNA here is from genome assembly GCA_021372055.1 of Desulfobacteraceae bacterium. GTDB lineage: Bacteria > Desulfobacterota > Syntrophobacteria > Syntrophobacterales > Syntrophobacteraceae > SbD1. The sequence continues at coordinate 5,742 of JAJFVB010000142.1, read as the reverse complement.
CCAATCGGAGGTTCTCCTCCATTTCTTTCCTGTCTGTGATGTCCAGGCAGTATTCGACTATTTTGGAGACCGCTCCGTTTTCATCCAAAATGGGATAGGCACGGATTTCGATGTGACGGACCCCGTTCTGATCGGAGTGTACGTGTTCTAAAACGATCGGACGCTTCGACTGCTTTATCTCCAGCAGAGGGCAGTTGTATTTTTCCCCTTTGCAGGGGACGGGGCTCCGGTGGAAAAAATCGTGGCATCTGGTGCCCGCTGGAAGACCTCCCGAGACGGCTGCCGAATTTGCCAGAAGAATGCTGAAGTCTTCCGCGTCGATGACGTAGCAGGGGTAGGGGAGGGACTCCAGGACGTTTTTGAGAAGCGCATTCTCTTCAACCGTCTGAGTGTCCGGCCGTGGCGCCACGGGAACTTCGCGAGCACGGCAGATAAGCCGTCTCGGATTCCCCGGGACTTGGGCGGCAAGGGAAAATTCGAACGCCTTTGAAGAGTCCGGGCAGGTGCGCAAACGCGCCTGAATGGGATGCACCGCTTCGCCTTCGCAAATCTTCCCGAGGAATTCACGGAAGTCTTTCCGGTCCTCCTGCCGAATCAGTTCGAATGCATCTCTGCCGATCCATTCGCCCGCTCTCCAGCCGAGCGTGCGTTCGAAGGCGGAATTCAGCGATTCGACAACACCCTCGGGAGTCAGCGTAAAGACAATGTCCCATGTGCTCTCGATCAGGGACGTGAGCTTTTCGTCGCTTGCCTTCAGCGCCAGTTCGGCCTCTTCGCGGCGGCGGGCCTCTTCGGCCAGGAGCCGGTTGGCTTCCCGGAGCTGCGCGCTTTGCTCCCCCACCGTTTTGGCAAGCATGCCTGCGTGATGGCGAAACTCCCATTCGGCCCTTCTGCGCTCGACCGCGTGCGTGATGGAACGCTCCAACGCCTCCGCGTCGGTCCGATCCTTGTCGATACAGTCCGCAGCACCGGCCTGAAAAGCGGCAAGACAGCTTCGGGAGCTTTCGTCATTGGTGAGGAGGATCACCGGCGCGTTGCACCCTTTTGCATTTGCCTCGTTCAGGAACTCCAGACCGGACCGGCCCTCGATCCGGGAATAGAGCAGGCAGGCATCGCAGCCGGAGCGGGCGGCGGCCTCTATGCCGGCATCGAAAGAATCAATCCTGTGGAGCGTGAATACCGTGAACGAAGCGAGCTCAAGCAATCCTTTCACGAGCAGATAGTCGTCTTCTCTATCTTCGATGAGGAGCACACTGAGGCGGTTGCTTGTCTTCATCGCACGCTGCCTCGACGGGTTCGTCCGTCGTGAAGGGACCTGTAAGCGACTTGCGTGAAAGGACAAATTCGGACGAAAGGATACAGGGCCGTCGGGCGTGAGTGCCATACGGTCGCGAAAGCGTCGGTAAACGGATTTGAGCAAGAGATTGGCGACGATTGCGGCAAACAAAAAGCACTCTTGCCGCTAAGTCCGGCAAATATGTCCTCTGATCCTCTGTCGCACGTTTGTCCGATTATCTTTCATACGGGCAATAAATTGCAATGAAATAGTATCCATGAGATATAGCGTTGACAAGCAGGATGGTGCAAAAAGGCCGGAAGGCCAATCCGGCCGCCGGAAAAGACAATTGGGGGTGGAAACATGGACCGTACGGAGCAACTGTTAAAAGAGCTTTCCGAAGCACACGGGATTCCCGGCTATGAGGCCGAGATCCGCGCAGTGGTGCGCAGGCATCTTGAACCCTTGGGCCGGATGGACCGGGATAACGTCGGCAGCATCGCCTGCACGCAGGACGGTAGCGGCCCGCGCGTAATGCTGGCCGCGCATCTCGATGAGGTCGGCCTCATGGTGAATCACATCGCGGAGCAGGGCGTGTTGCGATTCATCCCGCTCGGTGGCTGGTGGGGGCCCGTGTTGCTCGGCCAGCGGGTGCTCGTCAAAACCAACCGTGGCGATCTGCCGGGCGTGATCGGCGCCAAGCCTCCGCATCTGCTCACGGATGATGAAAGGAAGAAGCCGGTTGAAGCGAAAAGCATGTATATCGACATAGGAGCGAGCGCAAGGGAACAGGCGGAAAGCGCGGGAGTCCGGATCGGGGACCCCGTGGTCCCTGACGCCTCCTTCGTGCCCATTCTGGGCGGGAGCGCCTATATCGGCAAGGCCTTTGACGACAGGGTCGGTCTCGCGCTCGTAATCGAGGCGATGAGTCATTTTGCCCGAACGCCGCATCCCAATGTCCTGGTAGGCGCCGCCACAACCATGGAAGAGGTCGGCCTGCGAGGTGCGAAGACGTGCGCCGAACTGGTGCGGCCCGATGCCGCAATCGTGCTCGAAATCGATTTCTGCGGCGACGTTCCCGGGATCAAGCCCGAAGAGTCGAGCACAAAACTCGGTGGAGGCCCGGCGCTCGTTTTGCTCGAATCCAAAATGATCTCAAATCTTGCTTTCCGCGACCTTGTCGTTGATACGGCAAAAGAGTTGGGAATCCCGCTGCAGTACTCCGCCTGGACCGGAGGATCGACGGACGGAGGGCGGATTCACCTGCACGGGACCGGTGTGCCGACGATCGTGCTGGGAGTTCCCGCGCGCCACATCCACTCCCATCATGGAATAATCAACAGGCAGGACTACGACAGGACCTTGAAGCTCTTGACCGCTTTGGTCGCCTCGCTCGATAGCGATGTGGTGGAAGGATTCACACGGGTTTGATAGTAATGGTGGGATTTCGTTTCCTTGCGCTCTTTTCTCGTTGACTTATTTAGTGCAATGATTAACTTGCGGTGCAGCAGAGAATAAAACGCAAACAATAACGTGTATTGAATATAACAGGAGACACCCATGGAAAAGAAACTCGCAAAAGCTGCCAGGGAAGAAACAAGGAATCGAGAACCGAGCCCCGAAGAAATTGAGATCCTCCTGCTGGGGAGGGAGGATCGTTGCATCTCCTGAATATGCTACAGCATTTTAGCCGATAGTCATACAAATAGGAAAAAGCCGGCATCGGCGCGCACGCGATGCCGGCTTTTTCCTTTGTGCGATCCGGGGAGCCGACGGAAGCCTCCCCGATGAAGCCTTGCTAGAATGTGATCGTTACCGTCATGGAGACGGTCGCCTTCCTGCCGTCCTGCGGCGGCTGAAAGACCCACCTGCTCATCAGCTCGGTCCAGCATTTCGACAGGCCTGCAATCGGAATCACGATATTTTTGACCGTTCCGTCCGCGTCGATGGTCCACTTGATTTGCACTTTCCGCGACCCGGTCCCGGCGTTTCCCATGCAGGCGAGCAGTTCGGCCCTGTGCGCCTCGAAAAACTCCCTGACCATCGCCTTACCCGGTTTTCCCGCAACACTCAGAGTCTCGACCGTTATGGAAGGGGCGACCGAGGGTTTTTCCCGAGCCGGGAGGTTTTCCTTCGTTCCGGACTCCGTTCTTTCCGGCAGCCGCGCGAGCGATTTTCCCCCTGCGCCCCTGGCAAATCCCGGGGCGGGTGCTGCCATCACCCGGTACTGCGCGGCATTTCCGACAGCAAGGTCCGAGACACCTTCGGGCAGCGGGAGTGGCTGCTCTACAGTGGCGAGGTCGCCCTCCTTGCGGCGGATTTCTGAATCGATGGCCACGAAGGATGTGTAGGCGGTGAGCAGGCTGTAGTTGAGCCCGAGTTCGGTTATCTGGGCCACCCTGGCGTCGTTTGGCTGCAGATTGTTGTAGTCGGAAAGCTGCGCTATGCGGGAGCGTGCCCACAGGTATTGCAGCGCGGAGTTTTCCGGAAGAGCTTTCACACCGGAGATGTCGACCGTGGTGCTGAACCTGGCCTTGCCGCTCGTACCGGTCAGAGTTGCCTTTCCCTGAGGTTTTCCCTTCCATTTTCCAAAAATCATGACGGGGCGTTGCGCAAAGAGATCGGGCACCCCGGAAGGCTCCACGTCGTAGGCCTCAAAGGTTCCGAAGTCGAGTTTGATCTGGGTGAGAAGGGGGTTCTGAATATACTGACGGAACTTTTCCGCCTTGGCCGGGGCCTCGGAGGCGGAGGTTATCACGAAAGGTTCTCCGGCGCCGATGCGCGCCATGCCCTCGATGAGATGCCGATTAACGCTGGTGCCGATTCCGAAGGCGAAAAAGTTGGAATCGCCCAGGCCTTTGCGCATGAGGTCGAAAACTTCCGGTTCGACCGAGACATATCCGTCCGTGGCTATGATAAAAGAGCGAGAGACGCCCGGGGTCTTCGGGAGCCTGAGCATGCGTTCGATTGCGGGAAGCAGTTCCGTTCCTCCCGAGCCGCGGCGCGACTCCATCATGGCGACGGCGCGCTTGAGGTTCTCGGGGGTGGCCGGCAGGGACCGCTCCGCGAGGACGTCTGATCCGCCGGAGAAAAACAGGACATTGAAGAAGTCGCCCGGCCGCAGTCCGGCAGCGAGATCCTTGAACAGTTTCTTGGTGATGTCGAGTGGATAGCCGTTCATGGAGCCCGAAACATCGATGATGAAAACGTATTCCCGGGGCGGGAGGGCCTCGCCCGAGGGGCGCTTCGGGGGCTGCATCATGAGGAGGAAATAATTCTCCTTTTGGCCTTCGAAAAGAAGCATGCCCGATTCGATCTTATCACCGGTGAGCCGGTACTTGAGGATGTAGTCCCGGTTGCCGGCGTACTTGTCCGCTGGGTCAAGCTCGACAACCGCCGTGGCCTTGTCGCGATAATGGATATTGGTCTTGTGGGTCGAGCAGGTCATCTCGCGGATGGGTACTCCCGATGCCAGATTGACCTTTATGTCGAAGGTATTCCGGGGCGGTTCACCCTCGTGCAGGTAGGGGTTCCGGGTCCAGGTATCGGAAGGAGAAGCCCCGGCGGCAGGTTGATTCGAATACCGGGGTCCGACCACGGTGGGATAGACGAATTCGTAGACGCCTTCGGTCGGGACGAGAAGCTCGGTGTAGCGCAATTCGGTCGTGATCACATCCCCCGGAAGGATATTGGCGATGTTCATCCGGAAAACGTTTGGCCGCTGCTGTTCGAGCAATGAAGCGCTTTTTCCTTCGGCCTTGGCCTGTTCATAGGCCTTTCGCGCTTCGGCGCGTTTGTCGATCTTTGCCACGATGGTCCTGTCGCCGATGGTCATCTTCATTCCGTAGACGGCCGCGCGCGTGGATGCCGGGAAGACGTAAACGGCTTCAAGAGCTTTTTTGCCCTCGTTTTTGTAAACCTGCGTCACGCTCACATCGGCAATGATGCCCGAGATATTCACGGCTGCCGACGTAGACTTAAGGGGAAGCTGATCCAGATCGGGGTCGGAGGACTGAACGAAAAAGTAGGGCGACAGAGTCTTGTCTTCGGATTCGCGCGAGGGGACCATTGCCCGGGAGCTTTCAATCCAGGCCAAAACGAAAAGAATTCCCAACGCAAGGGAAATCGCTCTTATGGAATGTGTGGACGACAGTTTCATGGGTGCCCTTTCTAGTGAGAGTTTGACTGCTTTACCCTCTTTGACAGGAATGCCGGAAAAAGGTTCCCGAAATTTCTCGGGGGGGGGGGCGACAAGCCGCGAGGCTGTAAGGCCGGAGCGCCGCGATTCAGCCTGGGCCGGTCGTCCGAGGTTTCTGCCGGAAGGGGTCGGCCTTCCATCCGTTTATCTTCCCGGGGTGAAAGCTCCTTTGAGGGCAGGTCCGTCGCATGAAGATGACGACGGTCCGGGGAGGGTAATTGACGACAACCCTGAGTGCATTTTTGTTAACAAGATGGTTGCAGGCCTT
>JAJFVB010000076.1 GCA_021372055.1 Desulfobacteraceae bacterium | reverse complement strand
TTGCATTCATCCCGAGATCGGCCGTCACAACGATCTCGAAAGCCCCCGCCGCATTCAGGATATTCCCCAGCAGCCGGTCAAGCTCCCCGAGGTTCCATTGGGACTTTTCGTCATCGGGTGCGAGCGTGTGCATGGCATAATCCGTCGTCGTGACGTAGATCAGGTCCGGACGATGGACTTCGATCACCTCGGCCGCGGCGCGAAAAAGCCAATGATTGATCTCGACGGAATACATCTCAGGAGGTGGTCCGAGTCTTTCAACCAGCCACGCGGGCGGTTTTTCGGCCGATTCGGCAACCGTTGCACCTTCCCGGATAAGCGAGTTCAACTTGCCCTTGGCCGTGAGCAGAGCCGACCTCAAGCCCTTCTTTTCGGCGTTCTTGAACATTGTCTCGGCCAGAAGGTATTCCGGGGACTCCATGTAGAATTCCCGCCCCGTGTTCGGATCGAGGTAATAGTTTGACGTAATCCCGTGCGATTCCGGGAAGCTCGCCGTCACGATGGAAGTGTTGTTTACGTTGGTAACGGACGGAATGACGGCCTGGCCGATGGTTTTGAAGCCGCCTCTTGCCAGGGAGTCGAGATTGGGTGTCGAGCTCTTTGCGAGATATTCCGGACTGCACCCGTCCAGGCAAATCAGAATTTTGACCGCCACTTTGACCACCTCTCAGCTTGCGGGGAATATATTCTCAAGTGCGACGAGCTGGTCGAGGCTTGTTATGACGGGACACGGCGCTGGAACGTCCGGCCACGACCGACTCACGGAGTAGTGCTTCAGCCACACGGGATCGATTCCCACAGCAAGGGCGCCTTGAATGTCGATACGCAAATCATCGCCTACAAAAACGGCTTCCTCGGGCAACACTCCAAGTTCTCCCACGCTCAGCCGGAAAGGGATCTCATCGGGTTTGGGAGGTATTCCGGACTCTCCTGCAACGATGATACTGTCGAAACGGTGCTCCAATTCCGGAAACCGGCCAAGCCGGTGCTTTCCGACCCCGGGTTGCCCCTGGGTGTTCGTCACCATTCCGAGCCCGTATTTGCGTGAGAGACGTTTTATCGTACTCACCGCCTCGGGAAAAAGCAAGGTGCGATCCTGCACCGTCTCCCAGTAACGGCTTTCGAGAGTTTCCAGCATTGCCTCGGCGGGCACTTCGCCGAATCGACGGAAAACCTCGGCCCACATCGACCGCCTCGAGAATTCCGATTTCCCGTGGAATTCCTTTCGAACATCGCGGTAGACCGATACGAAGGAGTCCCACGAATCAGTCCGGAGGCAAGCATATATCTCCCGTTCAGCCTCTTTTTCCGCCGCGCGAAAGCCATCGGCGGAATTAGCCAGCGTTTGCCCGAAATCAAAAATTATGGCGCGTTTCATACAGGATCACCTTGTCATGCAGTGGCGAAGCGAGGAAGGGCGAAGGCAACAACAGCGGTAAAAAGCGTCATCGTGGAAGCGGCCCCGCGGCATACTGCGGGGCCACCCCTGCGGGTTTGTGAAAAACGAAGACGTCCTGGGGGTGTAACCCCGGACCGGAGAGTTCAGTGGAAAACCGGCCGGAAGGCGAACAGGGAGAACCGCTCTTCCGGCCGGGCTACTAATCCCTACCCCACTTCAGGAAATAAGAACCGAAAATCCATTCTTCCGTCGGAATCTGCTCGGGCACTTCCTTGGCAACATAAGTATAATTCAGGAAGTGCTTCCAGTTTACATTCTCGCTCGTCATATTGCCGGCCCAGGTTCCGCCGCCGAGGGTATCGGTTGCGGGAAGCCCGGAGTGCCACCCGCCGCTGTTTGCATGGCAATGCGGCTGGTTGCAGACCACGCGGCCGACGTTTGCGTACTTGGCCAGTTCGAGGATGCGGTCCTGCCTGCGGCTGTGGATCGACACGGAATGACCTTCGCCGGAGAACTTCAGGATCTTTCTCTCTCTCTGCACCATCTCGCTGAAATCGCTATACTTCCAAACGGTCAGCGTGAGGGAGAGCTTTTCACCGGAGAACCTGTCCTCGGGGCCGACCTTTTCACCGAGTACCATCATGAACTTGGTATTCTCGGGGATGCTCAGCCCAGCGGCCTTTGCGATCTTCTGCACTGGAGATGCAACGACATCGCGGTTGAGCGTGTGGCCATCGGGCCACATGTAGGCGCGCAGTTTCTCGCGCTCTTCCGTGCTCAGCAGATGACCGCCTTCAGCCTTGAGGGCCGCCATCATTTCGTCGTAGATGCCTTCGTAGATCGCTACGGCGTTTTCAGACGAACACGACGCCGAGTTGTTCGCGGTCTTCGAGGTTCTGATCTTCTGGGCTGCTGCCTTGAGATCGGCGGTTTCGTCAACGAAAGACACGACGTTACCGGCGCCAACCGTGTGAGCCGGCACACCGGCCTGGTAAACTACCTTGTGCAAAGCAGCGCCGCCGGTGGCGACCGCAAAGTCGCAAGCCGCCATCAGTTCGGAGGTCTTCGAGTTGCTGGTGTGCCTGATGCACTGTACGAGATCTTCAGGAGCGCCGACCTTTTTCAGGCCCTTCCTCGCAACCTGCACGGTCTCATACGAGGCCTCCTGAGTACGCGGATGCGGAGAAACGATCATCGCATTCCTGGTCTTCAGGGTGCTCAGCGAGAGACAGCATATCGTCGATTCAGGGTTGGTGCAGGGAACCACGTTTGCAATAACACCGATCGGCTTGGCCAGCTTGATGAGTCCCTTCTCGGGGAACTCTTCGACAACGCCGCAGGTCTTCACGCCGACCTGGTCCCTCAGGGTACCCATGGTCTTGCTCCAGATCTTGGCCTTTTTGGATTCGTAGTCGCCGATCCCCGAACCTTCAACTGCCAATTTCGCAAGCTTTTCGCGATTCGGTTCCTTCATGAATTCCCAGCCAACCGCAAGCACCATCTCGTCAACTTTTTCCTGCGGCCAGAATTCTATAACTTCGAAAGCCTTGCGAGCCTTCTCGTACATCTCCTGAATGTTGTCTTCCATTTTTGGCCTGCTCCTTTCCGCCTTAAAGGCGGACAAATCATTACTCTTTCGTGCACTAAGATCCGGCCCCGTCTATTTCTCCGAGCGGATGGGAATTGTAAATCCCATGTCCCGGAACGCCTCTTTGGCCACCACGAAGAAGTCTTCGATATCCT
>JAJFVB010000072.1 GCA_021372055.1 Desulfobacteraceae bacterium | reverse complement strand
TCCCCCGCTCTTCTCCATCCGTTCCATCTTGAACGCAATGCGGCATCAGGTCACGACCCAGACGGTTCTGTCCTTCGCCAACTGGATCACCTTGTTGCTCACGCGCCCCATCACGAATTCCTCGACGCTGCCAAGTCCCCTTCTGCCGACGACGATGGTGTCGCAGCCCTCCTTTTCCGCCTCTTCGACGATGGCGTTTGCGGTGTTTCCGGAAACCGTGACGATCTTCCGGCTGATCTTTGCCGGGTCGAACCCCGAGGCGACCAGCCGCTCCATTGTCACATCAAACGAGGGTTCCAAGAGCTTGGCGGCTTCGCGCATCTGTTGTTCCATTTTATCGGCCGCGCCCTTGTCCTCTTCGGCCGAGAAGACTTCGCGCACGAGCCGCTTCAGGGGGCCGAAGCTTCGCATGGCATGGAAGAGGACGATTTCACAGGTGCGGGAACCGCAAAGGATTGCCTTGGCGTGTTTTGCGCCGAGCTTGGACCCTTCCGAGCTGTCGAGACAGATCAGAATCTTGCGGGCGGGAAGCATCCCCCCCACGATCCATATGGGGATTGAAACGAGTTCGAGAAGCTTGTTCGCAATGCTGCCGACCATGAAATCCTTGAGATCGCTTTGCCCCTTGCGTCCAACCAGCAGCGCAACGTAGCCGTTGCGGGACTCCGCGGCCACATCCCGGGCGATTCCGACCTTTCTTTCCTCGGCCTTGACCGTTACCGCGTCCGAGGCAAATCCGGCCTCGGACAGGATGGCTCTGCCCCGTTCCATGAAATCCGCCACCATATGTTCCTGGCGCTTCTCCCACAGATCGACGTCGACCAGCCTGTAGCGGTATGCGGGTATCTGCTCCAGATCGATAAACGACTCGGGCACCCTGGTCACCACATGATAGAGAACGATGTTGAACCGCTCCGGGTCCAGGATGGAAGATGCGTAGTGGAGCGTCCGCAGGGCATGTTCGGAGCCGTCCGTGGCAACGAGTATTTTGGCTCGATCTGAACTGGGCATGGGGTTTCCTTTGCGTTTCTGCTGCCTGGTATCCGGTATCTTTTGACGCGGAACGGTTCGATCCGCGCGGAAGGCTTTGCCTTCCCCTTTACCGCGCTTGCGCCGTTTCGGAATCTCCCGAGGGTCTGTTCAGTATGACCGAGGAGATGTCTTTCAGCACTTTGGCCTTGTGGTGCTGGCAGGATGCATCGTTAAACATGACCATGTCAAGCTGTCTTGTGTGCATCAGGAGGTAGCCGAGTATCCGGAGCTTCTCGCGCATCACGTCCTCGGGATAGCCCTCGATTCGCGCGTTTACCCCGTCGTTTCGCACTTCGCTTCGGAACTCGAATTCTTCGAGAATCTCCCCGACAAACTTCGCCCGGCGCACCCTCCTTGCCTGATCCGCCGCACCTCCCTTGAAGCCGAAACTGATATAGTTTTCGTTATCCCTCTCGCCCACCAGCGCCTCGATTGTCGAGTAGTGGAAGCCGAACCGCGAGCTCAGGCTGCAGAAATTCTTCGATATCATGAAGTAATTCCGGTTCGCATATGGCGAAGGCATCGACGGATCGAGGTTCGGATTCGAGCTGGCCTCCATGAGGATGGCCATGAAGCCCTTGGAATCCACCGGCGGCGGCCCTTCCCACGGGACGGCCACAATCCCTTCCCAGAGCGCGAGCATCGGAATGGAGGCGATGTTTTCCATTTTCACGAATTTGCCCTCGACGTCCACGTTGAAGCCGTCGTCCAGGTTGAGCACCCACCACTGCATCGGGATGTCATGCCACAGTTGCTTGCTCGCCCTCTCGGAAAAGTGGTGGTCCTTCCCGAACCGGAACATCTCGTTTACGGCGTTTTCGTGGCAGAACCGGGTTATGTCGTGAAAAGTCCTGCAGCATGCGGGCTTGAAGTCCGAACCGTCGGGATCGAGCAGGTAGAGCGGGATGATGTGATCGGAAACCCTGGCGAGAATCCGGAAAACGGTGCTCCCTTCCATGAGGCTCCTGCCGGAAGCGAAAGACTTCTGAAGCGCTTCCACTTTTCCTCTGTAGACACCGAGGCCATCGGCATCCACTGACACGACCACGCCGTTTTCGAGCCTGTCCGCCGCCTCTTCGACCCCGAACAGGGCGGGAACTCCGAATTCTCTGGCAACGTTGGCAAGGTGCCCCGCGGCGCTGCCCTGCTCGGCAACGAGCGCGGTGGCGCGACTCAAGAGCGCCGCCCACCTCGGCAGTGCCTGTCGCACGACCAGAACGCCGCCCTTGGGGAAACCGAGCGCGTCGCTATCCTTTTTCACCACGCAGACCGGCCCGCACCCGGCACCCGGACTCGCCGCAACGCCGCCCGAAAGGAGCACGTCCTCGGAGGGTATGTCCGGCGCAGGATGTTTTCCCGCGGCCGCCCTGCCCGCCTGCCGCAACGGGCGGCACTGAAGGATGACGATCCCGCCCGCCTCATCGAGGGCCCATTCGATGTCCTGGGCACAGTTGTAATGTTGCTCGATCCGCAGCGCTATGCCGGTAAGGCTTTCGCAAACCGGTTCCGAAACGGACGCGACTGCGCCCTCTTCGCCCGTTATCTCCATCCGGCACACGCCTTCGTCCGGATAGCAGACAAACTTCTGCCGTTTATCGGATATGAGCTTTTCCTCGATCCGGGGCGGATCTCCCCTCGCCACCACAACACGGTCCGACGCAACGCTGCCGTCGACCACGGATTTGGGCAGTCCCCAGACGGAGTGTATAAACACCCGATCGTCGCGGACATTGAGGGGATTGCGGGTATAGACGACGCCGCCCGAGAGGGCGTCCACCATGGCTATGCAGCCAACGCACATGTCGACGTCTTCGTCGCGGATGCCTTTGTTCAGCCTGTAAGCTATCGCCTGCAGGCTGTATTTGCTTGCAACGATCTCCTTGTAGGCTTCGATAATGTTTTCCGGGCTGACGTTCAGTTCGGAACGGTACTGCCCGGCAAAGGAGGTGTCCGCGGAGTCTTCGCCCAGCGCACTGCTTCGAAGCGATACCCGAACTCCCCTCCCGTCGGTCTTTTCAAGCTCGGCGTAGGCTTCCATGATCGCCTTGCGCAACCCTTCCGGAACCGAAGCGCGGATGACCAGCTGCTGCAACTCGGCGCTCAGCTCGAAGAGCTGGTCCATTTCTTCGGCGGCCGAGGCCTGGACGATCCTGTCAATTTCGGATTGGATCTCGCCGGAACGGATGAACTCCCGAAACCCGTGCGAAGTGATCACGAACCCGTTGGGCACCCGCACCCCGAGGTGGTTGCGTATCTCGCCCAGATTGGCCATCTTGTTGCCCGCGTCGTCGGCCCGCGACTTATCCACCTGGTCGAGACGGATTACAAAGGGCCCCTCCCCTGCGTCCTTCCTCTCGGACAGGATCTCGGTAATGCAACCCTGGATTGCACGGAACCTTTCGCCCAGGCCCGAATATTTGCCGGGCGCAAGCTGCTCCATGCACTTCACCATTCGGAATACGTTCACGGAGGCAGCCGTGCAGTGGGCTCGGACAAAGGACATCCCGATGGGCCGGTCGCCCTTGCGCGCGTCCTCGAGGTCGGACATGACCTGCAGCGCCTTATTGTTGGCGCTCAACAGCAGCTTGAAATTGTGGTACCGGGACCGGAATGCGGTGCGCAACGCTTCCGCATCCGAAGGGGTGAGTGCGTCTCCTCTCTTCCCGATTCCGAATTTTTGCAGGCACCATTTTATGACTGACATACAGCAATCAGAATTAGAGGAGAAGGTTAAACGGGATCGCAAAGATTACCGGTCTTGGCCGGCGGGTCTCATTGATCTTGCGAAGCGGCTTTTTCGTTCAGGCTCTTGCGCTTGTACGCATCCTGGATCTTGTAGAGCAACTCGTCGATATCGATGGGCTTCATGAGGTAATCGAACGCGCCCAGGTCCATCCCTTCGATGGCCACTTCCATGTTCGCGTGGCCCGTCAACATAATAACCTCTAGCGAAGGATATTTCTTCTTAATTTCCCTGAGCGTATCAAGACCGCTCATGCCGGGCATTTTGACGTCGAGAACCACGATATCCGAGGGATTTTCAGCGAGGTATTCCAGGGCTGCTTCTCCGCCGTTGAGCCCGCTCACGACAAGCTTTCTTTTTTTGAGCCTCTTTACGAGAGTCTCCAGGAACTCGACCTCATCATCCACGATAAGAACTTTGATACCTTCCACCAGGTTAGCCTCCAGGGCTATTGCCCATCCGTCAGAGCCGAGAGGAGAAGCGCGAATCGAAAGATGACCCATTATTGCGAAGAATCGTGCATTAATAAAGAAAATTGTGGATTTTGTCCATCCCCGCCGTTCCTTCCGGACGGTTTGAATCCTCAGGCGGAAAGAAGACGGGGCATGGCCGGGAAAGGTCCATCAGGATCGTTCCGGGTAGAATCTTTTGAGAATTTCGGCTATCGCCGACTTGAGATGGTCGATATTGCCGTTTTTTTCGATGAATATCTCCGCGGCATCCGGCATGTCGCGTTCGGATTCCTCGGTGAGGAAGGTATGGATGACAACCGGCAAAGGAGGGCGGCGAGTCTGCGCCTTTTCGAGAATCTTGGGACTGTCGGCGTCGGGGACTTCAAGGTCGAGCACCAGGAGGTCAAGCGGCCCGTTTGTCTCCACGGCGGCGAGGACCTCCACCCCGTCTTTCGCAACGAGGATGTCGTAGCCTGCC
>JAJFVB010000045.1 GCA_021372055.1 Desulfobacteraceae bacterium | reverse complement strand
GCATTGGCCGACGACGCTCATCGCGCAGAAATAGGCCGCTTCGTGCACCTCCCCGTCGGCCGCGCGCCCGGCAGGGAGCAGGTCCTCTATGATGCCTGCGAGCCGGTTGAAAAGAGGCCGGATGGACTTCTCCACAACGATCGCGAGGGCGCGGGTTGGATCGGATATCTCCTGTGCCATGAGTTTGCCGTGCCAGGAGGGGTATCCTTCCGCGAGGAAGCGGAGAAGAAAGGAATGGATGAAGGCGTACAACCGCTGCTCGGCCGTCGCTCCTTCCTTGAGCCCCAGGTCGGGCGGATATTTGATGATGGCCGCCGCGTGAGAGTATTCGAGGACGGCCGCATACAACCCGTCCTTGTCGCGGAAATGATAATTCACGGCGCTGATATTGGTTCGAGCCCGGCCGCAGATCTCCCTTACCGTGGCCGCGCGGAAGCCCTTCTCCGAGAATACCTCTCCCGCCGCTTCGATCAGCCGCTTCTTCGTGTTCTCTTGTCTTTCCCTGCCGTTTTCCATAGTGCAACTCCAGATTACGTCGTTGGTCCGGCTCGTGCGGGTCCGGCATGGGGACCGCGAGAGCCGCCTCGGCCCCGATCCTCCCGTACGCGGATATCACCGTACATCTAACATAAGTTTTAAACACGCGTTTCAAACAAATCAAGCTTTTCCGTGCGCGCTATGTCTGAAAATGGCCACTGAGGTCCGGGAAAATCTGCTATAAGAACGTGGAGGGGGGATTGCGTACCCCGGATGAGAGCCCCACCCTGTTTTGCCGGGTTGCGCCAACCGCATGCCGGACATTGCGCGTCTTCGAAGGATAGAGATTACCGCGGCTTCAATTCTTAAAGAGGAGGGAACAGGATGGACCTGCTGACCGTTAAAATCGACAAACCGGAGGATATCAACTTCATTCTCGGCCAGACGCATTTCATAAAGTCTGTCGAGGACATTCATGAAGCGCTCGTGACGGCGGTGCCTGGGATAAAATTCGGCCTCGCCTTTTGCGAGGCTTCCGGCAAGTGCCTGATCCGGTGGTCGGGGACGGACCCGGAAATGATCGAACTCGCACGGAAGAATGCTTTGGCCATTGGCGCCGGGCACAGCTTCATCCTGTTTCTCGGGCCCGGTTTCTTCCCGGTAAACGTCCTCAATACGGTAAAAATGGTGCCGGAGGTCTGCGGGATTTTCTGTGCCACGGCCAATCGGACAGAGGTGATTATTGCACGGACGGAACTGGGCCGCGGGGTGATGGGCGTGGTGGACGGCTCGGAACCCAAGGGCGTGGAAGACGAAGGCGAGATTCAGTGGCGCAAGGGCCTGCTGCGCCAGTTCGGCTATAAGTTCTAGCCGGGCGGCCCGGTTCCTCCGGTGGGGCCGGGGAGATCCCCCGCGAGAACCGCAAATGAAGGGTGGGGGCTCTCGTGCACACGTTCATCCGTATTTTTGATGAAAATTGATCTGCAAACCGATAAGATTAGTCATCCATTCGTCGGACCAGTGCGGTTCCCCCTCCACCTGAAGGATAGGCGGGCATGAGATCAAAGGCTCTTTGCGTCCTCACGGGCTTTCTGTTTGCCGCTTCCCTGCTTTTTGCCGTTGACGCCGACGCCAGGGCCGGCAGCAGTTCGTCGGGCAGCAGAGGAGGATCGCGGTCGTCCTCGTCCTCGAGTTCCAAGGCTTCGAAGCCTTCCTCCGGCGGCTATGGGAACACTGCGACCAACCCCTCCGGATACGGCCGGCAGAGCACCGCACCGCCCGCGTCGAGCGGCGGGTACGGGAACTCCGCGAATCCCGGCGCTTCCCGGGCGTCCAAGCCCGCGCAAGGTCCCGCCAAGGGCTCCGGGTACGGAAACTCCGCCGTGGGAGCGGTTGTGGGCGCCGGTGCCGGTGTAGCGGCCGCCTCGGGGAAGTCGCCGGTCCAGGAAAAAATGAACCGGAGCTTTTCCAAGCAGGAAAGTGCGAAGGCCTATTCGGATTACCAGGCGCAACAGAACAAGTTCGCCACGGGGCAGGGTTCCGGTGCGTATAATCCGGGCGGCCGGGAGCGCACGACGGTCAACTCGGTTCGCAACCGCGTGACCTATACCTCGGGGTCCAATTACTACACGCGGCGGACGGTTTTCTACGATACCTACCGGTGGTCTCCCCCCGTCTACGTATACAACAGCTACCGGAGTTTCGGCATATGGGACGCCATGATTCTCTGGTTCATGCTGGATCACATCAGCGACCGCCAGTATGCGGCCATGTATTACCACCACAGGGACGATCCCGGGATGCAGCAGTTCCGCGGGGAGGCCGACCGGCTTTCGAAGGAAAACGAGGAGCTGCGGGAAAAGGTCCGGAAGATGGACGAATCCGCAAAGCAGCTCGAACGCGAGGGCGTTAAGTCCGATCCCTCCTACGTGCCCCCCGATGCCGCCGATGTTGTGCTTGCGGCATCCGTTGCCGAAAAGGAAGTGCCTAGGTCCTCGGGGTTTCCGTGGGTCTGGGTGTTGGCGGGGGCCGGAGCTGTCGGCACCCTGGGCTATGTTATGATGCGAAGGAGGAGCCGATGAGCGTGGTCGCCAGAATCCTGGCAAAAAAGAGCAAGGATGCGGTCGATCGCATAAGGGGTGTATTCACCGGTGAGGCGGCAGCCGAGCAGAGCAGGAGCTATCCTCTGGGGCTGTACCTCAACGCGACCGTGAGATTCGACCCCACCACCTTCATCCTTGCAGGAAACGAAATCAAGGTCTTGCATCCCGAAGGGGATATGCCTGTTGTGGCCATCGGGGAATATCGTTCCCTTGGAGTCGACTTTCACCGCTTTTACCTGAGGGGCCTCAATGATGAGGAATCGGTGCTCCTGGTGGCGGGTGAAGGACATAATGTCGAGGTGGTTCTTTATCAGACCCTGGATGAGGTGTACCCGGACGATTGGGGTGTCTGGCTCAACGATCAGGCCGGTCTTATCGGCTTCAGGGATTTTTCCACGCCGGACGGGATCAGCTATGCCAGAGCCCTGCGCAATCCGGGCCCGGACTATGTGCATCCGGTTGAGTTCCGGGAATCCATACGAGGAGGCGGAGAAGCTTTCTCCGTCCGCCATGCGATGATGCTCTACAGCCGCGACATTCCGAACGCTGCGGGGGATCATCTGACCGAATATCTCCTCGTATCGAAGGAGGAAGACGAGGAAGGGGTCTTGGTGCGGATCATGGCGGGCGTGCCGGTTGATCCGATGTCGTTAACTATTTTGTAAAAAAGGAGCGGCCCAGATGAGTTTTTTGGGAAATCTGTTCAAAAAACATGCTGAAAATGCTGTCACGTCAATGCAACAATTCCTTGTGACCCTCGATCCTGAGACCGCGACAGAAGCCCAGATAGCCGAATTCTCGGACCAGCTGCGCAAGGCAAGCGAAGAGCTGGCAAGGGCGAGGGCCGGATACCAGAAAGAGCAGAAGGAAGCCAATGAGATCCAGATGCTCTACAATAAGCGTCTCCAGGCGGCGACGATTCTCGAGGCTCAGGCAGCCGAGGCGGCCGATCCCGGCCAGAAGGCTTCCATCCAGGCAAGTCTCGAAAAGATGATAAACATGCTCGAAAGCATGGCGCCGGATGTCGAACGGGAGAAAAGAGACGCGGAAGATGCCAAACAGTTGATG
The DNA here is from genome assembly GCA_021372055.1 of Desulfobacteraceae bacterium. Lineage (GTDB taxonomy): Bacteria > Desulfobacterota > Syntrophobacteria > Syntrophobacterales > Syntrophobacteraceae > SbD1. The sequence continues at coordinate 24,318 of JAJFVB010000045.1, read as the reverse complement.
GATGAGCTGACGGGATTTGTGGAGGAATCGGCCCGGGCCCTTAAGGAAGCCCGGTCCAGGCTGGATCATGCCAAGTCGGAGATGCGGCGGGCCGAGCTTGAACAGCAGAGGGCTGAGAAACGGGCAAAGACGGCCGAGGTCCTTGCCGGGATCAAGAAGAGCGGCGGCACGTTCAACGTGGCCCTGGATGCGATGCAGAAAAAAGCCGACGAGAGCAGGGTCAAGGCCGATGCGGCAACGACGCGCTCCTCCCTGCTGACCCCGACCAATGTCGAGCAGGACGACACGCATATCGCGGCGGCCCTTGCAAAGGCATCCGGGCAGCCGGAACCCGGCACGCAAAGCATCTCCGAAAGGCTTGCGGCGCTCAAGAAGAAATAACTCCGGCAGAATGCGGAAAAATGGGCGGGGGAATCATTCCCCCGCTCGTTTCGATTGTTTCTGTCTTGATTGCGGCTTGGCATTGGCCTCGAACCTGCTGCGAAACCGTTCTATGAACTTTTCGAGGTCGTTCGGGCCGCCTTCCCTGTAATCTTCCGGGTAGAGCAGGGCGGACATGTAGAAAAGGCTGTCGAGCTCCATTGCCTGCCCGGCCCTGCGCGAGAACGAATCGGCTGCCGATTCCACGGCTCTTTTCGCATCTTCCGGCATGCCCTCGAAAAACGGCTCGACCTCGTCGGCGAGGCTCATGAGCAGAAACGTTTTTTCCCGCATCTTTTGCCGGTAGCCCTCGGCATCATCTTTTTGGTACAAAGCTTCCCGAGCCTGCTCCTCGATCCGCCTTACAGTCTCGGCCACACCGCGAAGAAAAGAGACCGTATCCCCGATCCTGTCCACTTGGCCTCCTCATCCCGTCCGTCCCCCGGCAGAGGTTCGAGCCCTTTGAAATTGAAAGCCCCATTCAGCTGGAGGGGGGAGCTGAACAGGGCTTGGGGCTTTAGGAGAAGGCGACATAATGTCCACCTTGTGAAAAAAAAGTAAGCACCGGGGAACAAAAATCAATTGGAAGATCGTCTATTGAACGCACTCCCCGGCATTGGACGTCAGTTCGCCTTTTCTCTTCATCCTTAAATGTTTAGCTGACGAACCCAGCCAAAGCTGTCCTTACGTTCGCCATACTGGATTGCAAGGATCTCGTCATATAGCTTCTGAGACCATTCGCCGACTTCGCCTCCCGCCACCACGTGCTTCTCTTCCTTGAAAGAGAACTCGCCGACCGGGGAGATAACGGCGGCCGTGCCGGTGGCAAACATCTCCTTGAGCGTACCGGACTTTGCCGTATCGATCACTTCATCGATCGTGATCTCGCGTTCGGTGCACTTGAACCCCCAATGCCTGGCGAGCTGCAGGACGGAGTTGCGCGTGACGCCGGGGAGAATGGTTCCCGACAGAGGCGGCGTGATCAGCTCGTCTCCGATCCTGAAGAAAATATTGCTCGTGCCCACCTCTTCGATGTACCGGCGATGGACGCCGTCGAGCCAGAGCACCTGGGTGAAGCCCTCCTTCTTTGCAACCTCGGCCGCATAGAGGCTTGCCGCGTAGTTTGCCATGGTTTTGGCTTCGCCGAGACCGCCACGGACCGAACGGATATATTCGTCCGTGACGTAGATTTTCGTGGGCTTGAACCCCTCGGCATAGTAGGCGGCAACCGGGCCGGTGATGATGAAATAGAGATAATGGTGCGCGGGGCGCACCCCGAGGTGCGGCTCGATTGCGATCATCGTCGGGCGCACGTAAAGCGAGGAGCCGACATGATGCGGCACCCAGTCCCTGTCCACCTTGAGAAGCGTTTCGAGCGCCTTGGTCTGGAATGCGGTGTCGATTTCCGGCATGCACAGCTTTGTGGCGGAACGGTTGAAACGCTCCCAGTTCTGATCGGCCCGGAACGTACAGACCTTGTCGTTTTTCCACCGGTAGGCCTTGAGACCTTCGAAGATTCCCTGGCCGTAGTGCAGTACCATTGCCGCCGGGTCCATTGCGATCGGGTTGTAGGGGACCACGCGGGCGTCATGCCAGCCCTTATCGGGCGTGTGGTCCATCATGAACATGTGGTCGCTGAAGACTCTGCCGAAGACCAGATTCTTCTCGTCTGTGGGTTTGGGGCGCCTCTTTGCTGGATCCAAGGGGTGAGTGGCTATTTCCATTGAAAGCCTCCTAAAGAAATTGGCAAATACCAGTAAAAATTTATTTTCCCGCTGCTCGGCGGCAGAGGAAGAACATACACGGTAACTAAGCGGGGGCTCTCTCCTTCTGGTCCCAACGGATTGGCGCGGGATAGGGAAGGACCGCGGCCTAACGCCTGGTTGCCTGAATTCCCGACTTCAAGAGAGACTCCGGATCACTGGAGCGCAAAATGAGGCGACCGCAGAAAACGGCTTATCTGCTTGCTGTACAGCTGGATGAGCGCACGGCTATCCGTTCCGGGGCACAGTTGCTCTACTTTCTCCTTGTCTCCGTTTACCGTCTTCACGATGATGCTTTTCTCGACACAAAGCTTGATCGCGTTTTCAAAAATGATCTTCGATATACACTCGGGCCTTTCGACAAGTTCGAGCTTCAATGCCTTCTGACCGAGAGTGAGTATTTTCTTCGTAAAATCCTTTTCTCCGTATCCGTTGTTTTGCAGGTAACGCAATCCGCGCAAAACAAGCCAGTAGCCTTCGAAATAGTTCCGCAGAAGACCGTGAAAATAATGCGTCGCCCTCAAGCCCTTGTGGGCCAGTACATAGGGGTGGTCTTCATCGTCGCCGCTCCGGTGTAAAAAGCCCTGCCGCTCGAAAGAGTCGAGGACGTCCCGCACAAGCTGTTCGTCATCTAATTCGTTATCGTAAACGAACTCGAATTTAAAGAAGTTTTTCATAAAAGTGACATCTTCGAGCACCTGGCCGATGCTGAACCGGAATGTCTGCTGCGCGAGTATCGAGGTGGAGACATAGGCTGCAGGAAGCAGGAAGTGGATGATATTATTCTTATAATACTCCAGGGTCAACCGTTTGCCGTCCTCCAGCGTGAAGACCTCCTCCTCCAGATCGTCGTCCTCGTCTTTCAGCGTGCCGATGAGCTTTCCGCGCTCGAGATCCCGGAGAGAATCCTGGAGGCTCGCGTCGAGATACTTGAAGGTCTTCGACAAGCCGACCTGCCGGTCGGCCAGATAGTCGTAAAAGGTCTTTGCGATTTCATTGAACTCGGCCTTCGAAAGCCCGTGCCTGGACAGGGTAAGCAACGCGGCGGCGGAGAGCGCGTAAGGCGTCACCCTCGAAGCCTGGTTTATGCAGTTGATTATGCGGTACGCAAAATCCCGGTACATCGCATGGCGCTCTCTGGGCGGCATTTTGCCGAGATCGTAGTTGTGCCTTTCGAGATATTTCCTGAGAGAAAGTGGTTCGGCGAACTGGACGTAAACACGCCCGTAGCGTTTTCGAAGCACCCGCCGCACGCGCACGAGCTGCCCGAGGTTTTCCTCCTCCTTGGCGCCCCCGGCGATTTCCTTCAGGTAGGATTCCTCCTCCGGAATCCGGTCATAGCAGATCGAAGTCGGCACGAAGACGAGATCTTCGCAAAAGCCTTCTTCCACGGCCTGAATCAGGATCGCCAGGAGGCCCATTTTCGGTAGCACGAGCTTTCCCGTGCGGCTGCGCCCGCCTTCGATGAAAAATTCGACGTTGTGCCCGAGCTGGACCATCGTCTTGACGTACAGGGCGAAAACCTCGGCGTAGAACTTCAGGCCCTTGAAGCTGCGCCGGATGAAGAATGCTCCGCCCCTGCGGAAGATCGCCCCCAGAGGCCAGAAAGAGAGATTCTTCCCGGCGGCTATGAAGGGGGCATACAGGTTGTTCGTATAGAGAAGGTGCGACAGGAGCAGGTAATCCATATGGCTCTTGTGGCACGGAACGTAGACGAGCGTGCTCTGGCGCGCCGCCCGCTTCACCTTCTGCAGGCTCTCCGAGTCCAGATCGCATCCTTCGAAAAGATTTGTCCAAATCCAGTGAAAAATCTTCGAGGCGATCTGGATGAAAGTAATGCTGTAGTTGGCTGCGATCTCCTCCAGGTAACCGTCGGCCTCCATGCGGACTTTCCAGATCTCCTGGGAGGAGGCTCGCGCCCTGCGCTGCATGAGCACCTCAAGCTTCGGGTGATGCAGGATGATTTCCTTCATCTCGAGCTTGGTCTTGAGCATCGGACCCACGATAGCCCGTTTCACTTCGTCAATGGAGTCGATCAGCCCGCGGCGCAGGGCGAATATCTGCTTGCGCTTCAGGTAGAGATCCTCCGACAGGTCGGGAACGGTTTCCCGCAGGTTGAGGGGCTCGCCACTCTCCATAAGAGCGTACGGATTGCCGCTCAGGAAGGAAAGCAGTTTCCTGAGGGAGCTGAGATGGCGCCTCTGGCCGAGCAGCATCTCCAGGGGCCCCCTGCGCTTTCCCTCGGGGTGCCTGCTGTAGAGCAGCATGAGCGGAACGATGAATATGGGCCGTTCGGTCGTCTTCTGGATTTCGAGCAGGTGCTCGAGCGGATCGCTCCCGACGAGAACCGTGCTCCGGTAGTAGCCGCGCTTCCCGACAAGGAAAAAAAGTCCGGACTCCCCGGTTTTGATCTTTTCGCTGTAGTGCATTCCCGTATAGGGATCGGGAAAGGCACCGTGCCTGATTATATGGAAAAAATGATAGACGAGGGTCTTGAGGGCATAGATCCGGGGCTGCCAGAAATAGGGGTGCAGATCGAACATGAATCCGGGCGAGGGGAGGCCCAGCTGCTTCAGGCGAAGGCTGGCATAGGCGAAGTCGAGCTGCGACGGGTCTTTCATTGCAAAGACCACGGTTCCTTGCCGGGCAAGATTTTCCAGCTCCATCTGCTGATCTTCCGGCAGGGAGATACGGCCCACCATGCGCTCGAACCATGCCTGCAGGAAAAACCTCGGCCTATCCTCAATAGAGTACCCGTACGGGTCCCTTCGGATCATCGCACCAATACCTGATGTGATGTTCTTAAGCCACTGAATCACGGTATCTCCGTTTGTGTTCTGAACAAATAACGCGCAAATTGCTAAACTAACAAAAGTAATGGTCAAAAACCAAGTATTTTTAGTTTTTGCGGGGAATCTTGCGAGGAAAAACACATCCCGTGGGGAGCCAGCTCCCCACACGCAACTGCGCTGCTCATTCCGGCGCTTGCGGAGGGCCGTTGGCCGGGCCGCAAGCGCCGGAGCGTCCCTGAGGGGGCGCGGGGGACATCATTTCCCCCGCTCTTTTCCAGTATTTTTATCTTGGCATCACACGGGCCCGCTGGCCGGTGATTCAGACCTTCGGAGAGAATTCGAGTTCGTGTTTGAGGTCACGCTCCATGAGGTCGCGGACCACCCGAAGCGGATCTTTCCCTTCGTAGAGTATCTTGTACACCTGCTCGCAGATGGGCATCTCCACCTCCATCCTGCGCGCAAGCGCGTGGATGGACTTGGCCGTCATCACCCCCTCGGCCACCATGCGCATCCCGCCGAGGATTTCGTCGAGCTTCTTGCCCTGGCCGAGCTGAAAACCGACGGTCCGGTTGCGGCTCAAATCGCCCGTGCAGGTCAGCAGGAGGTCTCCGACGCCCGCAAGCCCGGCAAATGTCAGAGGATGGGCGCCCATCTTGACGCCGAGACGCGATGTTTCGGCAAGCCCCCGCGTGATGAGAGCGGCACGGGTGTTGTACCCGAAAGAAAGCCCGTCGCTGACCCCCGCGGCCACGGCGATCACGTTCTTGGATGCGCCGGCAATCTCGACGCCGATCTTGTCAAGGCTCGTGTAGATGCGGAACCTGCCGGTTGAAATGATCTGCTGGATTTCCTGCGTGGTTTCGATGTCGTCGCCCGCGAGCGTAACCGCCGTGGGAATGTTCTGCATTACTTCCTTGGCGAAGGACGGACCGGAAATGCAAAGTACCCGGACCCGGGAATCCGGCGGCAGCAGTTCCTTCCAGATGCCGGACATCGTAAGCAGGGATTCGTTTTCGATGCCCTTGGTCGCGCTCACGATCACGGCGTCTTCCCGCAAATGGGGGAGCATCTGCTTCACAACTCCCCTGTAGACATGGGAAGGCACGACCATGAGGATCAATCCGCAGTCCCTGACGACGCTCTCCAGGCAATCGCAGGCCTTGAGCCTCTCATGCAGGCGGAATCCCGGAAGGTAGAAGCTGTTTTCTCCGGTCTCCCGGATTATCGTGAAAAGATCTTTTTCAAACACCCACAGATTTACGTCAAAACCCTTGTCGGCCAGAAGATTGGCCAGGGTGGTGCCCCAGCTTCCCGCTCCGATTACGCCGACGGGTCCCTTGTGCTCGATCAAATTTCGTCTTCCTCTCTGGGTTCGTCGGTATCTTCGAGAACCGTCAAATCCACCACTTTTTCCCCTTCGGCGAAGCCGATGAGCTTCACGCCCTGGGTGACGCGTCCGAACTTGTTGATCTGGGCGACCGCCATGCGAATCAGGCGGCCCTTGTCGGTGATCAACATGATCCCGCTGTCTTCTCCGACCTGGCGGAATCCGATTACGCCGCCGTTGCGGTCCGTAACCTTGATGTTGAGCACGCCCTTTCCGCCGCGCGACTGGCACCGGTAGCTTTCCTCGGGCGTGCGCTTGCCGAAGCCTCTTTCCGTGACGACAAGTATGCACTTTCCGGGGTCGATGACGTCCATGCCCACCAGTTGCGTGCCTTTGACGTTCATGCCCTGGACCCCGCGGCTAACGCGGCCCAGCGGGCGGAATTCGCTTTCGGCAACGCGGATGCACTTGCCTTCGCGGCTCATGAGGAAAAGATCCCGCTGGCCGTCCGTGACGCAAACGGAAATGAGTTCGTCGTCGTCATCCAGGTTGATCGCCCGAATGCCGTTGGCCCGCGGATTGGCGTAGGCGGAGAGTTCCGTTTTCTTTACGATTCCGTTCTTCGTGGCCATGACTGCGAAGAGCCCGGGCGAGAATTCCCGCACCGGAAGAATAGTCTGGATTTTCTCTCCCGGCTGCAGGGGGAGCAGGTTCACGATGGCCTTGCCCAGAGCCGATGGACCGACCTCGGGAATTTCATACACCTTCAGCCAGAAGACCTGGCCGCGGTTGGTGAAGAAAAGCAGATAATCGTGGGTGAGGGCCGTAAAGAGGCTGTTGACGACGTCTTCCTCTCTTGTGGCCATGCCCGTGCGGCCCTTGCCCCCCCGGTTCTGGCTGCGGTACACCGAGAGCTGGGTCCTCTTGACGTAGCCCGCCCGCGAAATCGTAACGACCATTTCCTCGGAGGGTATCAAGTCCTCGATGCAGATATCCCCCGCGTCGGCTATGATCTCAGTCCGGCGCAGGTCGCCGAATTCGGTCATGAGCTGTTGAATCTCTTCGCGTATCACCTCGTCGACCTTGGCCGCTGACGAAAGGATGTCTTTGAGCCGTTCGATTTCCGCCAGCACTTCCTGGTATTCCTGGATGATCTTGTCGCGTTCGAGTCCGGTAAGGCGGTGGAGCCTCATATCCAGAATCGCCTGGGCCTGGACGTCCGAGAAATCGAACCGGTCGATCAAGCTGCGCTTCGCATCGGCCGGAGTCGGGGCCGCCCGGATCAGCCGGATCACTTCATCCAGATTGTCGAGCGCGATTTTCAAGCCTTCCAGGATATGGGCGCGCTTTTCAGCCTGGGCGAGCTCGTACTGTGTTCTTTTTACGACCACCTGGCGGCGGAAGTCGATGAAATGACGCAGGATTTGCTTCAGGTTCAGGATCTCGGGCCTGTTGTCCACGACCGCGAGCATCGTCACTCCGAAGGTGCTCTCAAGAGCGGTATGCTTGTAGAGTTGATTTTCAATGACCTTGGGCTCGTCGCCCTGGCGTATCGTGAGCACTACCCGCATGCCCTGCCGGTCGGACTCATCGCGAATATCCTGAATGCCTTCCATCTTTTTCAGTTTGACGAGTTCGGCTATGCGTTCGAGGAGCCTGGCCTTGTTCACCTGATAGGGCAGCTCGGTAATGATCAGGTGCTGCTTTCTGCCCGAGTCCTCCACCTCCACGCGGCCGCGCATCTTGATGATGCCCTTGCCGGTCTCGTAGGCTTCGATGATCCCTCCGCAGCCGCATACGTAGCCCGCGGTCGGAAAATCCGGGCCGGGGATATGCCGCATGAGCTGCTTGACGGTGATTGCCGGGTCGTCCAGAAGCGCAAGGAGGCCCTTGCAGATTTCCCCGAGATTGTGCGGGGGAATATTGGTGGCCATACCCACCGCGATGCCCGAGGAGCCGTTCAGAAGCAGGTTGGGAACGCGCGTCGGGAGGACGACCGGCTCGAGCAGCGTGCTGTCGTAGTTTGGCTGGAACGGGACCGTTTCCTTTTCGATGTCCCGCATGAACTCCATGCCGAGCTTTGCCATGCGGATTTCCGTATACCGCATCGCGGCGGCCGGATCCCCGTCTATGGAGCCGAAGTTGCCCTGTCCGTCGACCAGCGGCTGGCGCATCGAAAAGTCCTGCGCCATCCGGACTATCGCGTCGTAGACCGCGGAATCGCCATGCGGATGATACTTACCTATGACGTCACCGACGATGCGAGCGGATTTCTTGTACGGCTTGTTGTGGTCGTTGTTCAGGTCGTGCATCGAAAAGAAGATGCGGCGGTGGACGGGCTTGAATCCATCCCGCACGTCGGGTATGGCGCGCCCGATTATGACGCTCATGGCGTAATCGAGATAGGAGAGCTTTATTTCGTCGGCAATGTTTATGGTCTTGAGTTCCATTGTTTTTCCTGAGGCAAGAGTTTCCGCTCGGATATCCTGCACTTTTTCTCACGGCAACAGTGAAAAGGGCGCAAAAATACTCACCCCCACCCGGTCAGGCCGATGGCCCTGGCCGGGGCGGGAAACCTTTCGGCATCAGATATCCAGTTCCCGGAAATCCAAAGCGTTCGTCTGAATGAAGTCCCGTCGCGGTTCCACCGGGTCGCCCATCAAGGTCTTGAAGAGTTCGTCCGCAAGGTACTGGTCCTCCACCTTCACCTGGAGAAGCGTCCTCTTTTCCGGGTTCATCGTGGTCTCCCAGAGCTGTTCGGGGTTCATTTCGCCGAGACCTTTGTATCTCTGGATGGTCGTGCCCTTGCGCGCCTCGTCCATGAGGTACTGGAAGAAGTCCCTGGGGTTGTCGAACTGTTCCTCTTTCTGGGCGTCTTTGACTATACTCGGGGCGCCGTGCAGAACCGACAGCGCCTTGTAGAGCGAAAGAAGCTTCCTGAACTCGATCGAGGAAAGAAAATCATAGGAGAGCAGTATCTTCTTGTGGCCGTTTGAAGACTCCATCACTTCGAAGTCATAGCCGGCGTATTCCTCTTCGAGCTCGATGGAGACGACACTGTAGCCGATTTCTTCCAGGCTCTTCCTGAGAACGGACGCGCATATCTCCTGGTCCGCATCTTCCAGGCCGTGTTCATCGTATATCCGGATCACCTGCTCGATCAGCTTCTTGGACATTCCCTTCTGAGCCTGCCTCTCAAGCCATTCCTCATAGCGGGAAAAGGTCCTGAGCAATTGAATGAGCTGCTCGGAGGGAAGAGGTTCCACCTGGCCGGGCAGGAAAACCTGCTTTTTCTCGGAAGCGCGTTTCAGCAGAAAGGCGCTCAGGCTGTCCTCGTCCTTGAGGTAGTATTCGGCCTTCGCCACTGCCAGCCTGTAGAGCGGCGGCTGGGCGATGTAAAGGTGCCCGCGCTCGATCAGCTCCGGCATCATTCTGAAAAAGAAGGTCAGAAGCAGCGTGCGGATGTGCGCCCCGTCGACGTCGGCATCGGTCATGATGATCGTCTTGTGATACCGGAGCTTGTCCGGATTGTACTCGTCCTTGCCGATGCCCGTCCCGAGGGCCGAGATCATGTTCCGGATTTCCTGGTTTTCCAGCGTCTTGTCGAAACGGGACTTTTCGACGTTCAAGATCTTGCCGCGGAGAGGCAGAATGGCCTGGAAGGCCCTGTTCCGCCCCTGCTTTGCCGAGCCTCCGGCGGAGTCCCCTTCGACGATGAACATCTCGCTGAGGGTAGGGTCGCGCTCCTGGCAGTCGGCAAGCTTGCCGGGAAGCGAGTGATCGCTCAGGACGCCCTTTCTCCGGGTCAGCTCCTTGGCCCTGCGCGCCGCCTCGCGCGCCCTTGCAGCCTCCAGCACCTTGTCGAGAATCGACCGGATGATCTTCGGGTTTTCCTCGAAATAGGACGAAAGCTTTTCGTAGACCATATTCTCGACCAGGCCCTTGACCTCGCTGTTACCAAGCTTGGTCTTGGTCTGGCCCTCGAACTGGGGCTGGGAAATCTTGATGCTCACAACCGCGGTAAGCCCCTCGCGCACGTCGTCGCCGATCATGCGCTCCAGATCCTGCCCCTTGATTACCTTGTTCTGAGTGGCGTACTGTTTTATCGACCGGGTGAGGCCGGCCTTGAAGCCCACCAGATGGGTGCCGCCCTCCTTGGTGTTGATATTGTTGGCGAAGCTGAAGATCTTTTCGTTGTAGGTCCCGTTGTACTGGATAGCCACCTCGAAGACGATTCCCTGCTTTTCGCCCTTGATCAGTATGACCTCGGGGACTATGGGCTCCTTATTCTTGTTCAGGTACTCGACGAAGGAAATCAGCCCTCCCTCGTAGAAAAAGACCTGCTCCTTGGGGATCCGCTCGTCCGAAAGCTCGATCCGCACGCCGCTGTTGAGGAAAGCAAGCTCCCTCAAGCGCTCGGCGAGAATATCGAAGCTGATCTCCGTGTGTTCGAAGATCTGTCCGTCCGGCTTGAAAGTCACCCGCGTTCCGCGTTTCTGCGTCTCGCCCTTGAGCTTCAGCCCGGTCACCGGCTCGCCCCGTTCGAACCTCTGGTAATGGACCTTCCCGTCCCGCCGGATTTCCACTTCCAGATACTCGCTCAGCGCATTCACCACCGAGACGCCGACGCCGTGGAGACCGCCGGAAACCTTGTAGGTGGAATCGTCGAACTTGCCGCCCGCATGGAGCTTGGTCATGACGACCGTTACGGCGGGGATGTTTTCCTTCTCGTGAATGTCCACCGGGATGCCCCGGCCGTTGTCATCCACGGTGACGGAGCCGTCCACGTGGATCCGGACGCGAATCAGGTCGCAGTAGCCCGCAAGAGCTTCGTCGATGGAGTTGTCCACGACCTCGTAGACCAGGTGATGCAGACCTTCGGTCGATACATTCCCGATGTACATGGAGGGACGGACGCGCACCGCGCTGAGACCTTCGAGCACCGTAATCTGTTGAGCGGTATATTCATCCGGTGGGATGGATTGGAGCATGTCGCTGTTTGGCATAAATCCTGTCCTGTCCTTGCTTTCATCTCTGATCAGGCATGATGGGGCGCAAATCGCCTGCAGGAGAACGTAAGATCTTGAAACGATTTATAAAATCAGCAAATTATACCACTTTTGCGATAGAGTTTCAATGCAAATCGGGTTTTGGCCGATTCCGTGGGCTGAGTCTGGGAGAGGATTTGCGCTGGAGTCGTAAAGTTTTTTCACAATGAGGGGGAGATTCCGCAAAAACGTCCGGACCCCCCCGGGACTTCCTGCCTCCGGCCGCATGCGCACCGCAATACATGACGCCTCGGCGCGACGGCAGGCAGCAAACCGTTGCCCGGCTTAGTTTCAGCGAGCTCCGGTTCGCCGATTCCCCATGGTCCGAAAGCCCGGGGATCTCCCCCCTAAGCCTTACGGGCCTTATGAATGCCTTCCGCCTTGGCCACCTTGGCCCAGGTGTCCTTCAGGGTGACCGTCCGGTTGAACACCGGCTTTCCCGGCGTGGAATCGGGATCCACGCAAAAATAACCCAATCTTTCAAACTGGTATCGGCTGCCCGCGGGAGCTTCCGCTATGCTCGGCTCCAGTTTCGCCGATCCTATCACCTCAAGGGAATCCGGATTGATGCCGTCCCTGAAGCTCGATCCGTCTCTCTCGTCGGCAGGATCAGGCCGCAGGAAGAGCTTATCGTAGAGCCGCACTTCGGACTCGACCGCGTGCGGAGCCGAAACCCAGTGGAGCGTCGCTTTCACCTTGCGTCCGTCCGGCGCATCGCCTCCACGGGTGGATGGATCGTATGTGCAGTGCAGTTCGACGACTTGTCCGCCGGAATCCTTGACCACATCCACGCATTTGATGAAATAGGCGTAGCGCAGCCGCACTTCGCGGCCGGGAGCGAGCCGATAGAACTGCTTGGGGGGATTTTCCATGAAATCCTCGCGCTCCAGGAACAGCTCCCGCGAGAACGGCACTTTCCTTGTTCCCGCCGAGGGGTCTTCGGGGTTGTTCACCGCGTCGAGGTATTCGACCCGGTCCTCGGGGTAGTTGTCGATAACCACTCTGATCGGGCGCAGCACACCCATCACGCGCCGTGCTTTGAGGTTCAAATCCTCCCGCACGCTGTATTCGAGCAGAGCCAGGTCCACGAGGCTCTCCCGTTTTCCCACGCCGATGCGTTCGCAAAAATTGCGGACTGCCTCCGGAGTGTACCCTCGTCTCCTCAGGCCCGCCAGGGTCGGCATCCTCGGGTCGTCCCAGCCCGCGACGTGTCCCTCCTGGACAAGCTGGAGCAGCTTGCGCTTGCTCATTACCGTATAGCTCAGGTTCAACCTCGCGAACTCGATCTGCTGCGGGTGCCCGGGAACCTTGATGTTATCCAGGAACCAGTCGTAGAGCGGCCTGTGGTCTTCGTACTCCATCGTGCAAATCGAGTGCGTTATGCCCTCGAGAGCGTCCGACTGGCCGTGGGCGTAATCGTACATGGGATAGATGCACCACTTGTCGCCCGTGCGCCAGTGAGACAACTTCCGGATGCGGTACATCACGGGGTCGCGCAGGTTGATGTTCGGGGAGGCCATATCGATCTTGGCGCGGAGCACGTGCGTACCGTCTGCGAATTCGCCGTTGCGCATGCGCTGAAAAAGATCGAGACTTTCCTCGACCGGCCGGTCCCGGTATGGGCTCGGCTTCCCGGGTTCGGTCAGGGTCCCTCGAAACTCCTTGATTTCCTCGGCACTCAGGCTGTCCACATAGGCCTTGTCGGCCTTTATCAGATCGACCGCCCACTCAAAGAGCTGCTCGAAGTAATCGGAGGCGTGAAAAAGCCGGTCGCCCCAGTCAAATCCCAGCCACCGGACATCATTCATGATGGAATCGACGTATTCCACCTCCTCCTTGCCCGGGTTGGTGTCGTCGAATCGAAAATTGCAGAAGCCGCCGAATTCGGCCACGAGGCCGAAATTGAGGCAGATCGATTTGGCGTGGCCGATGTGCAGATACCCGTTCGGCTCGGGTGGGAACCGTGTAAGGACCTTCCCCCGGTTTTTCCCGTATTTGATGTCCTCGGCAATAATGGAGCGAATAAAATTGGGAGGGACTTTCGATTCAAAGCCGTCCATGAACATATCTCCGATTTTTATGGGCTGACTTATCCCGGAATCGCCTGTCAGGGTAATCAGGGTAAAAGGTAATCACATAGCGGGAATATGCCCGGCAGTCAATAATAACCGTTTATCTTAATTGGAGAAAGTCCGGTCGAGGCCCACTGCCCTTCCCGGCCGGAGGCGCCGGGAGGCAATGGAACGCGGTAAAAGCGGAAGATGCCACGAGGGGCGTACAATCCGGCCAAAGCAGGAAAATCGGCCGGTAAGGCTACTCCAGGGGGACGATTTTGCTTACCTGCTTGTTCACGCTGTTGTAGATCTCTTCGTCAGTGCCGAAAATATCGACAATGCATTTGTGGTCTATCAGCTTCTCGACAATGTAGGCCGTGACGAAAAGGCTTACAAAGTGAGGCCGCGGCACAAGGGTGCGCACGTTTGCCACCGCATACTGGACCTCGAATTCCTCGGCCTCAAGGACCTGCTGCAGTGCCCCATGGATCTGGTTTTCAAGTTCCGCCTTGCTTGTGGTCTCTATCAGCCGCTCTTCTATGAGCTTCATCGCGATCCGGTCCGCCAGGTCGTCGATGTTATGACGAAGCTGGTTCATTGCATGATACCGTTGCGATTCCTTCGCGTGATCCAGCTTCGAAATCACCGCGGATTCTCTTGCGTTTGGCCTGTATTCTCTTCCCACGCCATTTCCTTTCACATTGTTTGAAAAACCCGTCCGGCCATCGGGCGGAGCGTATCGCATTTCGCCTCTGCGGACAGGAAATAATTAACCCGGCCAGATACCCTGCTGGAGAGCTGTTGTCAACTAGAACTGCGACATTCCGTTTTGACCTGTCTCGCGATCAAATAATCTATTCTACCTTTAATTCGGCAACCATGGTATGCCATACAAGTCTTTTTTCACCAAAGCTCTCGAAATTAATTCAGGCATCGCAGCGCTTTCAGGAGAATCGACACCTGGTTTTCCACCACTCCCCTGAGAGAATCTAGGGCTTCTTTGGCTCTCGCGCCTTGCGACCGCAACCGCGGCAGGTCGCTTGCCATCGTTTTCCACTGCGCGGCAAGGTCGCCCCAGTCCCGCACCGTGAAGCTCCCGCCGAAGCCGCGGAGGAGCCTGTGCTCGTGGAGTACTTTCTCCACGTGGGGACCATAAAAGACCGGCTTCGACCACGCGGCCGGTTCGAGGATGTTGTGCCCTCCCACCGGTTCCATCGTGCCGCCGCAGAAAATGAGATCCCCGACGGAATAGATCTCGAAAAGGGCGCCGATCCGGTCCACCAGGACAATCCCGGCCGTCCTGGGGCGATCGTGGCGCTCGATATCGGTCAACAGATCGTAGGCGATGTTTTCTTTAGCCAGCCAGTCGCACATGCCGGGGATATTGTTCATGTGGCGCGGAGCGAAGATCCCCAGCAACCGGGGTCCCGTGCCCGCCAGAGCGCGGAAAACGCGCAGCATTCCCAGGCATTCGGTTCCGCGAAGGCTGCCGCCGACGATCACGGCCGAGCCTTCCTCAATTCGGAGAAGCTCCTTCCAGAACCGCGCCCGGATGGGATCAGCCCTGCCGATCAGGCCGTCGTATTTGGAACTCCCGAGCACGCGCACTCTCGCGGGCGGGGCTCCTGCCCGCACGGCCCTCTCCATGTCCTCCCGGGAGTGCATTGCCAGGAATTCGAATTGCCCGAAGACGGGCCGGAAAAGGGGCGATGCAAGCCTGTAGAGCCGTTCGGAGCTCTCCGAGAGGCGTCCGTTCAAGAGCACGGCGGGTATTCCCGCATCGCGGAGACGCCGGTAAAAGTTCGGCCAGAACTCGGTTTCGAAATTTACGAACAAATCGGGTCTGAATGTATCGATCGCACGGGATACGACTTTGGGGAAATCCAGGGGGAAGGGGAAAACGCCCACTTTCTCCGGAAGCTGTGCCCGGGCGAACTTCAGCCCCTGGGGAGTGCCGCTGGTGAGGATCATGGCGGCTTCCGGAAGGCGCTCCCTGAGAGAGAGCAGGGTCGCCACCCCTCCCGTCGCCTCGCCGACGGACGCCGCGTGGAACCATATTCTCGGGCTTCCCGAAGGAATGGACGCGAGGTCGTAGCAGCCGAGCCTTCCGTGCCTGAACTCGGGGTCGCCCGGAGACTTGCGCGAGGCGAGCGAAACGATCTCCGCCCCGAAGATCCGGATGAGGAAATTGTAAGCGGAGAAAAAAGGGTTCAGAAGGCGCCTCCAGAGTCCACCGGCTTATGAAATGTACCAACACGCTTTTGAAAAGCGCGGGGAGCTGCGCCCCCCCACGCCGCTACGCGGCTCATTTTGGCGCTACGGCCGCGGCCATTGGCTGGCAGCCGCCAGCGCCGAGCGTCCGGCCACACCC
The DNA here is from genome assembly GCA_021372055.1 of Desulfobacteraceae bacterium. Classification (GTDB taxonomy): domain Bacteria; phylum Desulfobacterota; class Syntrophobacteria; order Syntrophobacterales; family Syntrophobacteraceae; genus SbD1. The sequence continues at coordinate 8,543 of JAJFVB010000045.1, read as the reverse complement.
CTTGCCCGTATCCCCGGTCTCAGTGGGACTCGCGCACTACAAGGCCTTCCATGTTTTCCTTTTTGTTGAATTCGGCCGCGAATCTGATTGCGGCTTCGCGGGATTGAAAGGAGCCCACCAGCACGCGCGTCCACGCGCCGCCGCCGTTCAGATCGAGTGCTTCGAGGCGCGGGGTATAGCCCTTGGACCTCAGCTGATCGAACAAACGCTGCGCGTTATCCTTGTCTTTGAGGGACGCAACCAGAAGAGTGTACTGCTCGCCCGGCAAAGAAACGGCTCCCGGAGCAGGGGACTTCGCCGGCTTTTCGGGCTCCGGCGCGGGGGCTCTTTCCGGTACCGGCTGGGGTTGGGATACGGTGCGCTTTGCCTCCCTGGTGACTTCTTTGGGGGGCGGCTCCATCCCGGCTGCCGGAGCGGCGGAGTCTGCGAGTGCGGGTCTGGCCGAGGGGGGAGGAACGGTGCTGGCTTTCTGTGTCAGGTCTTCGTAATAGTTGAGCGACTCGAGCATCTTGCGGGGATCGCTCCAGCTGTCTCCGGCTTTGGCCGCAGGCTGCCCCACCTGTCTGTCCAGTCCGAGAAACCGCATGATTTCGGCACGGGCGGAGAAGTCGTCGGAATTGACCAGAGCAATGCCCCGGCCGACCAGAAGGCCCAGAACAAACATGAAGCACAGCGCGAAAAAGGAGCAGAAAATATAGGCGGTAAGCCTTTTCCTGCTCAATTCGAAACGGTACTTCCTGCCGCCCTTGAGTTGATCCGGCTGTTCGGAGCTGACGACGACCAGCTTGGGACGACTCATCAATCCGCCCTCCTGTTTCGCATTTCTACATCTTTTGTGGTGCGGAAACCCCCAGCAACCGTAGCGCATTCCGGGTAACGTTTCTCACCGCCGCCGCCAGGCAAAGTCTCGCCCGCGTCAGAGCGGGATCGTCGCCCAGGATGCGATTGTCGTGATAATAGCTGTGGAATTGAGAGACGAGTTGATGAAGGTAATATGGAATATAGTGCGGCTCGAGCGACCGGGCGCAATCGGCGAGCATATCCGGATATTCTCCGAGCAGTTTTATCAATTCAAATTCCTGGGGAGACCGCAGAAGGGCGAGCGTTTCCGCTCCGGCCGTTGCGAGGTCGAACTCCAGACCGCGTTCCCGCGCGACTTCGAATATGCTGCAAAGACGCGCGTGGGCATACTGCACGTAAAACACCGGATTGTCGTTGCTCTGGGCCTTTGCCACCTCGAGGTCGAAGTCCAGAGGACTGTCCGTCCTGCGGGTCAGGAAGATGAACCGCGTCGCATCGCGGCCGACCTCGTCGAGGACCTCGCGCAGGGTTACGAACTCGCCGCCCCGCGTGCTCATCGCCACGGGCACTCCGCCGCGCAGCAGGTTCACGAGCTGGACGAGCACGACGCGCAAATCGTCCTTTCCCCTGCCGAGCGCCTGGACCCCGGCGCGCATTCTCTCGATATAGCCGTGGTGGTCTGCGCCCCAGACGTCGACGGTTGCCTGGAAGCCGCGTTCGAATTTATTGAGATGGTAGGCGAGATCGGCCGCGAAGTAGGTGCTTGCCCCGTTTGCGCGGATCACCACTCTGTCCTTCTCGTCGCCAAACGATGTGCTCCGAAACCACACCGCCCCTTCGGAGTCGTAGATAAACCCACGCTCCCTGAGATGCTCCAGCGTCTTCCTCACGGAGTCCACGCCGTGCAGTTCCCGCTCGCTGAACCAGCGGTCGAAATGAACTCCGAAGATATCGAGGTCGTCCTTTATTCCGTCCAGGATGCTTCTGCCGGCATAGTCGGTAAAAAAGGGCAGCACTTCGGCCGGTTCGGAGTTCCGGAACCGTTTCCCCTCCCGCCCGATGAGCTCCCGGGCGAGTTCCCGCATATATTCCCCGCGGTAATGATTCTCCGGAAATTCGACGTCTTCGCCCAATTCCTGCCGGTAACGGAAGTAGAGGCTGCGGCCCAGAGTGTCCATCTGGTTGCCGGCATCGTTTATGTAGTATTCACGCTGGACGTCGTACCCGCATTCCGTAAGGATGTTGGCGAGAACGTCCCCTATGGCGGCGCCGCGGCCATGCCCGATGTGGAGCGGCCCGGTGGGATTGGCGCTCACAAATTCCACCTGGATCCTGGCGCCTTTACCCAGGTCCTGCTTTCCGTAGCCCTCCGGATTTGCGATTATGTCGCGGATGACCCCGTACCAGGCTTCGGGCTTGAGGAAGAAGTTGAGGAAGCCGGGTCCCGCTATTTCAACCTTCTCGAGCAAGCTGTCCGAATCCCGGAGGTTGGAGATGATCCCCTGCGCGATTTCCCTCGGGTTGCGCTTGAGGACCCTGGTCAGGCCCATCGCGACGTTCGACGCATAGTCCCCATGCGCCGCGACCTTGGGTATGTCGAGCTCGATATTGATTTCCGCCCCGCTGTCCTTCAGGAGTGGCCGGATCGCCTCTCCGATCAGGGATTTGAGGCAGTTGCGGACGGTGTTCATCGTGATTTCGGATCCTTCCTGGGTATGATAAGTCAGGCATATATATCACCCCCGCACGGTCTTTCAAGTCTATTTGTCCCATGACGCCATTTCGGCCGCTCGAGAAAGACTGGTGCGGGCATTTTGCGCCACTCCCCGCGCGGAAAACTGCGGTAAAAACAAAGCGAATTGTGTTTTTTCCTTAAGGAAAGGATCCGGTTTTTACTATTTTCTTGCCTTTCCATGCGCAAATTCCTAAGAGTGTGGCGAAAGTGTCAAATCCTGTCACTTCCTTAAGAATTGGGTACGTTTTTTGCTTTCTCTTTTAAACGGTTCCGCACTTTGTAAGGAACTTTGCCCGTCCCGCATAGAACCGGACCCTCGCTTCCGGTGAGGGCAGCCATTTCTGTTAGCTATGAGCGACCCGAATTTCGATCCGGGAATTTGTCCCGGGGAAGAAATTGCCGGGAACTGTACTTGTTTTTATCACTTTCTCAGGAAAGGGAGAGCATGCCTACCCTGAAAACCATCCACAAATGTGTCGTATCCGCGCTTTTCCTGTTTTGCTGCCTGTTCCTCTTCGGCGCGCCGGTTGCCTTTGCCGAGACCGAAGTCGAAGAATACAACATGGCGATATGGAACACGGGAGCAAGATGGGTGGCGGCCGAGACACCCGTAACCCAGCTTCCGGACGATCGCAGGCTGATGCGGCTCGGCGTGACAAAGCAGAATCTCGTTTCGTCCCCGGCGACCGTCACCTCCACGAGAGCCAATCCGCGTCGCAGGAATGTTACGCCCGCCTCCCTGGACTACAGGACATATGGTTACATCACGCCGGTAAGGGACCAGGGCGATTGCGTAAGCTGCTGGGCGTTCGCCACGGTGGCCACCCTCGAGTCGCAGCAGCTGATGGCCTCGGCCGGCTCTCAAAGTACGCTGGACCTTGCCGAACAGCTCCTGGTATCGTGCAGCGGGGCCGGGAACTGCAGCGGCGGCTATGTTGACGATGCTTCGGATTACATCCGCGACACGGGGCTTCCCATCGAGGCTTGCTTTCCGTATACGGAGGCAAACGGCACCTGTTCCCAGGCGGCATGCCCCAACTGGAGGACCGACACCTCCGCGATCAAGGGCTGGCACTGGGTCGCAACGACTTCGCCCGATGCAAGCACCCTGAAGAGCGCGCTCTACTCATACGGTCCGCTCACGACAACCATGGATGTGTACGCCGACTTCTACTCATATTCCTCGGGCGTCTACTCGCATGTTTCGGGCGATTATCAGGGCGGCCATGCCATATTGATAGTCGGCTACGACGACGAGAACGAATGCTTTATCGTAAAGAACAGCTGGGGGCCCGGCTGGGGGGAGAGCGGCTATTTCAGGATCGCCTACAGCCAGCTGGCGCCGGCTTCCCGCTTCGGCACGGGCGGTTGCGAGTTCGGCTACTACACGATTGCCTACGACGGCTACAAGCATATATACAATTCGACGTGCACTTATACCGTGGCTCCGACTGCCGTATCGACAAGGGCCGTGACGACCAACGGCACCGTTACAGTCACCACGCAGCCGGGATGCGCCTGGACCGCCAAGAGCAACGCTTCCTGGATCACGATCAAGTCCGGCGCGAGCGGGACCGGCAGCGGAACGGTCCAATACATGGTGATCAGGAATGCCGGTCAAGCCCGAACGGGCACAATGACCATCGCCGGGCAGACGGTTACGGTATACCAGGCAAGAAGGTAATTCCTCCGAAATATCGTCAAAAATACGAAAAGCCGTTCATTGCGAGCGGCTTTTCGTATCTGGATCGAACCTCCCGGGACTATTTCCGGCATCGGACAAACCGGGACTACCCGCCACACACTCTTCGGAACGCGGCGGACGAATCCAGGGGCAGGGCAAAGGCCGTCAAGGCAGCCTTGTTTCGAGCGCCATTACGATTTTGTTTTTGAGTTCCGTCAAATCGAAGCTTTTGACCACGTAGAAATCGGCGGCAATCGATTTCATATCTTCCTTGAACGTGTCGTAAGCGGTCGAAAGGATGACCGGCAGGTCATAGAATTGGTTTCGTATGTCCTGGAGGAGGTCCAGGCCGTTATAATCGACCATTTTTATGTCCAGGATGACAAGGTCCGGTTTCTCCGATTCGATCGTCTCAAGCAGCTTGAAGCCGCTCTCGGCGGTAATCACCTCGTAGCCGGCCTCCTTCAATTCTTCCGAATATAGAAGCCTGATGTGCTCCTCATCGTCCACAACAAGGATCTTCGGCATTGGCCACCCCCCTTCTAATTAATCCCATACCTTAACGATGTAAGGCTTGTTTTCTTCGAAAATCGCGCATTCGGTTTCCACATAGTCTTCAGCCTGCTGGAGCGACATCCTTTCCGTCTTCTTTACGAAGGAGAGCACCTTGCCAAGATGGAGAGGAAGCAGGGCGTCAAGCATTTCGTTTCTGGCGGCCTGATCCATTCGCTGGTAGGCCGCGGCCGAATCAAACATGATGGTCGCCCATGTTTGAGTCGGAAAGGCGAAATGCTGAAGTCCCATGGATCTTATTTCCTGCAGCTTCGGGACAATGGTCGGTCCGTAGACCTTTTCCCACAGGCCGTAATACCTGTCGAAACCGGCTAAAAATTGCCGGTGCAGCTTGGCCGCATCGATTTCAACCGGCAGGGGTGTTTCGACCTCATACAGATCCGTTCCGGACAGCGCGGTCGGCTTGCTCCATTTTACCTGTTCCCAAAAGCTCTTGTAGACTTTCATTAACTCGAATATCGTGCTCAGGACTTCGCGGAAAAGCGTCCTGAGATGTTCATCGGGATCTTTGAGGCGGTGGACTTTCGGCGCGCCCATAAACGCCTGCACGATAGGGACGCGGGATGCGAGCGCAATGTTGGTCATCCAGATATCTATGCCGTAGTTGCCGATATGCTCGTTGACAAAGGGCGCTTCCAGGAAAATGTCGAGCATCTTCGGACTGAAGCCGAAATCACCGACATTGGGCTGCCGGACCCGCCGGCCGTAGAGGCATCGAAGCAGAGGGTAGAGGAAGGAACTGGTCAGCGTCGCCTCGTATTTGTGACGAACATAGAGCGGGCAGACATACCCGGCTCCTTTGATGATCGGCATCCCGAGGTCGCGTATCCAGTGAGCCGCGATGTTCCTGACGTCCGCTTCGACGGTGATCAAGGCTTTGGGCGACAGTTGCTTGGATTTTGTGAAGAAATTCCGGAGGTTTACTCCTTTGCCCCTCTCCTCCGGCGGTGAGGACAGGTAGATCCTGGGCACCTTCCCCGCCGCGGCGAAAAACGCCTCGCGGGTCCCGTCGGTGGAGTGATTGTCGCAATTTATGATGACACATTCCATCCCCGGAAAGTATTCGCTAAGGCCCCTGTCCACTTGCTCGGTCGTTTGGGCTATATTCCCGGCTTCGTTGAATGTCGGTATGCCGACGATGACGTCCGCCTTCGTGACGGATTGCGGGTTCTCTTCGTAAAAGGCCATTGCGCTTCTCCTGCTCCTATTTCCGGGGGATATCCCGGCTGCCCTTCAGGTACTTGAATATATCGGCATCTGTACTGAGCATGAAAGAGCTGTTGGCAGGGAAATTGCGGTAGAGTTCAAGGGTGCGGTACAGAGCAAAGAACTCGGGGTCCTTGCCGAACGCGTCGGCATAGATCCGTGTGGCTTCCGCGTCGGCTTTGCCTCGAACCTCCTGGGCCTTCCTGTAGGCCTCGGAGGTGATTTTCGACATCTCCCTGTCCATCTGACCGAGCGTAGCTGCGCGTTCGCCTTCACCTTCGGACCGGTACTGGGCGGCGATACGCTTGCGCTCGGAAATCATCCGCTCGAAAACCTTCTGCTGAACCGATTCGACATAATTTATGCGCTTTATGCGGATGTCGTGTATCTCGATCCCGAATTCGGGAAGAACCCGGGACGCGTCCGCGACCATCTCGCGGGTGATCTTTTCACGGCCTTTCTGGAGATGGTCGCTCTCCTCGGAAGATTCGAAAGGCGAAAGAAACTGGATGTCCGGTATCCCGGCTTCCTGCAGCTTCTGCTTGGCTTCGGCCCAACCCTCGCTTCGAACCAGTTCCACCAGGTCGTTATTCGAAACGTGATCGCGAACGACAGAGTCGATGATTCCATCGAGCCGGCTGTTCGCCGTCCCAATGGAGCCCACGCGCATCAGGAACAGCAAAGGGTCTTTGATCCGCCACCGCGCCGTGGAATCCACCCAGATGTATTTCTTGTCCTTGGTGGGGATCTGGTTGGGGCTTCCGTCCCATTTCATGATCCGTTTTTCGAAGAAATTGGCGGTCTGGATGAATGGAATCTTGAAATGCAGGCCGGCAGCGGTGATGGGCTGCCCGATCGGTCTGCCAAGCTGGGTGATGATCACCTGGTCCGTTTCGCTTACGACAAAAGCCGAAGCTCCGATGACCACCGCCAGTACGATCAGGAAAACTACCAGAATTCTGGCTCCGCGTGGAACCATGCGATATCCTTTTCATAAGAAGTATTGCAGCCCGCAATGCCGGGCAATTGCTTTCCGCCTCCAGGCGGCCCACCTATTTCGGAAGGGCTATTGCCCTTTTTGCGGCTGCGATGTCGGATCTGCCTGGGCCTTATTGTGCCCCATCATCTTGTTGAGATCCAGAAGGGGCAGGATGCCTTTCTGCACCTCGTCGATCACGTACAGGTGATCGATGCGCGCCGTCAGAGCCTCGAAGGATTCGAGATACATCCTGCGCCGGGTCACATCGGGGGCTTTGGAGTATTCGGCGAGTATGTCCTGGAACCGCTTGGCCTCGCCCTCGCTTCGGTTCACGCGCTCGAGCGCGTACCCTTCAGCCTGGTTCACGGTCTGGCGCGCTTCGCCCATCGCCTTGGGAATCTTCTGATTGTACGCCTGCTGCGCGTCGTTGATCATCCGTTCCTTTTCCTGCCGCGCCTCGTTCACTTCATTGAACGCGGCCTTGACCGGATTGGGGTGATTTGCGTTCTGGAGCTTCACCGTCACGATCTGCAGACCGGTGCTGTAGGTATCCATGATTTCCTGGATTTCCTTTTTGGCCTGGTCCGCGATGGATGCGCGGCCGACAGTCAGGACCTCGTCGGCATACCGGTTTCCCACGATGCGGCGAACGACCGATTCGGAAATATCGTCCAGGGTCGCCTCAACCACATTCACACGGAAAAGGTACTGGACGGGATCCTTTATCTTGTATTGCACCGTCCACTGCAGATTGACGACATTGAGGTCTCCGCTCAGCATGAGGGATTCTTCCTCAAAGCCCTTCTCGACGAACCTGGAGCGCACATCGGGCTGAACGGTCCGATACCCGTATTCGCGCTGGAGCACCCGGCCGGTCACGACCTTGCGGACGGAATCGATTCCAAAGGGGATCTTGAAATGGAGCCCCGCGTCGGCGGTTTCCGTATATCGGCCGAACCGGAGGACAACGGCGGTCTCCTGGGGATCGACCGTATAGTAGGAGTTGATCAGCACCAGAACGATCAACACCACGAGGATCAACAGGATCACCGGTTGGCGGCTCGAGGAGGGAGAAGACTTATAGCGGTCCTTGATCCACTTTATGATCTCTTCAAAACTGGGCGGCTGCCCGTCTCTTTCAGGCATCCGTCTCCCGGGGGGCCTTTCCCACATACTCTATTCTCCCGTGTCTCCCGTGGAAGCGCATCGTCACGCCTCCGGACAACTGTGTAACCCGACTCCTACGAATCGCCTTTTTTGTGCACATATTCAAAAACATATGCAAAAAAGACAAGCAAACCGGCAATGAGAAACATGAGCCCCATACCGCCGGCCGGGAAAAAAACGCGTGTCAGTAAAGCTCCGAAAATCAGCCCGAGGATGATTCTGATAACGAGAACCTGCGGTCGCATGAGCTTCTCTTTCCAGTCCGAACGCGTGAAAATCGGGATCCGCTTCATTCTCTTATTTTAGACTAATCGGAGAACTCTAATGAGATATAAAAATAAAGTCAAGCAGATCGCAGTGATTGCGGGTTTTGCCGGTCCCTCCGCGCCCAAGGGGGG
>JAJFVB010000042.1 GCA_021372055.1 Desulfobacteraceae bacterium | reverse complement strand
CGCAACGGTGAACCTCGAGGTGGAAAACGGCCTGGACAGGGTGGTCGAATCTCTTCGGTGCATCGGGATCGAATCGCCCCTGGAAGCGGTTCCCTCTCTTGCCCTGGGGGCTTTTGAAGTCACACCGATCGAGATTGCGCGAGCCTACGCCGTGCTCGATAACGACGGCCAGAAACCCTTTCTCCTGAGTCTCAAGGAAATCATCGCCGAAGACGGCGACGTCCAGGAGCGCCGAACCATTGAATTCTCCACCGTCACCTCGCCCGCCAAGGCGTTTCTCATCACCAACATTCTCGAGGGAGTCGTCGAGCGGGGAACCGCCAAGCACTTGAGGCGACTCGGAATCGACTTCAAATGCGCGGGCAAGACGGGAACCACCAACGATTACCGGGATTCCTGGTTTTGCGGGTATACCAGCGACCTGCTCGTGCTCGTCTGGGTCGGCTACGACGACAACAGGCCCACCCACCTCACGGGGGCTCAGGGAGCGGCCAGGATATGGGCGAGATTCGTTCAGACGGTGCGGCCGTGGATAAATCCCCAGGCTTTCCGGATTCCGCCCGGGGTAGTGCAGAAGGTGATTTGCAGCGAATCGGGGATGCTGGCCGGCGGGCGATGCCGCGACCAGAGGTACGAGTTTTTTTTATACGAAAACGCGCCGAATGGTTATTGCACAATTCATAACAGAGAATAAAATATCGCGTTTAAGGCGGCGCATTCATCAGCCGAACGAATCCGGACCGCAATCGTAACAGTTTCCATTCTCTCACCCTTACCTGGACCAGGAATTCGTGATTATGGCGATTCCCTCCGTAATACCATGTTCTGGAAAAAACGGACCTGAACGGGTGCCGGCCGGCCTTTGCGGCGTCCTGCTCGCATGCGTTTTCCTTCTTGCGGCATGCTCCCGGCCACCCGTATACATACCGCCCGAAACATCCCATCAGGGGTCCTATCGTCCCGCGCCGCCTCCCTCCCAGCCGCAGCAGCCCCCCCCGCCAAGCGGCGGCGCCATAACGCAGACGCCCAAGTTCAAGAAGCAGGACATTCCGGTTACGCCCCCTCCGCCCGGGCCGTCGCAAGGCCAACCGGCTCCCAAGGCCGCCCCTCAGCCTAAGCCCCAAACGGTCGCCAAGCCGGCCCCGGAGCCCGTGGCCGAGCAGGAGGCAAAGCCCCCGGCACCGAAGCCCCGGGCTTCAAAGAAGCAGGAACCCGCCCTCTCGCCTCATCGCCAGGCCTCGATGCAACTCGTAAACCAGGCCAAGGGAACGCTTGACCGGGGCAAGCCCGACTCTGCTATTCCGCTGCTGGAACGGGCGATCAATATCGATGCTCAGAACGCGGAGGCGTTCATGCTCCTGGCCCGTGCCTGGAAGCAGAAAAACTCCAAACCCAAAGCCCTGGAGTTCGCAAAGAAAGCCGAACTTCTCTACAGCGGCAACCCTGCCAGATTAAAGGAGGTATACCTGCTGAAGGCCGACCTGTATCGCGAGATGGGTGATGCAGCCAAGGCCGCGCAGTTCCGCAAAAAAGCGGCCGCTCTGCGATAATTCGGAGAGCCTCGAAACAATGCCCGAGTTGGAAGAGGACATGATGGACCAATCCAAAAGGCCCCGCGGATACAGGATTTTTCTCCTGGTAATCCTGTTTTTTTCCTTCTACCTATCCTATCTGATCCTTTTTCCCTTTCTCGATACGCTCATTTTGGCAATTGTCTGCGCCACGCTGTTCCAACCGCTCCAGGTCATACTCGAACGCAAGTTGAAAGGAAGAAAGAATCTAGCCGCACTGATTATCGTCCTGATCATCACCTTCGTAATCGCCCTGCCGGTTTTCTTTTTCGCCTCGGCGCTGGTGGCCCAGGGCCTGGACACGGTCAACAAGGTAAACGACTGGATAAAAACGGGCGGCCTCCAGAATCTCGTCCAGGACCCCCGGATCAACGACTATCTTGCGAGGCTCCAGGAGCGGTTCACTTTCCTGACCCTGGACAAGACGGAAATTTCCAATGACATTCTCACCGTCAGCAAGAACATAGGGCAGTTCCTGCTGGGCAAGGTTGCAAGCATCCTCAGCAATATGGCGAGCCTCATCGCGCAGTTTTTCGTGATGGTATTCATCGCCTTCTATCTCGTTCGTGACGGCAGCGAGATGGTGGAGCAGGCCAGACACGTCTCACCTCTGCGTTCGCATCAGGAAGACCGCATCATCAACGGCATCCGGGTTGTGGCCAAATCCGTCCTCCTCGGGACTTTTCTGACGGCTATTCTGCAGGGCATCGCGGGCGGTGTCGCAGTGGCCATCCTCGGTTTTCCGGGCCTTTTTTGGGGTACGATGACGGCTCTTTCTTCCTTGATCCCCATAGTCGGGACCTTCCTTGTCTGGATACCCATAGCACTTTATCTGGTCCTTCTCGGACAGACGGGGTCCGCGGTCTTTCTTGCAATATGGTCCATAGTGCTCCCGGGAATCATCGACAACATAATCCGCCCGTCCCTCATGAAGGGCAAATCGAAGATGTCGCCTTTCTACATCTTCCTGGCAATTCTCGGGGGAGTCCAGTACTTCGGCCTTCGAGGAATCCTCTACGGGCCCCTCATCCTGAGCTTTGCCATGATCATGCTCTACATATACAGCGTGGAATACCGGGAGGACCTGATAGAGTACAAGCGGGGGCACGAGGGCGACCCGTCCGGCCCGCAGGAATAGCGGGGCATTGCCTTCGGGCGAATTTTCGCGGACGGCTCCCTGAGGGGCCGCATGAACGAGCCACGGAAACCGCGACAGGCGCGGTTGATGCGGGTTCCCGGAAACGGACAGGCTATTTTCTCTTTAGGACAAAAACCTTTTTCACCGGCACGGCCCCGACCACGTCCCGGGCATCGGCAAGCTGGGACGGCTGCGACTCGAGTTCATCCCAGGAGTTCAGCATCACGCATTCGCCGTTTTTCTTGACCAGGATGGGCACGGTTTTCCGGGTCGGTTTCTTGCCCTCGAAGACCAGGTTTCCGGGCTCTTCGGGACGAACCAGACGGCATTCGACACTGAAGGAATCCACCGCCTGGTACAGGGTTGAGGCCGTGTACTCGTCTTCGGAAAACGGTTTTATCTTTCCGTCTTCCAGGAGAAAAACGCTGCTTCCATTCTCGCTTTCGTTTGTTTCCATTCCCATTTCTTCCTGTTCCTTTTTCTTCTCTGCAAAAAAAGAAAGCTGGTTCTGGACGGCCTCCAAGTTGTCCTTGCGCTTCATTATGAAATGCTCCTTGAATTTTCCGGAACTTCTGAGAATTTCAAACGCCTGGCTCACCTCTCCCTCGCGCGCCCGGCCACGCACTTCATAGCAGTCATGCCGGCACAGAATGCACCTGAATGCGGGGATTCTGCATTCGTCGTTTTTGCACCAGACGTATTCTGTCATCAGGATTTCGCTCGAATTAGGGTAGTTTGGGTAAGAGTTATCTTACCCCATGTGCAACCCGAAATACACTGAAATGGAAGGATGAATCAACTCTTTTCGCGACTTTCGCAAGGGTCGAAAAACCTTGATCGGACGGGCTTTCTGTATCAGAATGAACTCCAGCCCAAAGCCCTTCGGCCCCTTGATCTTTATCCTTTTAACTGACCCCGGGGGAAATGGAATGACGCTGTGCAGAATGGCCGTTTCAAGAATCGTTTTCGTTGTGATCCTGCTGATCTTTTCCGCTTCCTGCGCTTCCATGGGGGGAGGCGAAAAGAAGAAGGCCGAAAACCTCAAAGGCGCGGTGGAAGCTTTCAACCAGGACTTCCGGTGGGAAGACTATAAATCGGCGGGCGTCTGGATCCCTTTGGCCAAAAAAGAGCAGTTCTGGACCGTTGTCGACAAGTTCAAAGGAAAGATCCGCATTTTCGACTACCAGATCAGGGAAGTGAATCTGGACGAGAAGTCCATGAAGGGCACGGCCGTCATCTTTTTCCAGTACTACCGGATGTCCTCTCCCACGCTTGAGACGGTCACGACTTCCCAGAAATGGTATTTCTCGGAAAAAGAGGGCTGGAGGCTGGGGAAAAGCGGCCTCCAGGCGCTCACGAAAGAAGAACTGGATCTATAGCCGCTCTACGAGGGGCCGGGCGGAAGAGGTTGCCTGGGCGGCCCGTCCGAGTTCGAGTCCCCGACTATTTCGATCTGGAACACGCTCGGCCAGAACTTGCCCGTAACGAATATCCTGTCGCCCTCGGGATCGTAGGCTATCCCGTTCAGCGCTTCCGCATTATCCGAGTCCGAGACCGCCTCGCGCAGGCTGGACATGTCGATCCAGCCCGTAACCGCCCCGGTTTTGGGGGAGATCCTCGCCACGACGTCCTTTTGCCAGATGTTGGCGAAAATCTCGCCGTTTATGAATTCGAGTTCGTTCAGGAGCTGCACGGGGCGTCCCCTGTCGACCACCGGAAGGACCCTTTCCTGGGCAAAGCCGTCCGGGTTGAGAAATATGAGCTTGCTGCCGCCGGTGCTCATGACCAGGTTCGTGCCGTCATGGGAAAGTCCCCATCCCTCGCCGGCAAAATTGAATGTGTCCCTGAGCGCGAAGGACTCGGAGTCATAGACGAATCCCCGGTTCGACCTCCAGGTGAGCTGGTAGAGGAGGCCGTTCCACATCGTCAGACCCTCTCCGAAGTGCTGAGAGGGCATGTCGTATTTTTGGGTGACATTGCCGCTTTCGATCTCCACTTTCCGGAGACTCGACCGGCCGTTGAGCCCCGTGCTCTCGTAGAGAGCGCCGTTGGCGTAAACAAGCCCCTCGGTGAAGGCGGTGGGGTCGTGGGGAAAGGTCCTGACGATTTTCACGCTGTAAACCGGTACGGTACCGGATCTGGATGCGGGGCCGCAATCGTCGGTTTCCGGCGACTGGGCCCCGGCGGGTTGCACGCAAAAGCACCCCACTTTGGGGCTTAAGCCCGAATGCCCGAAGAACTCGAACAGGAAAAGCAGGGAAACGAATAACGCAACGGGCTTGATTCCGGATCTACGCACTCTCAACCGGTACTCTTCCAACGCTGAAGTAGCTGAAGCCAAGCTGCCTCATTGCGGCAGGCCTGTACACATTCCGCAAATCGACGAACACCGGGGTCTTCAGCGCCGACTTGATGCGCAGCAGGTCAAGTGCCCGGTACTCGTTCCATTCCGTCATGAGCACGACGGCGTCGGCTCCCTCACAGGCTTCGTACGGGTTCGCGCAAAACGTCACCCCGGCCAGGAGCTTCGCCGCCTCGTCCATCGCCTGCGGGTCGTGGGTCCGCACATGGGCGCCCTGCTCGACCAGTTTCGAGATGATGGTCATGGCCGGCGCATCCCGTACATCATCGGTCTCCGGCTTGAAGGAGAGGCCGAGAACAGCCACGGTTTTCCCACCCGCGTTGCCGCCCAGAGCCTGCTTGATCTTCCGGGTCATCCGCGCCTTTTGGGCGGAGTTCACCTCGATCACCGCTTCGATGATGCGAAACGCCACCCCGTTTTCCTGCGCAATGCGCAGCAGTGCTTGCGTATCCTTCGGAAAGCAGGAGCCGCCATAGCCCGGACCGGCGTGCAGGAACTTCTTCCCGATCCGACCGTCAAGCCCGATTCCCCTGGCGACATCCTGGACGTTGCCGCCGATTTCCTCGCACAGGTTCGCGATTTCGTTGATGAAGCTGATCTTCGTGGCCAGGAAGGCATTGGCCGCGTACTTGATCAGTTCGGCGGTTTCTATCGTGGTGACGACAATGGGCGTTTCGATCAGGTAAAGAGGCCTGTAGACCCCCTGAAGCGTTTCCTCGGCCCGCTTCGAGTCAACGCCGAGCACAACCCTGTCCGGGCGCATGAAGTCGTTTATCGCCGCGCCCTCGCGGAGAAACTCGGGGTTGCTCGCAACGTCGAAGCTCGCCTGCGGGTTGGTCTCCCGGATTATCCGGCGCACCTGGGCGGCGGTGCCGACGGGCACGGTGCTCTTGTTCACCACCACGGTGTAGTCGTTCAGATACGGGGCGAGTTGGCGCGCCGCTTCGTAGACGTAGGTCAGGTCCGCATAGCCGTCGCCACGGCGCGAGGCCGGGGTGCCGACCGAGATGAAGATGACTTCGGCCTGCGGAATGGCGGGGCTGTAGTCGGTGGAAAAGATGAGGCGCCCCGCCAGCATATTCTTTTTCACAACCGTGTCGAGGCCGGGCTCGTAGATCGGGATGAACCCTTCCTTGAGCCGGGCGACCTTGGATTCGTCCGTATCGATGCAGGTGACCTCATGTCCGAATTCGGCAAAGCAGGCTCCGCTCACCAATCCCACATACCCGGTTCCGATAACCGCAATTTTCATAGGATCTCTACCTCTGCGAAATTTAGTTTAGCCACCGGCCGAATCGAAGGACCGATCCGTCACGGTGCTGAGAATTTGTGGAACTTACCAATTTTATCGAAGCACTACAAGGACACTTAACACTTCGGGCACACTATGGCCCCTTCCGCCACGGAAAGGTCCCCGGTCCGGGAGATATCGAAGTCCCGGGACGTCGGTGGGAAAAACCGGGAGGTCCGGGAAAACAATGGACGCCGCCCGATCCCCCAAGGCGATTCACGCCCGCGGCAACCGGTTGCGAACCTGATCCAAAAGCACGGAGGCAAAAAAGAAAACCGCCGCGACCAGAATAATCGCCGCTCCGGAGGTGAGATTGAAGCTGTATGAGAACCACAGTCCGATAAGAGAGAAAACGCAGTTCAGCGCAACGGAGGCGATCATCATTTCCTTGAGAGAACGGCAGAACTTCTCGGCGATAAAGGGCGGAATCGTGAGCAGGGCGATCACGAGAATGAGCCCCACCACCCGTATGAGCATTATGACCGAAAGGGCGATCATCCCGAGGAGCACATAGTAGAGCATGCCGACCCGAACGCCCATGGCCTTGGCAAACTCCTCGTCGAACGACATCGCGAGAAAACTGTTGTACAGGGACAGGACGGTGAGGATCACGCCGCCGTCTATTACGGCCATCATGAGCAGATCGGACCGCGGGACGGCAAGGATGCTCCCGAAGAGGTAACTCATCAGATCCACATTATATCCGGAGGTGAGATCGATGAGAATGATTCCGATCGCCATGCCCACCGCCCAGAGCACGCCGATGACGGTGTCGGCCCGCTTCTTGTTCTTGAGCGTCACCGCAGACATGATCATGGCCACGACGAGAGCGAATCCCGCAGCCCCGGCCAGCGGGGGAATCTTCAGGAAAAAAGCCAGTCCGATCCCGCCGTAGGCCGCATGCGCGATCCCGCCGGATATGAAGACAATCCGGTTTACGACCACCAGGGTCCCGATGACTCCACAGGCCAGGCTGGTCAGCAATCCGGCGAGAAGCGCATTACGCATGAATTCGGACTGAAAGGCTTCGAGCATGTGTTCAGGATTCCTCGTGCTCGTGTTTTCGCAACACGCGGTGCGGCAGTCCGTGCGCAATCAGCTCCACCGGGCAGTGGTAAGCCGAGTGGACCATCTCGTCGGTCAGTTCGGCCGCTTTGTGGTGGAAAAGCGTTCGGTTAAGGCAGGCCACGGTCTTGATATAGCTCGACAGGACGCTCATATCGTGGCTCACCACGACGATGGTAATCGA
>JAJFVB010000314.1 GCA_021372055.1 Desulfobacteraceae bacterium | reverse complement strand
GGCCCAGCATCTCGGCCGTTATGAGAAAGTCTTCCTCATCGTCATCGATCAGAAGAACCTGCAAATGATTTTTCATCGTCGCCTCACTGTCGACAAGCTCGGTGCCAACGGCCGCGGCCGCAACGCCAAAATGAGCCGCGTAGCGGCGTGGGGGAGGGGGGGCGCAGCTCCCCGCGCTTTTCAAAAACGTTCTTTGGTACATTCTTGAGCGCAAATGCGCATCAGTTCGGTCGTCCTTCGGAGCACTCCCGATTTTTCGAGCCAGTCCCGGCTGGAGGCGGCCAGAAACGGCCCGTTCACCAGTTCTTTCTTGTTGTAGAGGAAAGGCCCGCCCCGCAGGTTGAGCATGGTCCCTCCCGCGGCGGTCACGATGGCCTGGCCGGCCGCAGTATCCCACTCGCAGGTCGGACCGAACCGGGGATAGAAGTCGGCCTCCCCGGCGGCAATCGCGCAGAACTTGAGCGCGCAGCCGCGATGGATGATTTCATATGAAGGGATCAGCGGGAGCAATTCTTCGAGCCCCCTGGCCGGATGCGAGCGGCTGCGCACGATTCGGACCGGGTTGTGCTCCGGCACCTCGGACACCCTGAGCCGCCTTCTGCCTTCCCTGCCCTCCTCCCAGCAGCCCTCGCGGACGTCCGCCAAAAAAAGGCGGTCCTGGACCGGTATGTAAATCAGCCCCAGCAAAGGCATCCGGTCCTCCACCAGGGCGATGTTGACGGTGAACTCCCCGTTGCGCTTGACAAATTCCTTCGTCCCGTCCAGAGGGTCGACAAGCCAGAACCGGTTCCACCCGGTCCTCACTTCAACCGGGATCTCGCGTCCCTCCTCCGACACGATGGGGATGTCGGGGTACCTGGTCCGCAGGGCATCGGAAATAATGCGGTGCGACCGCGTATCCGCCTGGGTAAGAGGCGTTTTGTCCTCCTTGGACTCCACGGAAAAATCCGTCCCGTAGACTTCGAGAATAGCCCTTCCCGCCTCTCGCGCCACCTTGGCGAGAAAATCGAAATCCGGCATTCAAATGTTCCTTCTCAGCGTTCCGCCTTTATAAACTCGCTGCGGATAAGCTCAAAATGGTTGCGGTGATTTCGGATTCTCCACCACACGTTTCCCCTGCGGGAAACCGTCAGCTTCGGAGAGATTATCCCGCTGTCACCGGAGAGAAGCCTCTCAAGGTTTTCAACGCCAGCGCCCCGGAAGCGCCCTTCCGTCCTGCCCCCAAGCCAATTCTCGGGCGGGCTCACTTCCTCGGACCACGAGAAAGGGTCCGAGAAGAGGACCTGAGCGCCTCGGGTACGTCCCACGCGGCTGACCTCGCGAAGATGTTCCAGGGGATGGGGCACCTTATCCACGATGTTCAGCGAAGCAACGCAGGCAAAGGTGGAAGATCGAAACGGGAGGCGTTGGACATCGGCTACAAGAAATTCCACGTTACCGGGCCATTCATCCGGAATTGTGACCGTCCTTTCGGACTGCAGGCTCCCTTCCTCGCGCACCCGGAAGACGAGTTTGCGGTCCCGGAGCAACTTCCGCGCCGTGTGGACAAAGCTCGCCGACCGGTCGACGCCGACGGCAAGTTCACACTTTCGCGCCAGTTCAAAAGAAAACCTTCCGGTCGCACACCCGGCATCCAGGCCCAGTCCGGTCGTCGGGGCAATCTGGTCGGCCCAGCGCCGGTAGGCGTCGGTTGCATCGGGGTCCGCGCAGAGGTCCGCGTAATGGCTCCACAAATAGGCTGAAAGCAGTTCCGCCCCCTCATAGCGGTCGATCCGCCCGCGGGCATTGCCCGCAGTGGATGGAATGAGCCGCGCCACGCCCTCGTCGATGGGATAGGTCCGATCGCATCCGGTGCACCGCAGAGTGCCCCGCAGGATCTCTCCGGCCTCTGACTCGGCCTCGGGTAAACGAAGCGGCACTTCATCCGGCAGGCAGTCCGGGCATATAATGAACTCGAGAAGCGAGCGTTTCATATCGCAGACCAGGCTCCAGGTGAAATCCGGGCAACCTCCCGGCAGATCCAGTATGATTATTGTAATCATGCGGGGATACAAAAAGAATCATTTTGGCGGAAGTTAATGCAGGCGCCTATACGGCGAGAACGTTTTTCATGACCGTCCGGAGCTCTTCCAGCGCATACGGCTTTTTCAACTTGTCCATGAACCCGTACTCATGGAAATCGGACATGATGGGATCGGCCGAGTGACCGCTCGACACAACGGCCCTGACCTTCGGATCCAGGGCCATGAGCTTTTGAATCGTCTCGCGCCCGCCCATGCCTCCCTTGACGGTGAGGTCCAGTATGACGGCGTCGTAGGACCTCCCGGCATTCCGGGCCTCCGCGAAGAGTTCGACAGCCCGCTCTCCGTCGGTTGCGGCGTCGACTTCATACCCGAGGTGTTCCAGCATCGTTCGAATCAGTTCATTGAGCAGAGGCTCGTCATCCATCGCCAGCACGCGCTTGCGGCTCACGGGACGGTAGCCGGGACGGGCTGCCTCGGGCATATGCTTCTCTGCGGTTGCGGGCAGGAATATTGTCACGGTCGTGCCTTCGCGCTGCCTGGACTCCACGCTGATAGAGCCCTTGTGGCGTTTGATGACCGAATGGGCAATGGCGAGCCCGAACCCCATGCCTTTCTGGCTGCCCCTGTACTTGGTTGAAAAATACGGGTCGAAAACACTGCCGAGATGGTTTTCCGCTATGCCAACCCCATCGTCGGAAATGGTCAGCTTCAGGAACTCGCCGCCCTCGGCAAGGCCGAGCACGTCCCTTTCCTCCTCGCCAACCACGTAGTTCACGGCGCTTACCCGCATCGTGCCGCCCCTGGGCATGGCTTCCCTGGCATTGGATATGATCCCGCTCAGGGCCTGACGAATCTGGCCCTCATCGACATCGGCGGTCCAAAGGCCTTCCGGCATGTCGACCGCAGCCTTCACGTTCGATCGGCTAAGAAGCAGGGTGAGAAGGTTCGAGACCAGTTCCCGAACCGCGACGCGGCTCTTTATCGGGCCGCTTCCAGAGGCAAACGTAATGAATTTTTGCGTCAGGTCCTTTGCGCGGAGGCACGCCTTCTCGGCATCCGTCAAGTGCCGCAGGGCGGGATCACCCTCCCTGAGACGCATCTGCGCCATGTTGACGTTGCCGAGGATCACAAACAGAAGGTTATTGAAATCATGGGCGATTCCGCCCGCGAGAACCCCGATCGCCTCAAGCTTCTTGGCATTGAGCAATTCGTCTTCAATCTTTTTCCGGTCCTCGAGTCTCGCCCTCAGTTCGCGCAGCTCGGCAATAAGCTCGGGCTTGTCCCTGTCCTCGTCCCGCATTCCATTCCCCTATAAGGCGGTCCCTCCCGGGACCGGTAGAGTATCTAGTAAGGCCAACGGGCATGCACGGCGGTTCCGCATTCCAAGCCGGTCTCGATCAGAAACAGACCGCCGGAGATTTCCGTTCGCTCTTTCATATTGGAGATTCCGAATCCCGCCTCACGGTCTTTGCTCGACATCACCTGGGCGGCATCGAACCCGCAGCCGTCGTCCCGAATCATCAGCTCGATCTGTTCGCCGCACTTGAGTGAAACGCTGATGTTGTTCGCCCCGCTGTGTTTGGCCGCATTATTGAGAGCCTCCTGAACGATCCTGAACAGGACGATCCTCAGAAACTCCGGGATTTCCTTTTCGCTCAACTCGATATTCTTTTCAATGCGAATATGAGGGTATATGACTTCAAACCTCTCGCAAAGCCACCTGATCGCGACCGTTATCCCGTAGTCGTCCAGCACCGGAGGACGCAGATCGGTCATGATCCTGCGGCACTCGCGCACGGAATGCTGCGCCAGCTCCGCCAGCGCCCTGAGCGAGTCGACTCCCCCGGCAGAGGAGCGGGCATGCTGCATCACCGCGTTTTCCAGCCCGATCTTTATTGCCGCCAGCGGCGAGCCGATCGAGTCGTGGACCTCCTTGGACAGTTTCCGCCTCTCTTCCTCCTGGGTCTTGAGGAGCTGGGCATAGAGGTCCCGAAGCCGCATTTCGGATTTTTTCAGGGCCTCTTCCGCCTTCTTTTTTTCCGTGATGTCCTGGCCTATGGAAAGCAGGCCGAGAAGGGTTCCATCCGGATTTCGCATCTCCGCGCTGCACCATTCGATCAGGCGCATCCCGCCGTCCCTGGTCCGGATGAAATTCGCATACACCATGTGGTTTCCGCCCGCAAGCGCATGGCAAAACAGCTGCCTTACGTTGATGCGGCAATCCAGGGGAAGAAAGTGGTAAAACCAGTCCTGCCCCTTCACCTCCTCGAGTTTCACGCCGGTGAGTTTCTCGAGGTAGGGGTTGAAGCGCACGATTCTTCCCTGCTCGTCCAGGACCAGAATAATCGTTTGAGCCGTATTGACGAGACACTCGACAAAATCCCGCTCCTGGATCAGAGCCGCCTGGATCTGAGCCTTTTCCCTGTCCTCGGCCATAAGCTGCTCATTTAGCCTGGACAGCTCCTCCGTCCTCGCGGCGACCCGCGCCTCGAGCTGCAACTGCTCCCTGTGCAGCGCGTCCTCGGCCGCCTTCCTTTCCGATACCCGGGCCTTGAAACTGGCGGACATCCTGTTGAAGGCCTCCGTGAGCTCGGAGAATTCTTCCTTGGAAGCAGTGGGTATGGCCTCGCCCAGGTGCTCGTCGCTCGCGGCGAGTTCCAGCGCCTTGTCCCGCAGTTTCCTGAGGGGGCGCAGGAAAAGGCCCTTCAGAAGAAAATGCTGAAACAGGAAAAGAAAGGCAAGGATACTCAGGAACATGATCGAAAGCCTGATCGCAAAATGGTCGGCGGCTTCATAGGCCTGAGTGAGTTCGACCCGAATGGAAACGGCTGAAACGATTTTTCCCTGTTCGCGGTGAAACCCCCGCTGGGGACCGTACATTTCCACCAGCCCGGCCGGGGCTTTCTCGGGAATGCTGTGGCATTGGGCGCACGATTGTTCCATCCGCAGGCCCCGGCTCATGAGGGAATAGTAGGGCTTTCCATCAAGAGTCACGACCTCCGACTTCGTAATCAGATCCGGGTCCGCGTTCAGCTGCTCCAGAAACCCGCGCTCGTGCAGGTCGGCTTCGTTCCCGGGACATCGAGCGTTTATGGCGCAGTGTTTTTCATAATAATGCTTGATATCGAAAAGGAAGGATTGCTCATCGGGTTCGCGAAAGGCTTCGGACGAGGACAGCCATGCCGGATGTATGAATTTGCGCAGCCCCGGGTCCGACCATTTGAATTGCGCGGGCAGCGGCCCGGTGGGCACGAATCCGTGAAGAGAGGGCGTATGATCGAGAATGATCCGGGCCTTGGCCTCGGCTTCATAAAGGGTGCGGCGCCTGCACTCGTCGCGCACCGCGACTATCACGACGCAGGCCGCCAAAGCGGATACCACCCCGAGCCCGAGGGCTATGCGGGTCGATATGCTGGAGGGAAGTGGCATGAAAGCCATCGGCCGTTTCTTCTCGTTGAGTTGCAGGACAGCATACCGGAAAGAAGACGAATAGCCCCATCGCCGTGAAGTGAAGATGACGATCCGGGCACAGAGCCGAAACCTCGGGGGACTCGCACCGGCACAGATTCGGCCGTTCCGGAGCGCACCCGACACGAATGGAGGGATTTCAGCCCTCGGCTCCACGAGAACCGGCGGGGGAGGCCGGCCCATGCCATGGGCGAAAACACCGGGCCGCGGGAGCGACTCCCCCCCGCAACCCGTGTCTTCTCCCAACCGCAGCTATATATAACGAAGGCGCGCCTAAGCCCCGGCGCATCCGGAGGAACCGCCCCTCCGCGCCAAAGCCTTTGCTTCGCGAGCGGAGAACCTACTTTTTCGGCTCCTCGCAAGGCTCGCATGTGTTCATGTAATAGTCGAGCCCGAAATGGGTGATCTGCTCCTCTCCCATCAGATAGCGGAGGGTGTTCTTGAGCTTCATCGACTGGATGAACAGGTCGTGCTCGGGATAGAGATTTTCCTGCACCATGGGGCTCTTGAAATAGAAGGAAAGCCACTCCTGAATGCCGCTCATGCCGGAGCGCTGCGCGAGATCCATGAAGAGGACGAGGTCCAGGATCAGCGGAGCGGCAAGAATGCTGTCACGGCACTGGAAGTCCACCTTGATCTGCATCGGGTATCCGAGCCAGCCGAAAATGTCGATGCAGTCCCACCCTTCCTTGTTGTCGCCGCGGGGCGGGTAATAATTGATCGCCACCTTGTGGTAGTAGTTCTTATACAGGGAAGGATAGAGGTGCGGCTGCAGAATGTACTCCAGGACCGAGAGCTTGCTCTCTTCCTTGGTCTTGAAGGAATCCTTGTCGTCGAGCACCAGGCCGTCCCTGTTTCCGAGTATGTTCGTCGAATACCAGCCCTCCAGGCCCAGCAGCCTGGATTTGAGCCCCGGCGCGAGGATTGTCTTCATCAGGGTCTGGCCGGTCTTGAAGTCCTTGCCCGCGACAGGCACGCCGTTATTCCCGGCCAGTTCCAGCATTGCCGGAATGTCTATTGTCAGGTTGGGTGCGCCGTTGATAAAGGGGATGCCGCTTTCGAGCGCGGCCAGCGCATAGAGCATGCTCGGAGCGATCCGCTGGTCGTTCCGGTTGACGGCCTCCCTGAGGGCCGCCGCAGACTGGTGGATCTCCTGCGGCTTCTGATGCACTTCCGTGCTTCCACACCAGATCATCACCAGCCGGTCGATCCCGTTGCGCGCCTTGAACTCGGCGATGTCCGCCTTGAGTTCCTCAAGCCGTTCCGCAAGTCCGGCGGAGCTTTTCACGTGCGTCCCGTCGAGGTTCTTTACAAACCGGCGGTCGAACACGGCCTTCATCGGAGAAATCCCGCCCAGGAAATCCTTTATGGGATCGAGGTGTTCCCGCTTGAGCACCCGCGCATAGAGTGCGGCTTCGAATCCATTGGCCTCATAGATGTCCCAGCCGCCGAATACGATGTCCTCCAGGCCTGCAAGAGGAACAAATTCCTTGATCTTGGGAGCGCGGTGTTCATAGCGCTTTCCGAGCCGGATCGCACCGAGTTGAGTAAGTGAACCGATGGGCTCGGCGAGGCCGCGCCGGATCAGTTCCACGCCGGCGACGAAAGTCGTGCTGACAGCGCCCCCGATACCCGGAATCAGTATTCCGAGTTTGCCCGACGGCGGCGCGATCTGTTCCCCCTTTTTGATACTGTCCTTTTTCAAAAGATCCTCCAGTTCTTCAAAGAAATTCTTGGCAAACCGGGTCAGTTGCCGGTTTTTTCAAGGTCGAGCAGGGCCCGTTTGATATGCAGGCCGCCCGAAAAGCCGCCCAGTTTCCCATTGCTCGCTATCACCCGATGACACGGCACAAAAAGCGGCACCGGATTCCTGCCGCACGCCCCGCCGGCCGCCCTCATGCTCCGGGGCCGCCCCGCAGCCTTGGCTACGTCGGCATAGGATGCGGTTTCTCCAAACGGAATTTCGCCTATCGCATTCCAGATCTCCCTGTCGAAGGGAGTTCCCTTGCGCAGGTCAACCGGGACATGCGGCAACCTCATCCCCTTCAGCAGGTATGCGAGGATGCTCTCTTTTGCCGTATCAAGCAATCCCGAACCGCCGGGTTTTACGCGCGCGGCAGGGTATTCCTTCAAAACGGCTTCTTCAACCGATGCCCCGGACGGACTTTCGCCGCCGAGGAAAAAGACCATCGCGATCCCCGCTGCACTCTCGGCGACAACGATCCACCCGAGCGGCGTGTAAAAACAGAGATAGTCAAGATCGACTTGCGCTTTCAATCTTCCATGTACTCAAGAATATACGGGTTGGTCTCCGCTTCCCTCTTGAGGGTCGACCGGGGCCGCTCGCCGTAGTCATGGCCGGGCCAGACGACGGTCTCCGGAGGAAGGGTCCGGACGAGTTTCTGCAGCGACTGGATCAGTTGCTTGAAGGATCCGCCGGGCAGATCCGTTCTGCCCACCGCGCCCACGAAAAGCGTATCGCCCGTGAAGAGATTTCCGTCCACCAGAACGCAGCATCCCCCCTGGGTGTGTCCCGGAGTGTGAATAAATTTGGCCGTGAGACTGCCGAAGGCGATTTCCTCGCCGTCACGGACGCGAACATCGGCGGGCTCGGGGCTCTGGAAGCCCATATTCCTGGCGAATGTCTTGCTCTCGGCCTTCTGATAGTAAATGTCGTCGGATTCGTGCATCACCACCTTGGCGCCGGTTGCCCGGCGGATCGACTCGTTTCCGCACGTATGGTCCGCATGGCCGTGAGTGTTTACGATGTACCGGATGGTTATGCTCTTGTCCTTGATATGCTGAAGAAGGTCTTCCTCGTTTCCGGCGGGGTCGATCAGGATGCCTTCCATGGATTTCTCATCGTAGACCAAGTAACAGAATACTTGCATAAAGCCTACCGGGATCTGCTCAATTTTCATCCACTCCTCCGATTTGGGCAATTGGCCTGAAATCCCCATGATTTCACACTCAAAATGAACCAACTCGACGAAAAAGTCAAAGCACAATAGGGTTCTGCAATCCCGTCGCCGGCGTGGCCGCGGTCCTGGTGGAAGGGGGCGGAATCATCCTGGTCATACCAAATTGCGTTCACGTCGATGCCTCTCGGGACACCAAAGAGCGGGGGAATGATTCCCCCCGCAGCCGTAGCGCAAAAATGAGCCGCGCAGCGGGCGTGGGGGCGCGGGGGACGCAAAGCTCCCCGCGCTTTTCAAAAGCGTTCCCTGGTGCATTCCCTGCGGCTACGTGGAATGGGAAGAGGAGGTCCGGGATGCGGGCCGGCACAGGAGAGCCCGTGGATGCGCCGCCCGTTCCGGCGGCTCTCCAGGCCCGAGTCTATCTGTAATATTTCCTGAAATACTCCTGCACCATCCTGTGCGTATTGAACTGCGGAGTTATATCCGATATGGACCGGCGCATGATCCCAAGCCACTGCTTCGGCTTTGCGTAATAGGTCGTCACCATGTCGTCCAGGTCCTGATACAGCGCCGCCGCGGCCATGTCATCCGACTGGTCCTCGTCGTCGCCGATCGCCCAGCCGTTTACCCTGCTCAGGCACGCCTCGCGCCACCATCCGTCCAGGACGCTCATGTTGACGCCGCCGTTAAAGCATACCTTCATCCCGCTCGTGCCGCTCGCCTCGCGGGGACGCCTGGGAGTGTTCAGCCAGACATCGGCGCCCGAGGTCATAAGCCCCGCGACCCAGATATTGTAGTTCGGCACGAAAACCATGCGGAGTTTGTTCTCGTACTGCTTTCCGATGTTGATGATCTCCCGGATCAGCTCCTTGCCCGGTTGGTCCTGGGGGTGGGCTTTGCCGGCGAAAACAAACTGCACGCGGTCGAAGGAGAGGTTGAACAAGAACTCGAGGTCGCTGAAGACCAGCGTGGCGCGTTTGTATGCCGCCGCGCGGCGCGCAAAGCAAATCGTCAGCTGCTCGTCCGTGAAACCGGCCGCGGATACGGAATTGATGTAGCTGATGAGCCTCTTTTTGGCTTTCCGCTTCGCTTCCGAAATCTCGCTGTCCGGAATGATGGTGATGTCCCCGAGGGCCTCGGGCTTGCTCCGCCAGTCCGGAACATACTTGTCGTAAATTGCCTTGAACTCGGGGCCGGTCCAACTCAGGTGGTGCACACCGTTGGTGATGGACCCGATTTCATAGCCCGGAAACATCTGCCGGGAAATCTCGCCGTGCAGCTGGCTCACCCCGTTGGCGGCACGGGACAGATTGAGCGCCAGCACCGTGGTGTTCAGGATGTCGTTGCCTGCAAGCTGCCGGATGTTCGAGGGAAGCGCCTCTCCGAGGATCTTTCCCGCCAGGTCGTAGGAGAACTTGTCGTGGCCGGCCGGCACGGGGGTATGCGTGGTGAAAACGCACCGAGACTTGACCTTTTCCCTGTCCCCGCCAAGATCCTTCAGCAACGCCAGGGTCAGGAAAACGGCATGCCCCTCGTTCATATGATAGGTCGTGATGTTGGGTTCGAGCCGCTTCAAGGCGAGATAGCCGCCGATTCCCAGCACCGTTTCCTGGGAAATCCGGGTGTGCTGGTCGCCGCCGTAGAGGAATTGGGTGATAAGCCTGTCTTCCGGAGCGTTCGAAGGTAGATCTGTGTCAAGAAAGTACACGGGCACCCGCCCCGACGTGCCGATCTGGTTGTACTTCCAGACTCCCACCTGGACGTCGCGGTCCTCGATCTGAACCTTCACCTTGAGAGGAAGCGGCTCCATGAAGGCGCGGGGATCGAAATAGGGATACATCTCCTCCTGCAGCCCGAAAGGATTGATGTTCTGGATGAAATAGCCGCGTTTGTAGAGCAGTGTGACCGCAACGAGCGGAATATTAAGGTCAGCTGCAGACTTGATATGATCCCCGGCGAGTATTCCAAGACCTCCACTGTAAGTGGGGATATTCTCGTTAAGGCCGATTTCCATGCTGAAGTAGGCAACTTTCATCCGTCTCTTCTCGCTCCTCTGATAGGGGTGGTGGCAGAATGGACCCAGTTTATACCACAATGCGGGGTGATTTGAATAATTTCCATAGGGACACCCGGAGCCCGCAAAGAAAGCCGCCGGACATCCTCCGCTCGCGAAAAGGCAAAAAAATACCGCGTTTCCGGAGTGTTAAGTCGAAGTAATACATGCTATGAATAATTTTACATGGCTGCGTAGAGAATGAACTTTTTCCCTTTGATCCCTTCGTGCTAATACGTCGTGCTCCAGGCGTCCGGTGAGGCGAGGGGTGTTTGGTCGAGGAGGGGAATTTCTTGTGCATATCGGTTTTCCTTGACGAAAGAGCAGGTACGGGGTATGAAAATACGGGGTATGTACTATTAATCTCGAACACACGAATCGCTTCTCAGATCGCTTTAGAGTCCTCTGAATCACTTGAATTCTTTGGAAAACTCCAATTCCAGGGGAAGGAAGTTCTAGGGCACGTTTCAATAATAAATGTTTCACAAGCATCCCCGTCCCGGCGGCCGGTCGGTCACCCTGTGGGTGGGTTTGCCGTGCCGGAATCTTCGTTTCATTCCGGCGGGGGATGGGTGCGGTTGGCTCAGGCAACCGGCTGGAGGGGAACCGGCTCGGTCTTCGAGGGCACCACGCAAAAGAAAACGCGAGTGGCCCGAGTCGAGTGCTGTTGACCAAACAAAATCAATTTTGAAGGAATCGGGAATGTACAAAATTCTGGAGAAACAAGTTCTGAGTGACGTCACGAAGCTGATGGTGGTGGAAGCGCCACAGATCGCTCGGAAGGCCAAGGCAGGCCAGTTTATCATCGTGCTCATGCACGACCACGGCGAACGCATCCCGCTCACCATTGCCGATTACGACCGGGCGGCCGGCACGCTCACGATGATCTTTCAGGAAGTGGGCAAGTCGACCATGCAGATGGGTCAGATGCAGGTGGGCGATTCGTTCAAGACCATTGTGGGCCCGCTGGGACATCCTACGGAAATCGAAAACTTCGGCACCGTGGTCTGCGTTGGCGGCGGCGTCGGGATAGCCCCCGTCTATCCGATCGCCCGGGCTCTCAAGGAAGCCGGAAACCGCGTTATTTCGATTATCGGAGCCCGGACCAAAGACCTCCTGCTCTGGGAAGACAAGATGCGCGCCGTTTCGGATGAACTGATCGTCACAACCGATGACGGCAGCTACGGGCGCAAGGACCTTGTCACGGTCCCCCTCAAGGAAATTCTGGAGTCGCAGCCCGGCAAGGTGGCGAAAATCTGGGCCATCGGACCTGCCATCATGATGAAATTTGTCGCGGCCACGACCAAGCCGTTCAACGTCCCGACTATCGTCAGCCTCAACTCGATCATGGTCGACGGAACCGGAATGTGCGGCGGGTGCAGGGTGCTCATGGAGGGCGGCGCGCAGTTCGTTTGCGTGGACGGCCCCGAGTTCGACGCCCACAAGGTGGATTGGAACAATCTGTTGTCGCGGATGGCATTCTATCGCTCAGAGGAACAGACGGCAGTGAATCGCTGGCGTGAGAGCCACAAGTGCAACCTGGACCGCGCGGTCGCGGAGGGGAGTAAGTAGATGGCTGCATTGACGAAAAAAGAACGGATGAAAATAGCACGTCAGGATATGCCCGTGCAGGCGCCCGAGGCGCGTGTGCAGAACTTCAACGAAGTGGCCCTCGGTTTCACCCTGGAACTGGCCCGGCTGGAAGCCGAACGGTGCCTCCAGTGCAAAGAGCCGCTCTGCATGGAAGGCTGCCCCGTCGAAGTGACCATTCCCGCTTTCATCGAAGCGGTGCGGGAAGGCGACATGGCCAAGGCCGTAAGGATAATGAAGGAAAAGAACAACCTTCCGGCGATCTGCGGCAGGGTCTGCCCCCAGGAAGTTCAGTGCGAATCGCGCTGCATTCTGGGCAAGAAAGGCCAGCCGGTGGCTATCGGCCGCATCGAACGGTTCCTCGGCGACTACGAACTGGCAAACAATACCTGCAAGGCATCCAGTGAGCCTCCGTCCGGGAAGAAAGTCGCCGTCGTGGGCTCGGGGCCTTCCGGCATTACCTGCGCGGTCGATCTGGGCAGGCTGGGACATGCCGTGACCATATTCGAGTCCCTCCACACGCCCGGAGGCGTGCTCGTCTACGGCATTCCCGAGTTCCGGCTTCCGAAAGCCGTTATCCGCTCCGAGATCGATACCTGCGCCAAGGCGCTCGGCATTGAAATCCTCACCGACCACGTCATTGGACGCACGCTCACACTGGACGAGCTTCAGGAACAATTTGACGCGATTTTCCTGGGAACGGGCGCGGGGCTTCCGATGTTCATGCGCATTCCCGGAATCAACTTCAACGGCGTCATGTCCGCAAACGAATTCCTGACCCGCGTGAACCTCATGCGCGGCTATCAGTTCCCCGAGTTCGACACGCCCGTCAAGGTCGGGAAGAAAGTCGCCGTTATCGGCGCGGGCAACGTGGCCATGGACTCGGCGCGATGCGCCCTGCGCCTCCAGTCGCTCCGCAAGGAGACCGGCGGCGAGGTCCATATCGTCTACAGGCGGTCTTCCGCCGAAGTTCCCGCAAGGCTGGAAGAAGTCCACCACGCCAAGGAAGAGGGCGTTATTTTCGATTTCCTGACCAACCCCATCGAGATTTACGGAGACGAGAAGGGCGCCGTTCGCGGCATGCGCTGCATTCGGATGGAACTGGGAGAGCCGGACGCATCCGGACGCCGCAGCCCCGTTCCGATTAAAGGCTCCGAATTCGACATGGAAGTGGACCAGGTTGTGATGGCTCTGGGCACCAGCCCGAATCCGCTGGTCTTCGTGAACGCCGACGGGCTGCAGCGCTCGAAGCACGGCACGGTAGTGTCCAAAGGCGAAAACGGCCGCACCACGCTTAAGGGCGTTTGGGCGGGCGGCGACGTCGTCACGGGAGCTGCGACCGTTATCAGCGCCATGGGCGCAGGAAAACGCGCGGCCGCCGATATAGACCGCTACCTCAAAGGCGAAACCGACTGGTAGGGGTCAAAGCAAGGCAAAACCCGCGGGCCGGGCCGAAAGGCTCCGGCCCGTTTTTTTGTGGCGCGGGAAAATCGGTTTCCCGGCCCGAAATCCTGCCGGACTCCCCTCCTGCCGGCTTCACCCGGAACAGAATGCTTGCATAACGGTGCAAATCTCTCTTATAGTGCCGAACGGAAAGCAAGATCTTGAAAATCGTCAGGTTGCCGAATTTGTAATCTATTTGCCGGAGGTCGCTGGAAAGAAATGGCTGTTGCGGAAAAAATGCGTCAATTTATGGAGAATTCCTCCTGGATACGGAAGATGTTCGAGGAGGGGGGACGCCTTAAGAAAATTCACGGCGAAGACAAGGTCTTCGATTTCAGCCTTGGAAATCCCAATGTCCCGCCGCCCGACATAGTCAGGGAAAAACTTATCGAGCTGGCCAAAAGCGAGGAGCCCGGCAAGCACGGCTATATGCCGAACGCCGGCCTGCTTTCTACCCGGACGGCCATGTCCTCTTTTTTTTGCAGGGAATACTGCGTATCCATGGCCCACGATCAGGTGGTCGTGACCTGCGGTGCGGCGGGCGGGCTCAATATTATTTTCAAGGCGCTTCTGAACGAGGGCGACGAAGTGATGTGCCCTGCGCCCTATTTTGTGGAATACGGCTTCTACGTGGACAATCACGGCGGAGTACTCAGGCCCGTGCCCGCGCTGCCGGACTTCAACCTCGATCTTCCGGCGATGGAACGGGCCGTCAACGCGAAGACCAAGATTGTTCTGATCAATTCGCCGAACAACCCCACCGGCCAGGTGTACTCCGAGGAGACTCTCCACAGGCTCGGCGAAATCCTCGAGGCCAAGAGCCGCGAGTTCGGCCATACCATTTATCTCGTAGCCGATGAGCCGTACCGGAAGATCGTATACGACAACCTGGCGGTGCCTTGCGTGTTTCAGCACTACGCGGAGTCGCTCATTGCGAGTTCCTACTCAAAGGAGCTTTCGCTGCCCGGTGAGCGCATCGGATTCGTCGCGGTCAGCCCGGCCGCGGAAGAACCGGGGAAGATCGTCGATGCCCTTTCTCTCGCCAACCGGATCCTCGGGTTCGTAAATGCCCCCGCGATAATGCAGCGGCTCGTGGTGGAACTCCAGGGCGTCTGCGTGGACGTCGATATCTACCGGCGCAAAAGGGACAGGCTGGTTGCCGGCCTCCAGGAGTGCGGATATGAAATTACCGTCCCGGCCGGAGCCTTCTATCTGTTCCCCAGGAGCCCCCTGGCCGATGACGTTCGGTTCGTGAGGCTTCTGCAGGAAGAGAATATCCTGGTGGTACC